>CAXUFG010000019.1:24396-38048 GCA_964250265.1 uncultured Pseudonocardiaceae bacterium | reverse complement strand
CAGCAGAGCTGTTTGATCAAGCTCCGACAGCCCTGCTGTTGGGTTCGGGACCCTCAGAGCGAATTTGGTTCCCCTCCGAAGATCCACAAGTGCGCCATCCTTCAGGAATAGGTGATCGCTTATGGGGTGCATGGCGGCAGTCCTCCCACCTACTCGCGTTAGGCTTAGAGGCTCGCGAGAACCTTGGCGACCAGTTGGCGCGCTTCATGGCCATAGATGGCCTGGTCTTGCAGCTGGTTGAACATCGCCACGTAGAGCGCGTTTCCTGCGGTCGGGTCACTTCGATCGCCGCGGTAGGGGTTTCTAGAGCAACGGCGTTGTTGTCAAAGACCCAAAATCCGATGGTGGCAACGGCGTGCCGCTGGACATCGGCTGGGCTTGGGGAGGCTGCGCAAGACCGCCGTATCTAGCCTGGACCTGGCGGCGGCGATGCGGCTGATGATGCCGCTAGAAGCCAGGGTTTCCGGTTCGAGCGCATCGCCCCGGGCCCAGATGGTCCATTGCGTGCAGTGCGAGAAACGCTCCGGTTCCGAGACGTGATCTACGTCAATGGGCTCTGGAATGGCTGCTATGCGACGCGAACCCGGAAGTGCAGGATGCCATCGAGGTGTTGCACACCGTGGTGTGGGACTGGCCGACCTAGAGCTCAGCCCAGGCAGCGTGCTGGCACAGAGGTGCCCCGCCGTGGTAGGAGCCACGGTGGGAAGTGATGGCCCTCAAGGCGGATGTGGCGATGAGCCGAGAGAACAAACCGAACAAGCACGACGGTGACCGGGACGGTCAGGGTGTCTACCAGCCGGACAAGACTGAGAAACCCTAAGACTACGGACGCGGCAGGCACGACAAAGACGAGCCGCCGGAGAAGGACAGGTAGGCGACCGTGACGGCAACCCGGACAGATTGGCGTGAATTGATCGCGCAAGTGCCCCGTGAACCGTTTATTCCCGAGACCATCTGGGTCGATATCGACCGACCCGCTCCCAGTCTGCGTTCACCGCACTGTCCAAACACGATGATCTGCAACGCTGGCGGGAACTGGTCGCCGCCGACGAGCCGGTGATCACCCAAGTTGACGAGGGTCACACCACAGTCGGTGACACCGGCTGGCGTCATGCTGATCCTGACAGGACGCGCACGCCGCGGGTAACGCATGCGTGACGATCAGCGCGGGGTGGGAGGCATCGCTGGGGTGCTGGTCGGTTCGAGTTCGGAAGCCACCAGTCCGAGCAGGTCCACGAGCGCAGTGTTGACGAAGAAGTGGTCTCCGGGCAGCAGGTGGGCCCGGAATGGGCCCGTCGTGTGTTGTGACCAGGCGTGCACGTCCTCGGGAAACACCTCCTCGTCCAGCAGGCCGCCGAAGGCGGACACCGGGCAGCTCAGCGGGGCTTGTAAACGGCACACATAGGTCTCGGCGAGGGTGCAGTCGCTGCGCAGGGTGGGCAGCATGAGGTCGAGAAACTGGCTCTCCGCCAGCAGCTCCGGCGGGATCCCACCCAGTGACTCGATCTTGGTGATGAACTCTGCATCCGGCAGGGTGTGCCAGTCCGGCGAGCGGCTGGGCAGGTGCGGCGCCTGACATCCGGAGGCGAACAGATGCACTGGCGCTACGCCGCCCGGGCGCAGCGCCCGGGACAGCTCGAACGCGATCAGCGCGCCCATGCTGTGGCCGAACAGCGCGAACGGTCGGCTGACATAGCTCGCCAGCTCGTCCAGCAACAGGCCGACGAGCTGCTCCAACGACTCGATCGGTTGCTCGTTGAAGCGGTTCTCCCGGCCGGGGAGCTGGACCGATACGACCTCCACGTCATCGGGAAGGTGCGCCGGCCAGTCCCGGTACCTGCTGGCGCCGCCGCCGGCGGGAGGCAGGCAGATCAGCCGCAACCGCGCGCCCGGCCGCGGAAGGCTGACCTGCACCCAGCGCGAACGAGCGAGCGGCTGCGTCATGTCGAATCCTCCTGCTCAGACAGTGGCCCGCTGGTCAGGATTGGGCCCATGGTCAAGATTTCGCCACTGGTTAAGACTGAGCACCGTCCATCTGCTCGCGCAGGCTGCGCGGCCGCATGTCGGTCCACACCTCATCAACGTAAGCCGAGCACTCGTCCTTGGTGCCTTCCTTGCCGACCCGCTGCCAGCCCGCCGGCACCTCCAGGCCGACCAGCCACAGCGAGTACTGGTCCTCGTCGTTACGCAGCACCTCGTACTTCGCATCGTCATCCATGTCTTCAGTCTCCTTTCTTGGCAACATCCTGTCGGTCTCCGGTAGGGACCGAAATGGTTTCTGTTATCGGCTCGGGTTCGGGACCCGAAGGTTCTGCGGCAACCGGCTGTCGGGGGAAGCTGCGCAGGGTAGGGCTGAAGGTCGCCACCAATGCGATGACCGCGATGCCCCCCGCGCACACCAGCACCGCGTTGGTGCCGGACAACGCCGCGACCAGCAACCCGCCCAGCACCGGGCCCAGCGCGGCGGCCACACCGGTAGCGATGCCCAGCACGCTGCTCAGCCGACCTCGCAGGTCATCGGGGGTGAGCAGCAGCTGCCGCGTGATGATCGTCGTGTTCGCGGTGGGCGGCAGCAACGCCATGGCGGCGAACAACAATCCCAACAGCCATCCGCTTCGGACGAAGGCCGCCGCGAGAGTGAGCGCCCCCAGTCCCCAGAACACCGCGATGATCGAGGCGTAGGGGCTCACCCGCTGAGACAGACTCGACGCCGCCACCGAGCCCACGAGGCCGCCCACCCCGAGCATCGCCGCGATGATGCCAATCTGCCCAGGGGAGACTCCCCGAGACTGGGCCAGCACGATGACGATGAGAAAGAACGCGCTGATGAACAGGTTGAGCACGACCGCGCACTGCGCGGTCACCCGGATGTGCCGGTTGGCCCACACCCACCGCAAGCCGACCACGATCTCCCGGCTCAGGTGGCGGGTCGGCGCCGGTTGTATTTCCCGTGGCGGCACCCGGAGGAATATCAACAGGATGCAGGCCAACCCGTGGGACACCGCATCCGCGATAAAAGGACCGAAGCGGGCGAGGGCGAAGAGGAAACCACCCGCCGCAGTGCCGGCCAGCTGCGCCACGGATCCGCGCGCCGCATTCAGCGCCACGGCCGTGGACAGCTGCTCGGCCGGCACAACCAAGGACACGTAGGCGGTCTCCGCCGGTCGGAACAGTGCACCGCAGATCCCTATCACGGCGCCTACGATGATCAGATAACCGATCGGAACCACGTTCCACCACAGGGCCGCCACGAGGCTGACCGCCGCGATCATCTGTATCGCCTCGCAACTCAGCATGATCGTCTTGCGATTCCAGCGGTCCACCAGCGCCCCCGCCGGTAGGCCGGCAAGCAGCTGCGCCAGGGTGATCGCCCCCAGCACGAGTCCAGATTTGGCCGCCGAACCGGTGAGCGCGAGCACCAGCAGCGGGAAGGCGATCACCGCTGCGCTGAGGCCGACGCCCGAGAGCACCTGACTGACCCACAGCAGCTGGTAGTTGCGGTTGCGGGACAGGGGCACAGCTTGCGTCTCGGGCACGGTGTCCCTCCCGGGGCTCGCCCCGGTGCCCTGCTCGGGGATCACCGCAGGCCCCGGCAGTCCCGCGCGATGGCTTTGAGCGCCTCGGCGAAGTTATCCGCGACTGCCTGGACGCTGGCCTGATGGTATAGGTCGGGCCGGTAGCGCCAGGAGAAGCTCAGTTGGCCCTCCCGCACTGCACCCGCAACTTCCAGCAGGTACGGACCCGGATCGGTGGGCTCACCAGCCTTCCCGATTGAACCGTGCAGGTCCTGGTAGAGGCCGCGCGCTAAGTACGGGACCCCAGGTTCAGGAGATCCAGATTCATGGGACCCCAGCCCCTGAGACACCGCTTCCCACTGGCCGAGGTAGTTGAACGCGATCTGGGGACCCGGCCCGGCTAAGGCGAGGCGCTGACGGACCTCAGGGGTACCCAGATAGCGCAGCGCCCCGAAGCCGATCCCATTGTGGGGAACGGTTCGCAGCTGCTGGCGCACCGCTCTGATCAGGTCCCGCCAGCGGGGTTGCGCACCGCCGGGCAGCGTCAGCACAACCGGGAAGATGGTGGTGAAGGCGCCGACGGTGCGGGACAGATCGACGTCGTCAAGGATCTCTTCGCGACCGTGGTCCTCCAGGTCGATCGACACCCGGCTCTGTCCGGTCCACTGGGATAGCGTCCACGCGAGCGCGCTGAGCAGGACGTCGTTGATCCGGGTGCGGTAGACGGCCGGCGCCAACCGAACCACCGCGGCGGTGTCCTCGGTGTCCAGGCATATCGACACCACTGGAGAGGGTGCAACCGATTCGCCAGTCTCCAGATCCACCGGCAGCTGATGTTCCTCCACTGCCGCTGCCCAGTAATCCAGTTCGTGGTCAAGGTTCCCGTTCGCCACGAACTCAGCCAAGCGTCTGGCCCAGTCCTGGAAGGATGTCGTCTTGGCCTCGAGCTGAAGATCCTCACTATGAGTCATCCGCCGGCAGGTCGTGTGGAGATCCTCGAGCAGGAGGCGCCAGGAGGCCGCGTCAATCACCAGATGATGTGCGGCGAGGAACAAGCAGCTGGCCCGACCCGCGCCGAAGGTGAACAGTGCCGCCTTCAGCAGCGGGCCCTCCCGAAGATCGAAGCTTGCGTGAATGTCGTCGGTGACGTTCTCCATCGTCACCGTCTGATCCTCGCCCGCCAGATTCGACAGATCGACGATGCGGAGCACCTTCGCCGGTTTTGGCGGGTCGTTGTGCTGGCGCCACTGTCCGTCAAGGAAATCGAATCGCATGCGCAGCGCGTCATGATGTACCAGTAGCACCTCGAGCGCCCGCTCAAGATTCGAATGATCCACGTCGGCGCCTATTTCAACCATCCTCGAATGGTTGGAATAGTGCGGATTAACCGGATGTGTTCTGAAGAACCACTGCTGGATCGGGGTGAGCGGGGTGGAACCTATGACCGGTTCGCGGTCGGCGCGCTCACTGTTCGCCGCGGTGACGACCAAGGCGAGCTCGGCGACGGTTTGGTTGAGGAAGACGTCCCTGAAGTTCATCATGAACCCGGCCTTGCGGGTCCGGAAAACGAGCTGGATGCTCAGGATGGAGTCGCCACCGAGCTCGAAGAAGTTGCTCTGTACACCGACCGGCTCCACTCCCAGTACCTCACCCCAGATATCGGCCAAGGTCTGCTCGGTCGCGGTGCGCGGCGCGACATACTCCGGCGCTGGAACAGCAGACTGGTCCGGGGTGGGCAACGCCTTCCGGTTCACCTTCCCGTTCGCGTTTAGGGGTAATTCCGCCAACATCACAAACATCGCTGGCACCATGTAATCCGGCAACGTCTGGGCGGTGTGGGCACGCAACTCCGCAACGGTGGGAGCTAGGTCAGAACCCGATACGCCCTCGGTGGCCGGCACCAGGTAACCCACCAGCCGTTTCGTTCCAGGCAGATCTTCGTTAGCCACCACCACCGCCTGGGCCACTGCGGGATGAGCGCGCAAAGTCGACTCGATCTCGCCCAGTTCGATGCGGAATCCGCGGATCTTGACCTGCTCGTCGACGCGGCCCAGATACTCCAATTCCCCACCGGCGGTCCAGCGGGCCAGGTCTCCACTTCGGTACATCCGCTCGCCCGGTGCGCCGAAGGGGTTGGCGACAAACCGCGCCGCGGTGAGCCCGGGGCGGTGCAGGTAGCCGCGAGCCAGGCCGGCCCCGGCAAGGTACAGCTCCCCGACCACCCCGGTCGGCACCGGCCGCAACCGGGTGTCCAGCACATACACCTGGGTATTCGAGATCGGTCGCCCGATCGGCGGTGACTGATCAATCGGGGTGTCCTGCTCGTGGTACCACGCCGTGACGTACACCGTGGCCTCGGTCGGGCCATAGATATTCGCGATCCGCCGGCACGAGGTCGCTGCCTGGATCTGCTGGGCCGCCGTGACCGAGAGCGCCTCCCCCGCCAGCACGACCGTGTCCGCCCGCACCACACCACCCAGGGACAGGCTCTGAGACAGCGCCGAGGGCACCCCACTGATCAGACTCGCCACTCGCTCACCAGATCCGGGCTCGCCCAGCGCCAGCACGTCGCGGACCAACTCGATGCTGCCACCCACACACAATGGGCAGAAGATCTCGAACACCGACACATCGAAGTTCAGCGACGTCGAGGCCAGCACCCTCGACAACCCCGACACACCGAACTCCGCCGCCGCCCACCCCACCAGATCAACCACACTCCGATGAGCAACCACCACACCCTTAGGAACCCCCGTGGATCCCGAGGTGTAAATCGCATACGCGGGATGGTTGGGAGAAAGCGGTGCTCTTCGGTCCGCGTCGGTAACCTCAGCACCGGAATAGCCGGTGATCTCGCCGAGCACCTCGAGGTCATCGATTGCGAGCCGAGCCACGTTGCCCGGTAGCACCTCGACGCTACGCTGAGTGCACAGCAGCACCACTGGCTGAGCATCAGCACAGATAAAGCTGATCCGCGCCGGCGGGTGATTCAGATCAATCGGCAGATACGCCGCACCGGTTTTACTCACCGCGAGCAACGCCACGATCATCTCCACCGACCGCGGCAGGGCGAGCCCCACAAACTGCTCTGGACCCACTCCCCGGGCCACCAGTACTCGCGCCAGCCGGTTCGATCGCTCATCCAACTCCGCATATGACAGGCTGGCCGATTCGTCCACCACCGCCACCGCATCCGGTGTCCGCGCCACCTGCGCGATGAACAAATCCGGCAGCGTCACCTCCGGCACCGCCCGGCGGGTGTCATTCCACTCCACCAGTAGCTGATCCCGCTCGGTGGTGGTCAGCAACGGCAACTCACCCACAGAGCAATCGGGATCAGCCGCGATCCCACTCAACAACATCAGCAGATGCACGGTCATCCGCTCGATGGTGGCCGCGTCGAATAAATCGCTGTTGTAGTGCAGCATCCCGGCCAGCACGTCACCGACCTCGTGGAACTGTGCGGTGATTTCGAATTGCGCACTGGTTGTCGGGAGTTCCACCCCGGAGACGTCTAACCCGGTCAGTTCCGTGGTGCGCCCCGGGGTGTTTTGCAGCAGGACCATGGCTTGGAACAGTGGGGTGCGGCTGGTGTCCCTGGCCGGGGCGAGTTCATCCACGAGTCGTTCGAAGGGCACCTGCTGGTGGACGAGCGCATCCAGCACTGTCTCCCGCACTCCGGCCAGGAATTGCGCAAAACTCTCCTCGTGCCGCACTCGAGAGCGAAGCACCAGGGTGTTGACGAAAAACCCGATCAATCCTTCCAATTCGGCGCGATCCCGGCCGGAGACTGCGGTGCCCACCGCGATGTCCTCTTGTCCGGACCAGCGGGCGAACAGCACCTGGCAGGCGGCCACCAACGTCATGAACAAGGTGCCGTCCAACCGCCGACCCAACGCCTTCAACCCTGCGACAACCGGGGCGGGCACTACGAACTGGTGGACCGCGCCGGCAGAAGTGAGCACCGCCGGTCGGGGCCGGTCGGTGGGTAACTCCAACGGAGCGACCCCGGCCAGTTGCTCCCGCCAGTACCCCAGAGTGTTGTCCAACACCGCACCGGTAAGCAGTTCCCGCTGCCACACTGCGTAGTCGACGTACTGCACCGGCAATGCCGCAAGCTGCGGCGAGGTCCCGGCGACCGAAGCGTTGTAGAAGGCTCCCAGTTCGGCCATCAACACACCTAGCGACCAGCCGTCGGTCACGATGTGATGCATCGCCACCGTCAGCACATGCTCCGCCGGGTCCAGGCGCACCACACCCACTCGCAACAGCAGGCCCCGGGCCAGGTCAAAGCCGCGGCTGGTCTCCTCCCGGGCCACCCGCAGCAATTCCTGCTCCCGCGCGGGCGCGGGCAGCCCCGCCAGATCCCACACCGGCAGCGGCACCGGCACCGGCGGATGGATCACCTGCACTCCGCGGCCCTCCACCGTCTCGAACGCGGTCCGTAACGACTCGTGCCGGGCCACCAACCCGTTGAGCGCGCCCGACAGCGCTTCCAGATCCAGATCACCCCGCAACCGCACCGCGAACGCACTGACATACCCGGAACCGCCCGGGGAGAACTGATCCAGGAACCACAACCGCTGCTGCGCGAACGACAGCGGCAGCTCACCCACCCGATCGACCACGGTGATCGGGGGTGAGTCCGCCACCACCGATTCCGCGACCGCTACCGCTACCGCAGCCACTGTGGGATTGACGAACAACACCCGCGGTGAGAGCTCCACCCCGAAGGCCACCCGGACCCGAGACATCACCTGGACACTGAGGATGGAGTCGCCGCCGAGTTCGAAGAAGTTGTCGTGGATTCCGACTCGTTCGACGTGCAGGACCTGCGCCCAGATCTCGGCCAGGGTCTGCTCGGTAGCGCTGCGGGGGGCCACAAACTGCGCCACCGGCTGCGCGAGCTGGTCGGGGGCGGCCAAGTCACAAGTGAGGAGTGCCTTGCGGTCCAGCTTCCCGGTCGGTCCCAGGGGCAGCGCCGCCAGGGTGACGAACAGCGCGGGCACCATGTAATCCGGCAGGGCCTGCGCGGTATGCGCGCGGAGTTCCGCGACGGTCGGCGCATTCTCGGTGGTGGGGACCACATACCCCACCAGGCGTCTGGTTCCGGGCTGGTCTTCGCGGGCCACGACGACCGCCTCGCTGATCCCGGGGTGGGTGCTCAGCACGGTCTCGATCTCCCCGAGTTCGATCCGGAAACCCCGGATCTTGACCTGCTCATCGGCCCGACCCTGGTACTCCAGCTCCCCATCCGGGCTCCAGCGCACCACATCGCCACTGCGGTACATCCGCTCACCCGGGGCACCAAACGGGTTCGCCACGAACCGGGTCGCGGTCAGGCCGGGGCGGTGCAGGTAACCGCGGGCCAACCCGATCCCAGCGATGTACAGCTCCCCACTCACCCCGACCGGGACCGGTCGCAGCCACCCATCCAGCACATACAGTCGGGTGTTGGCGATCGGCGATCCGATTGGTGGGCGCCCCGCACCCGGGACCAACGGTGGGCTCCAACTGGCCACCACGGTGGCCTCCGTGGGCCCGTACGAGTTGATCATCCGGCGGTTCGGGGACCACCGGTCCACCAACTCCGCACCACACACATCCCCACCCACGATCACCGTGCGCCACGCCGGCAACCCGGACTCGGCGACCTCGGCCGGGATCGTGGCCAACGCCGCCGGCGGGATCAACGCATGGCTGATCCGCTCCCCCGCCAGAATCGCCACCAAACTCTCCCCGGCCAACGGCTCGGAACTCGGCGGCAGCACCCACACCGCCCCGGCCAGCAAGGAGATTCCCAACTCCAGGATCGAGGCGTCAAAACTCGGTGAGGACATCGCCAACACCCGATCACCTGGGCTGAGCTGGTACTGCTCGATCTCCGCGGCGGCGAAACTGCTCAACCCGGCATGGGTGACCACCACTGCCTTAGGCCGTCCGGTCGACCCCGAGGTGTAAATCACGTACGCCGGATGGGACAACGCCAACACACTCAGCCGATCCGCATCCGTAGGTGCCCACCCCGGCAACGCAGCCAGCTCACCCACCACGAGCGGATCATCAACGAGCGCCACGCCCATCCCAGGCACCGGCGGCAACTGCGCGGCCACCGCGGCAGCGCTCAACGCCAGCACCGGGGCGGCATCGGTGAGCATGAAGCCGACCCGGGCCCCGGGATAGTCCGGGTCGATCGGCAGGTAACCGCCACCGGCCTTGACCACCGCCAGCAACGCCACCACCAGCTCCACCGAGCGCGGCAGCGCGACCGCCACCAACCGCTCCGGACCCACACCCTGAGCGATCAACCAATGCGCCAACCGGTTGGCTCGCTGCTCCAGCTCCGCATAGGACACACTCACTGACCCGCGCACCAGCGCCACCGCATCCGGAGTGCGGCTGACCTGTGCTTGGAACAACTCCGGCAACGTGGCGCCCGGCACCGCACGGTGGGTGTCGTTCCACCGCACGAGCAGCTGATGCCGCTGCGCCTGCGTCAGCAACGGCAGCTCACCCACCGGCCGATCCGGATCAGCCACCATCCCGCCCACCAACACCAACAGGTGTTCGGCCATCCGCTCGATAGTGGTGGCGTCGAACAGTTGGGGGTCGTAGGCCAGATTCAGCCCGAGCCGGTCGCGGAGTGCGGCTTGCACGGTCAGCGGGAAGTTGGTGGTTTCCCTGGTGTGGCTGTCCTGCACGCGCAGGCCGGCCTGGCTGGCTGGTTCGGCGTCGAAGGGGTAGTTCTCGAAGACGAACATGCTGTCGAACAGCGCGCTGCCGGCGGGCAGCTCACTGTAGGTCTGGACCTGCGTGAGGGAGACGAAGTCGAACCGGCGGGAGTCGATCTGTGCGGCTTGCAGCTCCCGCAACCACGACACCAGGTTCTGGGCCTCGTCGAGGCGCACCCGGGTGGGCACGGTGTTGATGAACATGCCGATCATCGATTCCACCCCGGCCAGCTCGGCGGGGCGTCCGGAGACGGTGGTCCCGAACACGACATCGCGCTGGCCGCTGTAGCGGGACAGCAGCAATGCCCAGGCACCCTGCACGACCGTGTTCACCGTCAGGCCGTTGCGTTGGGCGATCTGATGCAACTGGGTGGTGTCCTGGGCACCGAGCTGGATCGCCACCGACTCCGTGGACTCCGACCGGTGCGCTTGACGGGGTTGGCGGTCATAGGGCAGCGGGGTGAGGGAGCCGAACCCGGACAGCGCCGCTCGCCAGTACTGCTCAGCCTGGTCTTGATCCTGCTCGGCGAACCAGCGCAGGTAGTCCCGGAACGGCCGCCGGGCCACCAGCTCGGGATCCCGATCGTGCACGATCGCCTCGTACTGCGCACAAACCTCACCGAACACCGCGGCCAGGCTCCAACCATCGAGAACCACGTGGTGGTGGGTCCACACCAGGAGGACCTCATCGTCGGACAACCGCGCGATGACCAGCCGCAACAGCGGCGCAACCGTCAGATCGACCGCGGCACGTTCTTGCGCCGTGATCTGCGCCAGTTCCTGGTCGCGGTCCCGCTCAGGGAGCTCACGCCAATCGCGATGGGCGATCGGCAGCGTGGCCTGCCGGTGCACCACCTGCACTGGCGCGTCGACCCCGGCCCAGACGATGGCGCTGCGCAACAGCGGGGTGCGATCGAGCGTCCGCTGCCAGGCCGCGCCCAGCGCGTGCGGGTCGCTGATCCCCGAGATCCACAGCCTGATCTGACCGACGTAGGCCGCCGCACCGGTGTCGAGCAGGCTATGGAAGACCATGCCGGCCTGCAATGGCGTCAACGGGTAGAGGTCTTCGACGTCCCGACCATCACCGACCAGGTGATCGAGCTGCGCCTGGGACACCTGGGCCAGCGGGAAGTCCGACGGAGTGCAGCCACCAGCCTGCGGGTCGGCGCAGTGCGCCACGATCCGCTGCAGGGCCTGGAGCATGTGCGAGGCCAGCTGGGTGATGGTGGCCTCGTCGTGCACGTTTTCCGAATAGGTCCAGCTCAGTTGCAACTCGCCGTCGGCGACAACCCCGATGACATCGAGCAGGTGGGGCCGAACGACGTCGGGCGCCTGATCGGGCGCCAGCGGGCTGACCATGCCGCGGTAGAGCTCACCGGACTGCGCATCATCCTCTCGTTGGGCGGCGACCTCCCACTGGCCGTGGTAATTCAGGCTGATCTGCGGGGTGGTATCGGCACGAAGCGGGCCGTCCCCGCTGAGGTAGCGCAGGGCGCCGTAGCTCATCCCCCGGTGCGGGATGGCCCGCAACTGCTCCTTGACCGACTTGAGCAGCTCGCCCCAGCCGGTTTCGGAAGCCACGGTGTCGGACGCCACGGTGAGGGCGACCGGGAACTGCGAGGTGAACCACCCCACGGTGCGGGAGAGATCCATCCCAGGCAGGATCTCCTCGCGGCCGTGACCCTCCAAGGCGATGAGCACCCGCGACCGCCCGGTCCAGTCCGAGAGAACCCGTGCCAGGGCGCTGAGCAGCACGTCGTTGATCTGGGTGCGGTACACCCCGGGCACCCGGTGCACCAACGCATCCGTGTCATCCCGGCTCAACCGCACCACTACCGTGCGGCTGGACTCGGCCGTGTTCGCTCCGGCCCGGGTGGTCGGTAGATCGGCGGGTACCTCAGGCGAGGACTCCGTCGGTGACCAGTACCGCAGGTCGCTATCGAGTCCACCGGCCTGCACATGCCGGCTCAATCGGTGTGCCCATTGGGTGAACGGGGTACCGACCGGCTCCAGTTCAACCGGGTGGCCGCCGCGCACCTGCTGGTACGCCGACTGGAGATCACCCAGCAGGATCCGCCACGACACCCCATCAACCACCAGGTGATGAATGCCGATGAACAAGTATGGCCGCTGACCAGCGCCGAAGCTGAACAGCACAGCGCGCAGCAACGGTCCGTTGGCAATATCCAGACCGGACTGGGCGGCTAGCGCCGCCTGCGCCATGGCCGTCGCTGCGCCCTGATCGTCCAGCTCAGACAGATCACATCGGCGCAGCAGCTCGCCCGGCTGCGCCGACAGGTCCTGGGCAGCTGCGACGTCCTGCCACCACTGGCCCTCCGCCTGGGAGAAACGTGTCCGCAACGCCGGGTGGTGCGCCACCACCGCATCGAGCGCCACGGACAACGCGTCGTGGTCGAGGTCTTCGGCCAGCTCCACGGTGAAGGACTGGTTGAAGTGCGGCTGCGCACCATGGATCGTGAAGAACCACTGCTGGATCGGCGTCAACGGTGCCGGGCCGGCGATCATCTCGATATCAGCCGACTCCGGCAGCTGCTCCGCCACACTCGCGGCAAGCTCAGCAACTGTCTGGCGGAAGAAGATGTCCTTCGTGCTCACCTGCACGCCGGCCCGTCGGGCGCGGGACACCACCTGGATGCTGAGGATGGAGTCCCCGCCGAGTTCGAAGAAGTTGTCGTGGACTCCGACTCGTTCCACGTGCAGTACCTGCGCCCAGATATCGGCCAGGGTCTGCTCAGCGGCGCTGCGGGGGGCCACGTACTGCGCCACCGGCTCCGCGGCCCGGTCCGGGGCGGGTAACGCCTTGCGGTCCACCTTGCCGGACGGGCTCAGCGGCAGTGCCTCGAGCGTCACGAACACCGCGGGGATCATGTAGTCGGGCAGGGTGCGGCCCAGATGTGCCCGCAACTCCGCCACTGTCGGATTGAGACCTGTAGCGGGGACCAGGTAGCCCACCAGCCGGGTGATTCCCGGCTGGTCTTCGGTCCGATTGCCGGCTCGGCCGGCGGTGCGGGCGATGACCACGGCCTCGGTGATCGCCGGGTGAGCGGTCAGTGCCGACTCGATCTCGCCGGATTCGATCCGGAAACCGCGGATCTTGACCTGCGCATCGGCCCGGCCCAGATACTCCAACTCTCCCTGCGGATTCCACCGGACCACATCGCCACTGCGGTACATCCGCTCACCCGGCGCACTGAAGGGGTCAGCCACGAACCGGGCCGCGGTGAGCCCCGGGCGGTGCAGGTAGCCGCGGGCCAGCCCGATCCCGGCGATATACAACTCCCCGCTCACCCCGATCGGGACCGGACGCAATCTCGAGTCCAGCGCATACAGGCGGGTGTTCGGGATGGCAGACCCGGTCGGCGTGGGGGGTGGGGGCCGGGGGGGG
>CAXUFG010000019.1:0-24386 GCA_964250265.1 uncultured Pseudonocardiaceae bacterium | reverse complement strand
GGCAGACCCGCGCGGCGGCCGCGGCGCGCCGGGGCGCAGCGGTGCGCTCCAGCTGGCCACCACGGTGGCCTCCGTCGGGCCATACGAGTTGATCATCCGACGGTTCGGGGCCCACCGGGCCACCAACTCCGCGCTGCACACGTCGCCACCCACGATCACGGTGCGCCAGGCGGGCAACCCGTTCGCGGCGACCTCGGCGGGGATCGTGGCCAACGCCGCCGGCGGGATCAACGCATGAGTGATCTGCTCCCGCTCCAGGATCGCCACCAGGCTCTCCCCGGCCAGCGGCTCGGCGCTGGGCGGCAGCACCCACACCGCGCCGGCCAGCAGTGAGATGCCCAACTCCAGGATCGAGGCATCGAAGCTCGGTGAGGACATCGCCAGCACCCGGTCACCCGGGTTGAGCTGGTACTGCTCGATCTCCGCGGCGGTGAAATTGCTCAACCCGGCGTGGGTGACCACCACCGCTTTGGGTTGCCCGGTCGAGCCCGAGGTGTAGATCACATATGCCGGGTGGGACAGGGCCAACGACCCGAGCCGGTCGGTATCGGTGGGGTTGTGCCCGGGCATGCCGGCCACCTCGCCGGCCACCACCGGATCATCCAGCAGCACCACGGCCGCCCCCGGTCGCAGAGCCGTCCCCGGTACCTGGGGTAGCCCCGCGGCCACCGCGGTGGCACTGATCACCACGACCGGGGCGGCGTCGGTGAGCATGAAGGCGATCCGAGCCTGGGGATAGTCCGGATCGATCGGCAGGTAACCTCCACCAGCTTTGGTCACCGCGAGCAACGCCACGATCAGTTCCACCGACCGCGGCAGCGCCACCGCCACCAGCCGCTCCGGACCCACCCCTGCCGTGATCAACCAATGCGCCAGCTGGTTGGCCCGCTCATCCAGCTCGGCGTAGGACACGCTCACCGGCCCACACCGCAGCGCCGGCGCCTGGGGGTGCGCAGCCACCTGCGCGGCGAACAACTCCGGCAGGCTCGCCCCCGCCACCTCCGCGTGGGTGTCGTTCCACCCCCCCAGCAGCCGATCCCGCTCAGCGGACGTCAGCACCGGCAGCTCACCCACCGGCCGGTCCGGATCAGCAACGATCCCGCTCAGCAGCACCAGAAGGTGCTCCGCCATCCGCTCGATAGTGCCCGCGTCGAACAGATCGGTGTTGTATTGCACCGCACCGACCAGCTCGTCGGCCCCTGCATCGGACCGGGCTTCGTGGAATTCGACGGTGATGTCGAATTTCGTGGTCGTCATGGGTAGTGGCAGGCCCGATGCGCTCAGCCCGGTCAACTCCGGAGCCTGCCCGAGGGCGTTCTGCAAGATGACCATGGCTTGGAACAGGGGGGTCCGGCTGGTGTCCCGGACCGGGGCGAGTTCATCCACCAGACGTTCGAAGGGCAGCTGCTGGTGGACCAGCGCATCCAGCACGGTGTCCCGGACCTGGGTGAGGAACTGGGTGAAACTCCGCTCACCGTCCACCCGGGAGCGCAGGACCAGGGTGTTGACGAAGAACCCGATCAGTCCTTCGAGCTCGGTGCGGTCCCGGCCCGACACGACTGTGCCCACCGCGATGTCGTCCTGCCCCGAGTAGCGGCTGAACAGCACCTGACACGCCGCCACCAACGTCATGAACAACGTGCCGTCCTGGCCCCGGCTCAGCTCCTTGAGCCGGGTGGTGACCTGGGCGGGTACCAGGAACTGGTGCACGGCACCGGCGGAGGTCAGGACCGCCGGGCGGGGCCGGTCGGTCGGCAGCTCCAAGGCCGGCATCCCGGCCAGCTGGTTGCGCCAGTAGTCCAGCGCGGTGTCCACCAGCGCGCCGGTGAGCACCTCCCGCTGCCAGAGCGCGTAGTCGACGTACTGCACCGGCAACTCCGGCAGTTGCGGGGGCGCTCCGGTGGGGGTGGCGTTGTAGAACGCGACCAGCTCGCGCGTCAACACACCCATCGACCAGCCATCGGTCACGATGTGGTGCATCGACACCGTGAGCACATGCTCGGTGGCCTCCAGGCGCACCACGCCCACCCGCAACAACGGCCCACGGGCGAGGTCGAAACCCCGGCCGGTCTCCGCGGCCAGCAGCCGCTCCAGCTCGGGCTCCCGCTCCGCTACGGCCAACTCCGACAGATCCCACACCGGCAGCGGCACCGGAGCCGGCGAGTGCACCACCTGCACCCCGCGTCCCTCGATCGTCTCGAAGGTGGTCCGCAGCGATTCGTGCCGGGCAACCAGTGCGCTCAGTGCCGCCGACAACGCGTCCAGGTCCAGATCACCGCGTAACCGCAGCGCGAACGCGGACACGTATCCGGCGCCACCCGGCGCGAACTGATCCAAGAACCACAATCGCTGCTGGGCGAACGACAGCGGCAGCTCACCCACGCGATCGGCGACCGTGATCGGGGGTAGGTCGGAGAGTGCTGATCCGGCTACCGCTGCCGCTAGTCCGGCGACGGTAGGGTCGATGAACAGCACGCGGGGGGAGAGCTCGACTCCGAAGGCGACCCGGATCCGGGACATCACCTGGATGCTCAGGATGGAGTCCCCACCCAGCTCGAAGAAATTGTCCTGGACACCAACCCGGTCCACCCCCAGCACCTGTACCCAGATGTCGGTCAGGGTCTGCTCGGTGGCGGTCCGGGGTGCGACATGCTCGGCCACCGGCTCGATGGTCTGGTCCGGGGCGGGCAATGCCTTCCGGTTCACCTTCCCGTTCACGCTCAACGGCAAGGCCTCGAGCATCACGAACACCGCGGGCACCATGTAGTCGGGCAGGGTGTGAGTGAGGTGGGCACGCAACTCAGCGGTGGTGGGGGCAACCCCGCTGGCGGGGACCAGGTAGGCCACCAGCCGCTTGGTTCCGGGCCCAGCTTGTGTGATGCCGGGCCCAGCTTGTGTGATGCCGGGCGCAGTCTCCCGGGCGACCACGACGACCTCGCTGATACCGGGGTGGGTGGCCAGTACGGTCTCGATCTCACCGGGTTCGATCCGGAACCCACGGATTTTGACCTGGTCATCGGCCCGCGCCAGGTACTCCAACTCCCCGCTGGGGGTCCAGCGGGCCAGGTCCCCGCTGCGGTACATCCGCTCGCCCGGTGCACCGAAGGGATTCGGGATGAACCGGGCCGCGGTCAGTCCGGGACGGTGCAGGTAGCCGCGAGCCAGGCCACGACCGGCGAGGTAGAGCTCGCCGGGTACGCCGATGGGGACCGGGCGTAGCTGGGTGTCCAGCACGTAAACCTGGGTGTTCCCGATCGGTGTGCCAATGGTGGGGGGCCCCGAGGTGTCACGCCGCGCCGGGTCGAGCCGGGCCGCGGTGGACCAGATCGTCGTCTCGGTAGGCCCGTAGAGGTTGGTGACCTCGCTGCCCAACTCCATCAGCGTGTCCGCGAGCACCGGTGGCAATGCCTCCCCACCGACAAGCATGCGCAACCCGCGCACCTCATCGGGATGGGTGGAGACGAGCGTCTGCCACAGCGACGGGGTGGCCTGCATCATCGTGGCACCGCAGCCGATGATGGTCGCCGCCAACGCCGCCGGATCAGACGCAATACCCTCGGCCAGCACCACGACCCCGCCACGGATCAACGGCAGATACAGCTCCAACGCCGCGATATCGAACGCGATCGTGGTGACCGCAAGCAACCGGCTGGTCTCATCCAGCGGGAACCGCTCAGCCATCGAATCAAGGAAATTGACCAGCGACGCATGCGAGATCACCACGCCCTTCGGCGCGCCGGTGGATCCCGAGGTGTAGATCACATAGGCGGGATGGGTATCCAGCAGCGGTCGTATCCGCTCGGCATCGGTGATCTCGGTGCCCGAATACCCGGTGATCTCTGCACGAAGCTGGGGATCATCAATCACCAGCCGGGCGGCATCCTGCGGTAGCAACCCCGCGCTGTGCTGGGTGCACAACACCATCCCGGGGTCGGCGTCGGCGCAGATGAAGCCGACCCGCGCCGGTGGGTGGTTCAGGTCGATCGGCAGGTATCCCGCTCCCGCCTTGGTCACGGCGAGTAACGCCACGACCATCTCCATCGACCGCGGCAGGGCCAGCCCCACGAACTGCTCCGGGCCCATCCCACGGGCGATCAGCATCCGAGCCAGCCGGTTGGCCTGCGCGTTGAGCTCCTCGTAGGAGCACTCCGCACCCTCGACCACGAGGGCCACCGCATCCGGCGTGCGCGTCGCTTGCGCGGCGAACAGCTCCGGCAGCGTCGTGCCCGGCACCACCCGCTGGGTGTCATTCCACTGCACCAGCAGGCGATCCCGCTCCGCGGTGGTCAATACCGGCAACTCGCGCACCGGTTGATCCGGACCAGCCGCGATCCCACCCAGCAACACCAGCAGCTGCGCGGTCATCCGCTCGATGGTGGCCGCGTCGAACAGGTCGGTGTTGTAGTGCATGACACCGGCCAACTCGCCGGCGCCGTCGTGAACCCTGGTTTCGTGGAATTGTACGGTGAGGTCGAATTGCGCACTCGTCACCGGCAGTTCCACACCGGAGACGTCCAACCCGCTCAGATCCGGGGCCTGCTTGGGTGTGTTCTGCAAGATGACCATGGCCTGGAACAGCGGGGTGCGGCTGGTGTCCCGAACCGGGGCCAGCTCATCAACCAGCCGCTCGAAAGGCACCTGCTGATGGACCAAAGCGTCCAGCACCGTTTCCCGGACCTCGGTCAGGAACTGCCGGAAGGTGCGCTCGTGGGTCACCCGGGAACGCAGCACCACAGTGTTGACGAAAAACCCGATCAACCCTTCCAGCTCGGCCCGATCCCGACCCGAGACCACGGTGCCCACCGCAATGTCGTCCTGCCCCGACCAGCGCGCGAACAGCAGCTGGCACGCGCCGACCAGGGTCATGAACAACGTGCTGTCCAGACGCTGGTGGGATTGCCGGCTCAGCCGGCGGCGACCCAGCTCCTTGAGCGCGGGAGTCAACTGCGCCGGCACCACGAACTCGTGAATGGCTCCGGCTGAGGTGCGCATCGCCGGCCGGGGCCGATCGGTCGGCAGTTCCAGCGGCGCCAGGGCGTCGAGCTGGCGCCGCCAGTAAGCCAGGCCCTCCTCCAGCGCGGGGCCGGAGAGTGCCGCGCGTTGCCAGGCCGCGAAATCCGCGTACTGCACCGGCAGCGGCGCCAGATCGGCCACCTCGTGATGCACGGCTGCCTGGTACAGCGCGCTCAGCTCGTCGACGAGCACGCCCATCGACCAGCCGTCGGTGATGATGTGGTGCACGACCAGCACCAACGCGTGGTCCTGGTCAGCCAGCCGCACCAGCCGCACCCGCATCAGCGGTCCACGGCTCAGATCGAACGGCTGGTTGCTCTGCGCTGCCAGCACCCGTTCCAACTCCGCGGAACGCTCGGGCTGGGCGAGATCGGACAGATCCAGCACCGGCACGGGCACCTGGTGCGGCGGGTGCACCACCTGCATACCGCGCCCCTCAGCCTCCTCGAACGTCGTGCGCAACGACTCATGCCGAGCGACCAGCCCGGTGAATGCCGAACGCAACGCGTCGACGTCGAGCTCCCCGCGCAGTCGCAGCCCGAGCTTGGTGGCGTATTCCGCGCTGTCCGGATCGAACGCGTGCAGGAACCACAAGCGTTGCTGAGCGAATGACTGCTGGGCGACGAATGGGACCAAATCGGGGTCTCGAGGAATTGCGGGAATCGCCGATATCCCGCCGGGATCAGCCGGTATCGCAGCGGCCAGCCCGCTGACCGTAGAATGGGTGAAGACCACCCGTGGCGACAACTCCACCTGGAAAGCGGCCCGCAATCGCGACGCCACGCGGATACTGAGAATCGAGTCGCCGCCGAGCTCGAAGAAATTGTCTTCGATCCCGACCCGGTCGACTCCCAGCACCTCGGCCCAGATTTTGGCCACCAGGAACTCGGCTTCGGTACGGGGTTCCACGTAACCGGCCATGTCCCCGGACCATTCGGGAGCAGGCAATGCCCGCCTGTCCAGCTTGCCGTTCGCATTCAGCGGCAGCTGCTCTAACAACACGAACGCCGAGGGCACCATGTAGTCCGGCAGCATCGCCGACGCGTGTGCCCGCAGCTGCGCGCCCTCCGCGGGTCCGTCTGTGGCGCCGTCTGGGACCACGTAAGCCACCAGCCGCTTGGCCATGGGTTCCGCCCCAACCGCGACCACGGCGACCTGCGAGAGGGCGGGGTGGCCCGCGAGGACGGCCTCGATCTCACCGAGCTCGATCCGGAACCCCCGGATCTTCACCTGCTCGTCAATTCGACCGACGAACAGCAGCTCCCCCTCCGCGCTCCAGCGCACCAGGTCCCCGGTGCGGTACAGCCGGCTGCCGGGGGGTCCGAACGGATTGGCCACGAACCTCGTCGCGGTCAGCCCGGGTCGGTGCAGGTAACCCCGCGCCAGCCCGGCACCGGCGAGGTAGAGCTCACCGGGAACACCCACCGGCACCGGCCGCAGCGCACCGTCGAGCACGTAGGTGCGGGTGTTGGCGATCGGGCGACCGATCGGCGGTGCCGCTCCCGGGGTCAGCGGCTGGCTCCAGGTGGCCACGACGGTGGACTCGGTCGGCCCGTAGGCATTGATCATCCGCCGGCCAGGTGCCCATCGCGTCACCAGCTCGGCGGTGCAGGCTTCACCGCCCACGATCACCGTGCCGAAGTCCGGCAACCCGGTCGCCGCGACCTCGTCAGGCACCGTGGCCAGCGCGACCGGGGGGATCAGGGCATGGGTGACCCGGTGCCGCGCGAGGACCTCCGCCAACTCCTCGCCCAGTAACGGACCTGGTGGGGGCACCACCAACGCGGCCCCCGCCGGCAATGACATGCACAGCTCCAGCACCGAGGCGTCGAAGCTGGGCGAGGCGAACTGCAAGACCCGATCCCCTGGGCGCACCCGGAAGTGCTCGGCCTCGGCGGCGGCGAAACCGGCCAGCCCGGCGTGTGAGACCACCACGCCCTTGGGTCGCCCGGTGGAACCGGAGGTGTAGATCACATAAGCCGGGTGCGTCACCAGCAGCGGAGTCGTGCGCTCGGCGTCCGTCGGCGCGTGGTCGGCCATCGCCGCCGCGGCGGCGACCGTCTCCTGGTCGTCGAGTGTCAGGACGCTGCCCTCGTCGAGGGCGGGTAACCCGGCCGCCACCGCGCTCAGGGTCAGCACCAGCACCGGACGGGCATCATCGAGCATGAAGCCGATCCGCTCGGTGGGGTAGGCCGGATCGATCGGCAGGAACGCTGCTCCTGCCTTGGCGACAGCCAACTGCGCCACCACGATCTCCACTGAGCGGGGCAACGCCAGCGCCACGATCCGCTCCGGGCCCGCGCCGAGCGCGATCAGTAGCCGAGCCAGCCGGTTCGCCCGCGAGTCCAGCTCCACGAAATTGATCGACTCCGCGTCGCCCGCCTCGCCCTGGACGATCACCGCCGGCGCATCCGGGGTCCGCGCTACCGCCGCCTGCACCAACTCCGGCAGCACCATCACCGGTATGTCTTGGTCGGTGTTGTTCCACTCCAGCAGCACCTGGGACCGTTGCGCCTCGGACAAGAGGTCGATGTCACCCCAGCGGGCGCCCGGATCGGTGGCCAGCACCGCCAGCACCCGCAGGACATGCCCGGACATCCGCTCGATGGTGGCGCTGTCGAACAGGCGCGGGTCATAGCCCAGCTCGAAGCTGAGCTGCCCATCCAACCCATCTCGGTAGGCGCGCAGGCTCAGCGGGAAGTTCGTGGTGTCCCGGCCGTGGAACGCGCGGATCCGCAGGCCCGGTGCACCCTCCGGTGGCGCCTCGAACGGGAAGTTCTGGAACACCGCCACGCTGTCGAACAGGTTGGCCCCGGCGGGCAGATCGCTCCACGCCTGCAGCTGCGTCAGGGACACGAAGTCGAACTGCCGGGAGGACGACTGCTGGTCCTGCAGCCCGCGCAGCCACGACACCATGTCCTGGGCATCGTCCAGGCGCACCCGGGTCGGCACGGTGTTGATGAACATGCCGACCATCGACTCCACACCGGCCAGCTCGCCGGGGCGTCCGGAGACGATGGTGCCGAAAACGACATCGCGCTCGCCGCTGTAGCGCGACAGCAACAGGGCCCAGGCACCTTGCACCATCGTGTTCAGGGTCAGGCCACTGCGCATCGCCACCGACTGGAGTCGCTGCGACTCCTCGACCGAGAGCTTGACCTGCACCGACTCGGCGGACTCGGTGCGGTGCGCCTCCAGGGGCTGCCGGTCATAGGGCAGGCCGGTGGGCGCCTCGAAGCCGGACAGCACCGCCCGCCAGTGTTGTTCGGCCTGGCCTTTGTCCTGCTCGTGCAGCCAGTGCAGGTAGTCCCGGAACGGCCGGCGGGTCAACAGCTCGGCGGGACGGTCGTGCACGATCGCCGCGTACTGCTCCCGCAGCTCAGCGAATACCTGGCCTTGGCTCCAACCGTCCAGCATCACGTGATGGGAGGTCCACACCAGCAGGACCTCATCGTCGTTCAGGGTGGCGATGACCAGCCGCAGCAACGGCGCCACGGTCAGGTCCATCCCGAGCGCGAGTTCCTCGGCGGCTACCCGCGCCAGCTCCCGATCCCACTGCGCCTCGGACATCTCGCGCCAGTCGTGGTAGCTCGCCGGAACGGCAACCTGGCGGTGCACGACCTGCAGTGGCTGTTCCACCCCGTCCCAGACCACGGCGCTGCGCAACGCCGGCGTCCGGTCAGCCACCCGCTGGCACGCCAGGCCCAACGCCTGGGCATCGGCCACACCCGACAACCGCATCCGGAACTGATCAACGTAGGCCGCGGAGCCGGTGTCGACCAGGCTGTGGAAGACCATCCCGGCCTGCAAGGGCGTGAGCGGGTAGATGTCTTCCACCCAGCGCCCGTCGCCCGCGAGACGGTCCACGCCGGCCTGGTCGAGGCCGGCCAGGGGGAAGTCCGAGGGAGTACGCCCACCGGCGCCCGGTTGGGCGCAGTGGGCCACGATCTCCCGCAGTGCCTGGAGCATCTCCGAGGCCAAGGCGGTGATCGTTGCCTCGTCGTGCACGTTCTGCGAGTACGTCCAGTTCAACTGCAGCTCACCGTCGGCGACCGCACCGGTGATATCGAGCAAGTAGGGCCGGACGCTCTCGGGGGCATGATCGGGTACGAACCCGGCGTGGGCACTGCGGTAGAGCCCGCCAGAGTCGGGGGCCACGTCCCACTGGCCGTGGTAGTTCAGGCTGACCTGTGGTTGGGTATCGGCGCGCAGAGCGCTCTCGGAGTTAGGCGGGTTGAGATAACGCAGTGCCCCATAGCTGAGTCCGCGGTGCGGGATGGCCCGTAGTTGTTCTTTGACTGATTTGAGTACCTCGCCCCAGCCATCCTCGGTGACCCCGCTGTCCGGCGCCACGGTGAGGGCGACGGGGAATTGGGTGGTGAACCACCCAATGGTGCGGGACAGGTCCGTTCCGGGGAGGATTTCCTCGCGGCCGTGTCCTTCCAGGCCGATGAGTACCCGATCCTGCCCCGTCCAGGAGGACAGCACCCGAGCCAGGGCGCTGAGCAACACGTCGTTGATCTGGGTGCGGTATACCCCCGGCACCAGGTGCACCAACGCATCGGTGTCGTCCCGACCCAAGCGGGCCGTCACGGTACGACTGGAACCGGACGTGTTCACCCCGGCCCGAGCGACCGGCAGGTCAGGCCGAGGCTGCTGCGACAGCGCAGACCAATATCTCAGATCACCATCAAGCCCACCGGCATGGACATGCCTCATCAACCGGTGCGCCCATTGGGTGAAGGCGGTGCCGACCGGCTCCAGTTCGACCGGGCGCCCATCGCGCGCCTGGCGGTAGGCCGTTTCTAGATCACCGAGCAGGATCCGCCAGGACACCCCGTCCACGACGAGGTGATGGATAGCGATGAACAGCCACGGCCGCTGGCCCGGCGCGGTATCGAAGAGCACCGCCCGCAGCATCGGCCCGCTGGTGAGGTCCAGGCTGGACTGGGCGCTGCGCGCGGCCTGCTCCATCGCCGGCCACCGATCGTCCTGCGTCTGATCCCCTTGGGCCAGATCGGAGAGGTCACAGCGCTCCAGCACCGCACCGCTGGGGGGCGCGATGTCCTGCCACCACTGGCCCTCGAGCTGGGAGAAACGCATCCGCAGTTCCGGGTGATGTGCCACCAGCGCATCCAACGCCGTTGATAGTGCGTGCTGGTCGAGGTCTTCGGCCAACTCGATAACGAAGGACTGGTTGAAGTGCGCCAACGCCCCGTAGGTGGCGAAGAACCAGTGCTGGATCGGGGTCAGCGGTGCCGGGCCGGCAACCACCTCACCATCCGCCAGCTCGGCTCCCGCCTCTACTCCGCTGCTGCTCATGGGCACGCTTGCCGCGAGCTCAGCGATGGTCTGATGGAAGAAGATGTCCTTGGTGCTCACCCGGACCCCGGCCCGCCGGGCCCGGGAGACAACCTGAATGCTCAGGATGGAATCCCCACCGAGTTCGAAGAAATTGTCGCGGACTCCGACCCGGTCCACGCCCAGTACGTCGGCCCAGATTTGGGTGAGAGTGTGTTCGGTCGGGGTGCTGGGGGCGAGGTATTCCGAGACCGGTTCGGTGATCCGGTCGGGAGCCGGCAATGCTTTACGGTCCAGTTTCCCGGTGGGCCCCAGCGGGAGTTCGTCGAGAATGACGTAGCTCGCGGGGACCATGTAGTCGGGCAGGGTCTGGGCGGTGTGGTTGCGGAGGTCCGCGGGGGTCGGTGCGTTCCCGGGAACGGGGACCAGGTAGCCGACCAGTCGTTTGGTTCCGGGCTGGTCTTCGCGGGCGGTCACCACAGCCTGGGTCACCTGTGGATGGCTCCGCAACGCGGCTTCGATTTCGCCCAGCTCGATGCGGAAGCCGCGGATCTTGACCTGGTCATCGGCCCGGCCCTGGTATTCCAGTTCGCCGTGGGGCCGCCAGCGGGCGAGGTCCCCGCTGCGGTACATCCGCTCACCTGGCGCGCCGAACGGGTTGGCCACGAACCGGGCCGCGGTCAATCCGGCCCGGTTCAGGTAGCCACGGGCCAGGCCGATCCCGGCGATATACAGCTCCCCGGTGACACCGATCGGGACCGGGCGCATCAGGTGATCCAGCAGGTAGATGCGGGTGTTGGGGATGGGCGACCCGATGAGTGGGCGGTGCGGGCCAGGGCGCAGCGGTGCGCTCCAGCTGGCTACCACGGTGGCTTCCGTCGGCCCATAGGAGTTGATCATCCGGCGGCCTGGGGCCCACCGGGTGACCAGTTCCGCGTCGCAGACGTCCCCGCCCACGATCACGGTGGCCCACGCGGGTAGCCCGGTCGCGGCGATCTCGGCGGGGATGGTGGCCAGCGCCGCGGGAGGGATCAGGGCGTGGGTGATCTGCTCCTGGTCCAGGATGGTGTGCAGGTTCTCCCCGGCCAGCGGTTCGGAGGTGGCAGGCAGCACCCACACCGCGCCGGCCAGCAGGGAGATCCCTAGTTCCAGGATGGAGGCGTCGAAGCTGGGTGAGGACATCGCCAGGACCCGGTCTCCCGGGTTGAGCTGATAGTGCTCGATCTCCGCCGCGGAGAAGTTGCTCAGCCCGGCATGAGTCACCAGCACGGCTTGGGGTTGCCCGGGGGACCCGGAGGTGTAGATCAGGTAAGCCGGATGGGCCAGGCGCAGCGGGCGGAGCCGATCGGCATCGGTGGGGGGGCAGGTGGGCATACCGGCCAGCTCGCCGGCCACCAGTGGGTCATCCAGCAGCACCAGAGCCGTTCCCGGCACCTCTGGCAGCCCCCGCGCCACCGCGGCGGCACTGAGCACCACGTCCGGGGCGGCGTCGGCGAGCATGAACGCGATCCGGGCCTGGGGATGATCCGGGTCGATGGGCAGATACCCCGCACCCGCCTTTGCCACCGCCAGCAACGCCACGACGAGCTCGACCGACCGGGGCAGCGCCACCGCGACCAGCCGCTCCGGGCCCACCCCACGGGTGATCAGCCAATGCGCCAACCGGTTGGCCAGATCATCCAGCTCGGCATACGACAGGCTGACCGGCCCACACCGCAGCGCCGGCGCCTGGGGGTGCCTGGCCACCTGGGCAGCGAAGAGCTCCGGCAGGGTCGCCGCCGGCACTGGTCGATGAGTGTCATTCCACTCCACCAGCAGCTGATCCCGCTCAGCACTGGTCAACACCGGTAGCTGGGCCAGTGGCCGATCCGGATCAGCCGCGATTCCCCCCAACAACACCAGCAGATGGCCCGTCATCCGCTCGATGGTGGCGGCGTCGAAGAGATCGGTGTTGTAGGTGAGCGCGCCGACCAGGACGTCACCCGTTTCCTGGGATTGCCCGGGCTGGAATTGAACCGTGAGGTCGAATTGCGCGGTCGCCATCGGCAGTTCCACACCGGAGACGTCCAGCCCGGTCAGCTCCGGGATGCGCCCGGGAGTGTTCTGCAAGATGACCATGGCCTGGAACAGCGGGGTGCGGCTGGTGTCCCGCACCGGGGCCAGCTCGTCCACGAGACGTTCAAAGGGCAGCTGCTGGTGGACGAAGGCATCCAGCACCGTCTCCCGAACTTCGATCAGGAACTGCCGGAAGGTGTGCTCATGGGTCACCCGGGAACGCAGCACCAGGGTGTTCACGAAGAACCCGATCAACCCTTCCAGCTCGGCCCGTTCCCGACCCGACACGACCGTGCCCACCGCAACGTCGTCCTGCCCGGAGTAGCGGGCGAACAGCACCTGGCACGCGGCCACCAGGGTCATGAACAGCGTGCCGTCCTGGCGCTGGCTGAGTTCTTTGAGCTGGCCGGTGACCTGAGCGGGGATCACGAACTCGTGCACGGCACCGGTGAGGGTCAGCACCGCGGGGCGGGGCCGGTCGGTCGGCAACTCCAGGACCGGCACCCCGGCCAGTTGCTCGCGCCAGTAGTCCAGCGCGGTGTCCAGTACCGCACCCGAGAGCAGCTCCCGTTGCCACAGCGCGTAATCGACGTACTGCACCGGCAACACCGGCAGCTGCGGGTCGTGGCCACTGACCGCGGCGTTGTAGAACGCGCCCAGCTCGGCCACCAGCACACCCGTCGACCAGCCATCGGTGATGATGTGATGCATCGCCACGCTGAGTACATGTTCGCTGGGCACATGCTCGGCGGTGGCCAGGCGCGCCACCTCCACCCGCAGCAGCGGCCCGCGGGCGAGATCGAATTCCTGGCTGGCCTGCACGGCCAGCAGCCTTTGCAGTTCCTGCTGCTGCTCAGGAGGAGCCAGCGACGACAGGTCCCGTACCGGCAGGATCGTGCTCTGCTCACTGGGCGGCGCGGGTGGGTGCACCACCTGCACCCCCCGCCCCTCGATGGTCTCGAAGGTGGTGCGCAGCGACTCGTGCCGAGCCACCAGCGCATCGAGGGCCGTGGAGAGCGCGTCGAGGTCCAGCTCACCGCGCAGCCGCACCGCGAACGCGGTGACATACCCCGACTCACCCGGGGCGAACTGATCCAGGAACCACAATCGTTGCTGGGCGAACGACAGTGGCAAGTGGGGCAACTCGCCCCCCCGATCGGCCACCGGGATCGCCGGCAACGCGGACACCGTCGATTCCGCTACCGCTGCGGCCAGCCCTGCCACGGTGGGATCAGCGAACAACACCCGCGGGGAGAACTCCACATCGAGTGTTACTCGCACCCGCGACATCACCTGAATACTCAGGATTGAGTCCCCACCCAATTCGAAGAAATTATCGTGGATTCCGACTCGTTCCACGCCTAGTACGTCGGCCCAGATTTGGGCCAGGATGTGTTCTGTCGGGGTACGGGGGGCGACGTATTCCGCGGCCGGTTCGGCGGTGTGCTCGGGGGCGGGCAATGCCTTCCGATTCACCTTCCCCGTCGGCCCCAGCGGCAACTCATCGAGCGTGAGGAACAATGCCGGCACCATGTAATCCGGCAAACTTTGGGTGAGGTGACGACGGAGGTCTGCGGGGATGGGAGCGGTGTCCGTGGTGGGGACCAGGTAAGCGACAAGTCGCTTGACGCCGGGCTGGTCCTCACGAGCGATGATTGCCGCCTCGCGCACCTCAGGGTGGGTGGCCAGCACTGCCTCGATCTCATCGGGCTCGATCCGGAACCCGCGGATCTTCACCTGCTCGTCAGCCCGGCCCAGATAGGACAGCTCCCCGCGGCAGGTCCAGCGGGCCAGGTCCCCAGTGCGGTACATCCGCTCACCCGGACTACCGAAGGGGTTGGCGATGAATCGGGTCGCGGTCAATCCGGCCCGGTTCAGGTAACCGCGAGCTAAGCCGAGCCCGGCGATGTAAAGCTCGCCGGTCACCCCAACCGGAACAGGGCGCAACCGGCTATCCAGCACATAGACCTGAACGTTGTCCAGCGGGTAACCGATCGGCACCACCTCGGGCACCGGCCGATCAACCGTCATCCGGTATGAGCTGGCGAACGTCGTGGTTTCGGTTGGCCCGTAGCCATCCACCACGACCAGGCCCGGGCAGGCCGCCTGGACCCGTCGCACCGCGGCCGCCGGTACCACGTCGCCACCGGTCCACACCTCGTGGATCCCCGCCAGGCACTCCGGGGCCTCCTGCGCGACCAGCCGGAACAACCCAGCGGTCAGCCACAGGCCGGTCAGCGCGTGCTCGGTGACCATCCTGCGCAACAGCCCGGCGTCCACCTCGACCGGCGGCGCCACCACGACCTGACCACCGTGCAGCAACGGCACCCACAGCTCATAGGTGGAGGCATCGAACGCCGCCGGTGAATGCAGGAGCACTCGGTCATGCGCACCACCGGCAAAACACCGGGCAAGGGCCAACGCGACCACGTCTCGATGCCGGACCGCGACACCTTTCGGCACACCCGTGGAGCCAGAGGTGTACATGACATACGCCAACTGATCGGGATTCACCGCGATAGCTGGGGTAGAACTCGGTGCATCCGCTAACGAGGGATCATTCACCAGCACGATATGCCCGGAATGGGCGTCACCAGCTGTGGCGAACCACGCCTCATCGGCAATCAACACCGATACCCCGGCCTCGGTCAACAGCTGACCCATCCGACTCACCGGAGCACGCAGGTCGATCGGCACATACGCGCCGCCGGCCTTCACCACCGCCAATTCCGCGACGACAAAGTCCACCGATCGCTCCAACAGCACACCCACCGGAAGCTCGCGGCGCACCCCCAGACTGATCAGCCGGTGAGCCAGCTGATTGGCCCGCTTATCCAGTTCCCGGTAGGACAGTCGGTCGCTCTCACCCGCCACCGCCACCGCGTCCGGGGTGCGGGCGACCTGCGCAGTGAAGAGTTCGGGCAGGGTTGCCGCTGGGAGCTCTGTGTGGGTGGTGTTCCATTCCACGAGTAGCTGGTGCCGCTCGGCGGTGGTCAACAGGGGGAGCTGGGTTACTGGCTGGTCGGGATCAACGGCGATGGCATCGAGCAGCACCAACAGGTGTCCGACCATTCGTTCGGCTGTCGTGGTGTCGAACAGTTGTGGGTCGTAGGCCAGGCGTAGGCCGAGTTGGCCGCCGAGGAACGCTTGAAGGGTGAGGGGGTAGTTGGTCGTTTCCTGGACGTGGGCGTGGTGGATGCGCAGGCCGGCGTCGGTGATGGTGGCCGAGTCGAAGGGGTAGTTCTCGAAGACGACCATGCTGTCGAACAGCGCACTGCCGGCTGGCAGGTCACTGTAGGCCTGGATCTCGGCCAGGGACAGGAAATCGAACCGGCGAGACTCGATCTGCGCACTTTGCAGCTCACGAAGCCACGACACCAGCTGGTGGCCATCGGTAACTTGCACCCCGGTGACCTGCACATCGGTGACCTGCACCCGGGTGGGCACGGTGTTGATGAACATGCCCACCATCGATTCCACCCCGACCAACTCGGCCGGGCGCCCCGAGACGGTGGTCCCGAACACCACATCGGGTTGACCGCTATAACGCGCCAGCAGCAACGCCCACGCACCCTGGACGATGGTGTTCACCGTCAGACCGTTGTGCTTGGCCACCTGCTGCAACCGGGTGGTGTCCGGCCCACCGACCTGGATTTCGATCGATTCGGTGGACTCCGAGCGGTGCGCCTGGCGGGGTGGCCGGTCAAAGGGCAACGCTGTCCGGGAATCAAGCCCTGACAGCACCGCCCGCCAGTGCGCCTGGGCCGCCTCGAGGTCCTGCTCGGCCAGCCAGTGCAGGTAGTCCCGGAACGGCCGCCGGGCCACCAACTCCGGTACCCGACCCTGCGTGATCGCCGCGTACTGCTCGCAGACCTCGGCGAACACCGCACCCACGCTCCAGCCATCGAGGATCACGTGATGGTGCGTCCACACCATCACGACCTCATCGCCGGCCACTCGCGCTATCACCAACCGCAACAACGGTGGCACGCCCAGATCGACCGCAGCCTTCTCGGCCGCACAGATCCTGGCCAGCTCCTGTTGCTGGTGGGATTCGGGAAGGTCACGCCAATCGGGATAGATGACCGGCAGGCTGAGCTGGCGGTGCACGATCTGCACCGGCCCATCGATGCCTTCCCAGGCGATCGCGGTGCGCAACACCGGGGTGCGGTCCAGCACCCGCTGCCACGCCGCGCCCAGGGCAACCGGATCGCGGACTCCCGAGAGCCGCAGCTGGGTCTGATCCACGTAGGCGGCCGCGCCCGGATCGAGCAGGCTGTGGAACACCATCCCGGCCTGCAACGAGGTCAACCGGTATACGTCCTCCACATCCCGGCCAGCACCGACCAGCGCGTCGAGCTGAGCCTGGGACACCGTCGCCAGCGGGAAATCAGAGGGAGTGCATCCCCCCGTCTCCGGGTCCGCGCAGTGCGCCACGATCTGCCGCAACGCGTCGCACATCTGCGCGGCCAGCCATTCGATGGTGGCCTCATCATGCACGTTCTCCGAGTAGGTCCAGCTCAGCTGCAACTGGCCATCCGCGACCACCCCGACCACATCCAGCAGATGAGGACGGATGCTGTCCGGCGCATGATCGGGCGCCAAGGCCCCGATCCAGTCTCGATAAAGCCCCTCGGGCGCTCCCGCAGCGCCCCACTGACCGTGGTAGTTCAGACTGATCTGCGGTGCGCGGTCGGCGTCCAGCCCACTGTCGGGAGTCAGGTAACGCAACGCGCCGTAACTGAGCCCCCGATGCGGGATAGCCCGCAACTGCTCTTTCACCGACTTCAGCAATTCACCCCAACCGGTGGGCGCCACACTCAACGCCACCGGGAACAGGGAGGTGAACCACCCCACCGTGCGAGAAAGGTCCTCCCCGGGCAGGATCTCCTCCCGGCCGTGTCCCTCCAGCGCGATCAGGACCCGATCTCGACCCGTCCAGGACGCCAGCGCCCGCCCCAACGCGCTGAGCAACACGTCATTGATCTGGGTGCGATACACCCCGGGCACCCGATGCAACAACGCATCGGTCTCCTCCCGACCCAGCCCCACCACCACAGTCCGCGACGAACCAGCCGTGTTCACCCCATCCCGGCTCACCGGCAACTCAACAGCCGCGTCCTGGGCCAACGCCGACCAATACCCCAGATCACCCGCAAGGCCGCCGGCCTGAACATGCGCCACCCACCGATGCGCCCACCGCGTGAATGACGTCCCCACCGGCTCCAACTCCACCGGGTTCCCACCCCGAGCCTGCTGGTAGGCGCTATCCAGATCACCCAGCAGGATCCGCCACGACACCCCATCAACCACCAGGTGATGCACGGCAACGTACAGCCACGGCCGCTGACCCGGCCCGAAATCGAACACCACCACCCGCAGCACCGGGCCACCAGTGATGTCCAAACCGGACTGGGCGGCCAACGCCGCCTCGGCCACGGCCGCCTGCCGATCACCCTGCGCCATGCCCGAGAAGTCACACCGGCGCAGGATCCCAGTCGTCTCCGCGGGCGCGACCTCCTGAGACCACTGCCCCTCGACACAGGAGAATCGCATTCGCAACACCGGGTGATGCGCCACTACCGCATCCACCGCGGCTGACAGCGCGTCCTGATCGAGGTCGTCGGTCAACTCCATCGCGAAGGACTGGTTGAAATGAGCCAACGCTCCATACGTGGCGAAGAACCAGTGCTGAATCGGGGTCAACGGCGCCGGACCAACCACCACTTCACCATCAACCCGCCCGGCAGCGGGCCCTACCTCCACACCCCCAGCGAGCCCGGCGACAGTCTGAGTGAAGAACACATCCCTCGTGGTCACCGGCACACCCGCGGCCCGAGCCCGCGACACCACCTGAATACTCAGAATCGAGTCCCCACCCAGCTCGAAGAAATTGTCCTCGACGCCAACCCGGTCCACCCCCAGCACCTGCGCCCACACTTCGGCAAGAATGCGCTCAGCCGCACTCCGCGGTGCCACATACTCGGCCGCCGGCTCAGCAATCCGGTCCGGAGCGGGTAACGCTTTCCGGTCAACCTTCCCCGTCGGCCCCAACGGTAACACTGCCAAAGGCACGAACAACGCGGGCACCATGTAGTCCGGCAAAGCCCGGCCGATATGAGCGCGCAACTCCGTGGACCCGGGCACACTCCCGGCAGCGGGCACCACATAAGCAATCAATTGTTTAATCCCGGCGGCCTGTTCCCGGGCCACCACCACAACCTCGCTGACCTCAGGATGGGTGGCCAATACGGATTCGATCTCACCCAGCTCAATCCGGAATCCCCGGATCTTTACTTGATCATCGATCCGGCCCAGATACTCCAATTCCCCGGCGGTGTTCCACCGCACCAAGTCACCACTGCGATACATTCGCTCACCCGCAACGCCATACGGATTCGCAATGAACCGGGACGCGGTCAGTCCGGGGCGCCCTAAATATCCCCGTGCCAAGCCGGTCCCAGCAAGATACAACTCTCCCACCACTCCGACCGGCACCGGCTGCAACCGCGCATCCAGCACAAACACTCGGCTATTGGTGATCGGCCGCCCAATGGGCGGAGCGTGGTCCACCACAACGTCCTGTTCGCCATACCACGCGGTGGCATACACGGTGGCCTCGGTCGGGCCATAAATATTCGCGATCCGCCGGCACGACGTCGCCGCCTGGATCTGCTGGGCCACGCGAGTTGACAGTGCCTCGCCCGCCAACACCACCGTGTCCGCCCGAACCGCGCCGCCACCATGAGCCAACCCGTGAGATAACGCCGAGGGCACCCCGCTGATCAAACTCGCGGTCCGTTCCCCGGCGCCGGGCTCACCCAGGGCCAGCACGTCCCGGACCAGCTCGATGCTGCCGCCGACCAGCAACGGGCAGAAAATCTCGAACACCGATACATCGAAATTCAACGATGTCGATGCCAGCACCCTCGACAACCCCGGCACACCGAACTCGGCCACCGCCCACGCCACCAGATCCACCACGCTCTGGTGAGCGACCACCACTGCCTTGGGAAGCCCCGTGGATCCCGACGTGTAAATCGCATATGCAGCGTGAGATGCAGCCAACGGCGCCACCCGATCGACGTCGGACACCTCAGCACCAGAACAAGCAGCAATCTCTTCCCGAACCCGGGGATCGTCGAGCGCCAACCGCGCCACACCCACCGGAGGACACCCCGCGGTCTCCTCGGTGGTCAGCACAACAACCGGAGCCGCATCAGCACAGATAAACTCCACCCGCGCCAGCGGATAATTCGGGTCTATAGGCAGATACGCGGCACCCGCCTTACCCACCGCCAGCAAAGCCACCATCATCTCCACCGACCGCGGCAGAGCCAACCCGACGAACTGCTCCGGACCCACACCCCTTCCGATCAACACCCGCGCCAGCCGATTCGCCCGCGCGTTCAACTCCGCATACGACAGCTCCGCGCTCTCCACCACCACCGCTACCGCATCGGGAGTGCGGCCGGCTTGGGCAGCGAACAACTCCGGCAGGGTCGCCGTCGGCACCTCCACCGAGGTGTCATTCCATCCCACCAGCACCTGATCCCGCTCCGCCGCACTCAACAACGGCAACCGCGCCACCGACTGGTCGGGATTGCCGGCGACGCCACCCAGCAACACCAACAGATGAGTCATCATCCGCTCGATAGAGACCGCATCAAACAGATCAGTGTTGTAGGTGACCGCACCGGCGAGCGTGTTGTCGATTTCTTGAAACTCGACAGTGATGTCGAATTTCGTGGTGGCGATGGGCAGTTCCACGCCCGAGATGTCCAGTCCGGTCAGTTCCGGGGGGCGTCTAGGGGCGTTTTGCAGGATGACCATGGCCTGGAACAACGGGGTGCGGCTGGTATCCCGAGCCGAGACCAGCTCATCCACTAAACGCTCGAAGGGCACCTGCTGGTGAGCGAAGGCATCCAGCACAGTCTCCCGGACCTGAGTGAGGAATTGCGTGAAACTGTGCCCGTAATCAATGCGGGAGCGCACGACGAGGGTGTTGACAAAGAATCCGATGAGTCCTTCCAGCTCGACCCGATCCCGGCCGGAGACCACGGTACCTACGGCGATGTCGTCCTGCCCGGAGTAGCGGCTGAACAACAGTTGGCAGGCGGCAACCATGGTCATGAACAGGGTGCCATCCTGATGCTGGCTGAGTTCTTTGAGCCGGCTGGTGACCTGGGCCGGGATGACGAATTGGTGGATCGCGCCGGCGGAGGTCAGCACCGCGGGGCGGGGCCGGTCGGTGGGCAGCTCCAGCACCGGCACCCCGGCTAGCTGCTCGCGCCAGTAGCCCATCGCGTTGTCGAGCACCGCGCCGGTGAGCAACTCACGCTGCCACAGCGCGTAATCGACGTACTGCACCGCTGGATCCGGCAGCTGGGGCGTCCGGCCGGTGCGGGCCGCGTTGTAGAACCCGCTCAGCTCAGAGACCAGCACACCCGTGGACCAGGCGTCGGTGATGATGTGATGCATCGCCACACTGAGCACGTGCTCGCCTGCGTGCAGGCGGGTCACCCCGACCCGCAGCAGCGGCCCGTGGGCCAGGTCGAATTCCTCGCTGGTCTGCGCGGCCAGCACCTGTTCCAGTTCGTGCTGTTGCTCCGGTGGAGCCAGCGATGACAGATCCCGTACCGGCAGGGGCACTGGTGCGGGTGTGTGCACCACCTGCACGCCTCGCCCCTGGATGGTCTCGAAGGTGGTCCGCAGCGACTCGTGCCGGGCCACCAGCGCGCTGAGCGCCCCGGACAATGCATTCAGGTCCAGCTCACCGCGCAAGCGCACCGCGAAAGCGATGACATATTCGGACCCACCCGGGGAGAACTGATCCAGGAACCACAACCGCTGCTGCGCGAAGGACAACGGCAACTCACCGACGCGCTCAGCCACCGGGATCGCCGGCAGCGCAGACACCGCCGATCCTGCTACCGCCGCCGCCAAGCCGGCCACCGTAGGATCGACAAACAACACCCGGGGCGAGAGCTCTGCCTTGAAGGCCACTCGCACCCGTGACATCACCTGGATGCTCAGGATGGAATCCCCGCCCAGCTCGAAGAAATTGTCTTCCATGCCGACCCGGTCCACCCCGAGTACCTGTGCCCAGATATCAACCAGGACACGCTCGGTGGAGGTGCGGGGGGCGACATACTTCGCCACCGGCTCAGCGGCCCGGTCGGGAGCGGGGAGTGCCTTGCGGTCCAGTTTCCCGGTCGGCCCCAGCGGGAGCTCTACGAGTGGCACGAACAGCGCAGGCACCATGTAGTCGGGCAGGGTCTGGGTGAGGTAGTCGCGCAACTCCGCGGCCGAGGGCACCGGCCCGCCGGCCGGAACCAGATACGCCACCAGCCGTTTCGTTCCCGGCTGGTCCTCTCGAGCGGTCACCACAACGTCGCTGATGCCGGGGTGGGTGGCCAGTACCGCTTCGATCTCACCCAGCTCGATCCGGAATCCGCGGATCTTCACCTGATCATCGACTCGGCCCGAGTACGCCAACTCTCCGCTGGGCGCCCATCGGACCAGGTCCCCAGTGCGATACATCCGCTCCCCGGGCCCACCGAACGGGTTGGCGATAAACCGGGCCGCGGTGAGTCCGGGGCGGTGCAGATAGCCGCGCGCCAGCCCTGCTCCAGCCAGATACAACTCCCCCTCTACTCCGACTGGAACCGGCCGCAACCGAGCGTCCAACACAAATACCCGGGTATTCGCGATCGGTGTGCCGATAGTAGGAGTGCCCGAGCTGTCGAGCCGCACCGCGGTGGACCAGATGGTGGTCTCGGTAGGGCCGTAGAGGTTGGTGACCTCGCTACCCAACTCCAGCAGCGTGGCCGCAAGCGCCGCGGGGAGCGCCTCACCACCGACCAGCATGCGCAGCCCGCGCACCTCGTCCGGATGAGTCGAGATGATCGTCTGCCATAGCGAGGGGGTCGCTTGCATCATCGTGGCACCGGAGCCGGTGATGGTCGCGGCCAGCGCCGCCGGATCAGACGCAATCCCCTCAGCCAGGACAACGACCGCGCCGCGGATCAGGGGAAGGTACAGCTCCAACGCCGCGATATCGAAGGCGATCGTCGTGACCGCGAGCAGTCGAGCGCTCTCATCCAGGGGGAACCGTTCGGCCATCGAAACAAGGAAGTTGGCAAGCGCGCCGTGCGGGATCACCACCCCTTTCGGGACCCCGGTGGAGCCCGACGTGTAAATCGCGTACGCAGCATGCGACGCAGACAACGGCGCCGCCCGATCAACGCCGGTCACCTCAGCGCCAGAACAACCAGCAATCTCCTCCCGAACCTGGGGATCGTCGATCACCAACCGCGCCACACCCACCGGAAGACACCCCGTGGTCTCCTCGGTGGCCAGCACAACAACCGGAGCCGCATCAGCACAAATAAACTCCATCCGGGCCAGCGGATAGCCCGGATCAATCGGCAAATACCCGGCACCCGTCTTGCCCACCGCCAGCAAAGCCACCACCATCTCCACCGACCGCGGCAGAGCCAACCCCACAAACTGCTCGGGACCCACACTCCGCCCAATCAACACCCGCGCCAGCTGGTTGGCCCGCGTATTCAATTCCGCATACGACAGCTCCATGCCCTCGCAGACCAGGGCTACCGCGTCGGGGGTACGGATGGCTTGGGCGGTGAACAGTTCGGGCAGGGTGGCCGCTGGTTCCTCTACGCAGGTGTCGTTCCATTCCACGAGCAGCTGATCGCGCTCCGTGGTGGTCAGCAGCGGTAGCTGGGCTATCGACTGGTCGGGATTGGTGGCGATGCCGCCGAGCAGTACTGAGAGGTGTTGGGTTATGCGTTGGATGGTGGCGCTGTCGAATAGTTGTGGGTCGTAGGCCAGGCGTAGGCGGAGTTGGTCACCGAGGAATGCTTGGAGAGTGAGGGGGTAGTTGGTGGTTTCCCGGACGTGAGCGTGGTGTATCTGTAGGCCGGCGTCGGTGATGGTCGCGGAGTCGAAGGGATAGTTTTCGAATATGACCATGCTGTCGAACAGCGCACCGCCGGCCGGCAGGTCACTGTACGTTTGGATCTGAGCCAGGGAGCAGAAGTCGTATCGGCGGGATTCGATTTGCGTGGCCTGCAGTTGCTGCAGCCAGGACACCAGCTGGTGGTCATCGCTGATCTGCGCTCGGGTGGGCACGGTGTTGATGAACATGCCCACCATCGATTCCACCCCGACCAGCTCGGCCGGGCGCCCTGAGACGGTGGTCCCGAACACCACATCGGGTTGACCGCTATAACGCGCCAGCAGCAACGCCCACGCACCCTGGACGATGGTGTTCACGGTCAGCCCATGACCCTTGGCGATGCGCTGCAACCGGGTGGTGTCCTGGGTATCGAGCTGGAGATCCAGTGATTCCGCGGACTCCGAGCGGTGCGCCTGGCGCGGTGGTCGGTCAAAGGGCAGCGCGGTGCGGGAATCGAATCCCGACAGCACCGTCCGCCAATGCGCCTCGGCCGCCGGGAGGTCTTGCTCAGTTAACCAGTGCAGGTAGTCCCGGAACGGCCGCCGGGCCACCAATTCCGGTGCTCGACCCTGCGTGATGGCCGTGTAGTGCTCGCAGACCTCGGCGAACACCGCGCCCATGCTCCAGCCATCGAGGATCACGTGGTGGTGCGTCCACACCAGCATCAGCTCGTCCCCGGGCAGGCGCGCGATCACCAACCGCACCAATGGCGGCACATTCAGATCGAGCTCGAGGCGTTCGGCCTGGCAGATCCGAGCCAGTTCCCGCTGCTGATCGGCCTGCGAGAGCTCCCGCCAGTCGGGATAGCTGATCGGCAGGCGGAGCTGGCGGTGCACGATCTGCACCGGCTCATCGATGCCCTCCCACACGACCGCGCTGCGCAACACGGGGGTGCGATCCAGCACCCGCTGCCACGCCGCGCCCAATGCGTGCGGATCGCGGACTCCCGAGAGCCGCAGCTGGGTTTGATCCACGTAGGAAGCCGAGCCGGGATCGAGCAGGCTGTGGAACACCATCCCCGCCTGCAACGGGGTCA
>CAXUFG010000018.1:19638-40727 GCA_964250265.1 uncultured Pseudonocardiaceae bacterium | reverse complement strand
GATCACGAAGCTGAAGATGTGCGGGAGGAGTGCTTAGTCGCGGGGACGACGGTGGTAGGCGAGACCTGCGGCGACCGCGCCGGCCGCCACTCCGATGCCAAGCACCGAGGGGACTCCGATCTTCGCGGCCTTGCGACCGGTCCGGAATTCCTGGATCTCCCAGCCGCGTGCGCGGGCGGTCTCCCTCAGATCTGGATCCGGATTGACCGCCACCGCGGTGCCCACTACCGACAGCATCGGAATATCGTTGGCGGAGTCGGAGTACGCCGTGCAGCGTTGCAGATCGAGGCCCTCTCTCAGAGCCAGCGCTCGTACTGCCTTTGCCTTGGCTGCTCCGTGCAAGATGTCGCCAACCAGCCGGCCGGTGTATACGCCGTCGACGGTCTCTGCCACCGTACCCAGCGCACCAGTGAGGCCGAGCCGGCGGGCGATGATCGTGGCCAGTTCCACCGGAGTCGCGGTAACCAGCCAGACCCGCTGACCGGCCTCGATGTGTATCTGAGCCAACGCTAGGGTCCCAGACCAGATCCGTTCAGCCATCAGCTCGTCGTAGATGACCTCGCCGAGCTCCACAAACTGCCGGGTAGACCTTCCAGCGACGAACGAGAGAGCCTGCTCGCGGCTGGTGCGAATTTCCTCGGGACTGAGCTCTTTGCCGCCGACCCTGAATCTCAGCTGCTGCCATGCGATGGACGCCAGCGCCCCGGTCGGGAAGAAGTTCCTCGCGGCTAGACCCTGGGCGAAGTAGAAGATTGATGCACCCCGCATCATGGTGTTGTCGAGGTCAAAGAAAGCGGCCGCTGTGAGATCCTGAGCGATCTCCAGCGTAGCCGCAACCTCACCGGCGACGTTGCCTATGCGGGCTGCTTCGGTTGCGCCTTCCCCGGCAAGGGTGACCAGGGCGGCTTCGTCATTTCGGATGTCGTGATGGCCGCGTCTTGGCACTGGATCCTGCCCTGATATCGGAGTGCTGGTCCCTTCCATATCAGTTCCGCTCAAGCGGATACCACTGACCAGAATGCCGTGATGACGTCTCTCGAGCAACCAAACAATAAGAATCTAAACAACATCCTGTGGGTGGACTGAGTTTGACCATCTATCGAGAGCTGGTGGCTATTTAGGAGGTAGCAAGCCCGGCTGCAGGATCCACGGAGGCAGGGGAGTCGCGGGCTGAGGTGAGTCTTGACCAGGCAACGGACGCCAAGGCTCCGGTTGCAATGGTTCCGACCCGGGGCGACTCGGGTTTGTCAGCACACCACCCGGATTCCGGGTTCCCGGGAGCTTTGGCGGAGTCTTGCCATTCTGGGTGGGAACAGGAACCGCATTTGCCGAAGGCGGACGAAGCAGCAGGTTGGGCGGTGTATCAACGCTGGGTTGAGTCACCTGTGGCACAGGAGGAACATCTGGCAGTGGAACCGCTGAGGAGGTTCCATCTACCGGGACCTGCTTGCAGGCATCGCGCGCCGGCAACATGCCCAGTTCATCGTGGGTACCAGTGGTGATCGTGACGCAGTTGGACCGATGACTCAAGGCGGAAGCCCTGGTGGTGATCCGATCCAACAGCCCTAGAGTGCTGTCCATGCGGGCACCTGTCGGAAGCGTCAACGCGGCGCGTACAGCTGCTAGCCGGGTCTTCTGCTGCTCGGCCCAGCCGCGCAACGCGGACAGGCTAGTGGGCTGACCATTGAAGGCTAGACCGGTGAGCAGCCTCGCTCCCGCGGTGGCATCCGAGTCGAAGTCGTCAAGTGCGCGAAGGAACTTGTCCTGCTCGGCGGACCAGTTACCGGCGGCGTCGGCTTGATCCGCCATGATCTCGATCTCGTTTACCCGTGCGCTGGCGAATTCGAGGTGCTTGAGCGCCTTGGGCTGGTCCCCGAAGGTCAATCCGAGTTCAGCGGACTCGGCGGTTCGCTTGAAGCTGTACAACGCATCACCGGGCAGCGCATCACGGGACAGCAGGACGCTCATCCCGGACAGCGACATCAGCAGGCACAACGCGGCGGCCGCAGCCACGACCAGCCGTCCCCGGGTCTGGTCTGGAATCCAGCGACGTTGGCGTGGGACTCGCAACGGCAAGACGGGACTGTTGCCCTCATGGACAACCGAGTCGAACTCCGCCATCACACGCTGGCGCATCCGATCTCGTTCCGCGGAATTGGGGCCAGCCGCAGCACCTACCTGGCGCAAGCTTGCCACCACGGTGAGCTCGCGCTGCAAGCTCCGATCGGAGACATCGCGCATGCCGCTATCGACAGCACGGGCAAAAGCATCCTGCTCCTGACCGTCGCTAGGTCGTCCCCCAGATGTGCGCGTCGTCCTCACCGCCTTCGGGCCCCGGAGCCATGTCCCTGGATGCAACGAGCGGCCAGACGGGTAGTTACGCCCGGGCGGAGCAAGCTTGGGAACCGTGTGATACTCATCGCAGCCCCTCAGGCAACAGCTGCGCCAGCCGGCGGACCGCGCGATGTTGCAGCGCCTTGACCGCGCCTTCGTTGCGACCCATCATCGCAGCGGTTTCTGAGACCGACAGGCCCTGCATGAAGCGCAACATGATGCACTCCTGTTGGTCCCGGCCCAGCTGGGCCACGCACCGCATGAGCTCGGTTGCGGTGGCCTCTTCGACGACTTCGTGCTCCGGGCCGCGATCATCTGCGCTCGAGTCGAGGATGTCGGCAGTGGTCATCTCCAGTCGGTATCGGCTGGACTTGACATGGTCCAGGACCAGGTTACGCGCGATGGTGACGAACCAGGCTCCCACATCGCGGCCCTGGTAGCTCACCGAGGAAATCCGGCGCAGCGCGCGCAGGAAGGTTTCGCTGGTGAGGTCCTCGGCCAGTGGGCGATCCCCAACCCGGAACAAGACGAAGCGGAAAACTACATCAACATACCGGTCGTAGAGCTGACCGAAGGCGTTCTGGTCACCCTGCTGGGCGGCTGCGACGAGCTCCCACGCGGCGGTATCGACCTCTGAACCGGCGGGCTCGGGGGCGCTGGCCTCCACCTCATGCTGGGCAGCCTGATGCTGGCCTCCCCCCTGATCCGGGCCCGCCGCCTGATCCTGGTCAGGGCTCGAACCCGGGGCGCTTGGATCTGGCGCGCCCGGGTGCGGGATCGGCGTGCTGGGACGGGCGAACTTCACGCGATCAGGCGTTGACGCTCGACACGGTCTGACGCCGATCGGCGCAACCGGCGCAGCTCTGCTTGGGGGCCGCCCGCACGGCAGGGTGCCATCGCGGGCCGGCCCCGGAGTTCTGAGGACCATCTCGGTTGCGGCATTAGCCACTCCTCGTTCGCTCGTAGGGACCGTTCGCGTCAACTCCTCGCAATAAGGCGTGCGGAAGCATACGACGGCGACACGCTACGCGGTGCACCTCCCATGCTGCGCACAGTAGGTAACCGGTGTACAAGGGTCACCGGCTGCTATCGGATGCCGCGTGGGGGGTCAGCATGCGGACCGGTGCCGGCGGTGGCACGCTGGCAGGATGTTGCACGAAGTGACCTTGCTGGTGCGGGCGCAGTGCCATGCCTGCGCGGCAGCGCGGGAGGATATCGCCCGCATCTGTGCTGAGCTGGACGTTCCATGGCACACCACTGACGTAGACGACCCAGATACGGATCCGGAGCTGCGGGCCGAGTACGGCGACCGGGTTCCGGTGATCATGGTCGATGGGCGGGAACACGGCTTCTGGACCGTCCAGGAGCGGCGCTTGCGGGCGGCACTCAGTGCGTAAGCACCATCACGATCTGGTTTCTCGTTGAACCCGTCCAGGCAGGATGGCGAACGGCGTGGCATGACTTCCCTCCGGTTGCCCGCTCCGCCGGCCGCTCCTGATACTCCATCCGGGTTGTCCATCCCCGTGGCGGCGCTGATCGGGCTGCTCTCTACGGCCGCAGGGTTGGCGACCGGACACCTGGTGGGCGGACTCATGTCGTCGAGCGCTTCGCCGTTCCTCGCGGTGGGCAGCAGCGCGATCGATCTCACACCGACCTGGCTCAAGGAATTCGCGGTCCGCAGCTTCGGAAGTTACGACAAACTCGTCCTGCTATCCGGCATGGCGGTGGTGATCGGCCTGCTCGGAATCGCCGCCGGGCTGCTGTCTCGACGCTCCCGCGTACCTGGACTCGTGTTGATCGTGGTGCTCGGCGCGCTCGCTAGTGTCGCGGTGCTCTCCCGCCCCACCGCGGGTGCCTACGACGTGGTCGCCCCGCTGGTTGCGCTGATCGTCAGCGCCGGGACGTTCGCGGCCTTGCACCGCCTGGGCCGGCTCAGCGCGCTGTCAACCGGGGACGGCGGGGCGGGAGTGCCACGTCGCACGCTGCTCGCCGGGTCGGTGGCGGTCGCCGCGGGTGCTGGGATCGCAGCGGTTGGTGGCCAGCTGCTGACCGGGCGCAGTGGTGTGGAGGATTCTCGCAAGGTGGTGGGACGGACCCTGCCCGCGGTGGCCGCGCCGCCTATCCCGGCCGGAGCGGACTTCGCGGTTGACGGGTCGCCGACCTTCATCACCTCCAACCGGGACTTCTACCGGGTGGATGTCAACCTCACGCTGCCGCGGCTGCGCGCCGAGGACTGGCGGCTGCGTATCCACGGGATGGTCGACCGCGAGGTCACCCTCAGCTGGCGCGACCTGACCTCGCGCAAGTTGATCGAGCGCCCCGTGACGATGACGTGCGTGTCCAACGAGGTCGGCGGCCCCTACATATCCACCGCCAACTTCACCGGCGTGCTCGTGGCGGACGTCCTCGCCGACGCCGGCATCCAGCGGGGCGCCGAGCAGGCGTTCACGACCAGCGTCGACGGATGGACCTGTGGCACCCCGATCGAGACCCTCACGGACCCGGGTAGGCAGGCCATGCTGGTGATCGGGATGAACGGCGAGCCGCTGCCGATCGAGCACGGCTTCCCCGTCCGGATGATCGTCCCTGGGCTGTACGGCTTCGTATCCGGGACCAAGTGGATCACTGATATGGAGCTCACCACCTTCGACGCCCAGCGGGCCTACTGGTTGCAGCGTGGCTGGGGACAGCGGGCGCCGATCAAGACGATGTCCCGGATCGATAGCCCCGGTGCGTTCGAGCGGGTCAGCCCCGACACTCCGATTACCGGCGTCGCCTGGGCGCCGACCAGGGGCATCGACAAGGTCGAAGTACGCCTCGATCACGGTGAGTGGCGACCCGCGGAATTATCGACTGAGGTGAATGCGGACACTTGGCGGATGTTCCGGCTGCGAGGCCCCTGGGCACCCGGCGCGCATGTCGCCGAGGTTCGCGCAACGGACAAAACTGGATACACCCAGACCGTGGATCGGGCTGCACCCATCCCGGATGGAGCCACCGGATGGCACTCGGTACAGTTCACTGTCCAATGAGGACATGCCAGCGCATCGCAATTGTGTCCTATTCGTAATCTGCAGCGGTGAACCCGATCTTGTGGATTACCGAAGTAATACACGCGAGACCCGGACCAGCCGGGCAGCCCGATGAGGAGTTGAATACCAGTTGAGGAAGATCCACCGACTGGCCGCGGTCGGCGCGATGGCGGCCTTGACCGCCGTGGTTGGCGCTTGTAGCAGCGCGCAGACGCCGGCCCCCGCAGACCAGTCCCCTCCGGCGAGCGCTGAGGAGACACCCAGCGCGGAGGCGACGGCGCCCACTGGCAGTGGCGTCACCAAGATCAGCGATATCTTCGGACCCGCTTGCGATCAGGTGCCCAAGGAGGGTCCCGGCTCAGCCCAGGGCATGGTCAACGACCCCGTGGCCACCGCGGCCAGCCACAATCCGCTGCTGACCACCCTGGTCAAGGCCGTGACGGCGTCGAATCTGGTCGACACCTTGAACAGTGCCCCCGAGCTCACCGTGTTCGCGCCGGCTGACCCGGCGTTCCAGGCTCTGGAGGCCCAGCACCCGGGGATTCTCCAGGAGCTGACCACGGCTCCGGACGTGGCCTCGCCCAACAGCAAGCTGTCCAAGATCCTGACCTACCACGTGGTCGGTAAGCGCTACGACTCCGCTGGCATCGTCCAGGCGGGTTCGCTGGACAGCCTGGAAGGCGCCAAGATCAAGATCGCGGGTACCTCGGCGGCCCCGACCGTGAATGGCGCGACGGTGTTGTGCGGCAATATTCCCACCAAGAACGCCACCGTTTTTGTTATTGGGCAGGTGCTGTCGCTGCCGGCGTCGTAAGCTGCGTCTTCGGTTAGCGGTAAATGATCCATAAGTCAGGGACGGTTCAATTTGGAACCGTCCCTGACTTATGCCGTAAGCGTGCCGGCTCGGCGCTGGAGAACGTTCCGTAACCATTTCGTATACGGCGAGCACGGTAGTCGTTTCGGCCGCTGAGCGGCAGACGGCTCCCTATTCGTCCTCTCCCTGGCCTAAAAACAATCCCGCCGAGGTCACTGTGAGTCACTGAACGCGAGGCTGAGATCCAGCCGGACAGCCCGGAGGATGGCAAGATCAAGATCAGCGAGTACTTCGGCCGCACCGACGGGGAACGGGGCCCAGGTGCGGTGCGGCACCGGCTCCCCTCAGGGGCGGCTCGGCGAGGGAGCCGCCCTCCAGGCTTACCGGGGCTCGGCGAAGATCGCGACTTTGTTCCAGCGTTCACAAGCGGCTAACGTGAACGCCTGGCCGGAGGAACGCCTGCCCTGCCCCAGACCCGGTTCGCCAGTGCGAGATCCGAAAGGAAGCCACCCGTGACGGTCCATCAGCACGGCAGGTATGGCACGGCGGTCGACGACCTGGCCTCCCGTGCCGTGCCCGATGCCGCGGTGGGGCGCCTCGCCGTCTACCTGCGGGTACTCACTACGATGATCGAGCAGGGCGTCACCACGATGTCCAGCGAGGAGCTGGCCGGTGCGGCCGGGGTGAACTCGGCGACGCTGCGCAAAGACCTGTCCTATGTGGGTTCCTACGGCACCCGCGGGGTGGGATACGACACAGCGCTGTTGGTGGAACACATCGAGCGTCTGCTCGGGCTGACCCGACACCACAGCGTCGCCGTGGTCGGCATCGGAAACCTCGGCCATGCACTGGCCAACTACGGCGGGTTTCCCGATCGTGGCTTCCCGGTCACGGCGCTGTTCGATCTCGACGAGGACCTGATCGGAATCCCGGTCGGCGGGCTGCCCGTCGACCACGTCGAGGACATCCCCGCGGTATGCGCCGAGCGAGAGGTGACCATCGGGGTGATCTCTACGCCCGCAGCGGCCGCACAATGGGTCTGCGATTTGCTAGTGGCTGGCGGTGTCCGGTGCATTCTCAACTTCGCCCCAGTCGTCTTGCAGGTGCCCGACGATGTCGAAGTTCGCCGGGTGGACCTCGCGGTCGAGCTGCAGATCCTGTCGTTCTACCAAGCCCGCCGGTCCAGCAGGCGCGGGTCGCTAGCTGAGCCGTCTGATCCGATTGCGGTGGGCCGATGAGCCTTGTGGTCGTCGGGTTGTCTCACCGCAGCGCCCAGGTTGGCGTGCTGGAGCGGGTGGCAGCCTCCGTGGCGGACCCCGGCAAGGTGCTGGCCCAACTGCTGGAACGCGAGCACATTGCCGAGGCCCTGCTGCTGTCCACCTGCAACCGCGTCGAGATCTACGCGGTGGTGGCGACCTTCCATGGAGGGCTCGCTGATATCACCGACGTGCTGGCGCACCAGTCGACGATTACGCTCGATGAGCTGTCCGATCACCTCTACGTGCACTACGCGGCGGCTGGGGTGGAACACCTGTTCTCGGTCGCCGCCGGGCTTGACTCGATGGTCGTCGGCGAACCGCAGATTCTCGGTCAGCTGCGCACCGCGTACGCCGGCGCCGAAGGGGCGGGCACCATTGGCCGGACCCTGCACGAGGTGGTGCAGCAGGCGCTGCGGGTAGGCAAGCGGGTCCACGCCGAGACCGGTATTGATTCCGCAGGGGCGTCGGTGGTCTCCGAAGCACTAGCTGCCGCGGCGGCCGAACTCGATGCCGGCGGTGGCGCAGGTTTCACGGGCCGCCGCGTGCTGGTGCTCGGTGCTGGCGCAATGGGCGGTCTGGCCACGGCTCAGCTGCGCCGGGCGGGGGTGGCGGAGATCGTGCTGGCGAACCGCACCCAGGCCAGCGCGCAGCGGCTGGCCGCGCTGTGCGCCGCCGAAGGCACTCCAGCCCGCGCCGTCGGCCTGGACGGCGTGGCCAGCGCGCTGCCAAGTGTGGATCTGGTGATCTGCTGCACCGGGGCGACCGGTGCGGTACTGCGCGTCGATCAGATAACCGACGCCCGGGGCGTCAATCAGATAACTGACGCCCGGGGCGTCAATCAGATAACCGACGCTGGTCGGGCGCCGCTGGTGGTGTGTGACTTGGGACTGCCCCGTAACGTCGAGGCTGGCGTGGGTGACGTTCCCGGCGTCGTTCTGTTAGACCTCGGCACCGTGGCACAGCGGCTGGAACAGCGCGGCTCGGGATCCAACGCCGTCAGCGCCGCGCAATGCCTGGTCTCGCAGGAGGTGCGCGATTACCTGGCCACCCAGCGCGCCGCGGAGGTCACCCCGACGGTCGCTGCGCTGCGCAGGCGAGCGGCCGAGGTGGTGGACGCGGAGCTGTTGCGGCTTGCCGGCCGGCTGCCGGGACTGGATACCGCGGTGCGCGATGAGCTGGCCCGGACCGTACGTCGCGTGGTGGACAAGCTGTTGCACGCCCCCACGGTGCGGGTGAAGCAGCTCGCCGAGACAGGTGGCGGGCAGACCTATGCGGATGCACTGCGAGAGCTCTTCGAACTCGACCCGCAGGCCGCTGCCGCGATCGCGGCGCCCATCCGGCCGCCTTCGGGCGCTGATCCCCCCGGAACCCAGCCATGACCACGCTGAGGCTGGGGACTCGACGTAGTTCGCTGGCGCTCGCCCAGACCGAGTGGGTGGCGCAACGCCTGCGTGACGCCGGGGTTTCAGCGCAGCTTGTCCCGGTGGCCGCAGCCAGCGATGGCTACTCGGCGTTGCGCACCGCCCTGGTAACGGGTGAGGTGGACGTGGCGGTGCACTCCTACAAGGATCTGCCGATCGAAGCGGATCCTCGGGTGGTCATCGCCGCTGTTCCGGAGCGCGCAGACGCTCGTGACGCGCTGGTGGCCCGGGACGGGATGGTTCTGGGCGAATTGCCGGCCGGGGCGGTGCTGGGCACCGGTTCACCACGGCGCGCCAGGCAGCTGCACGCGCTGGGCCTAGGGCTGCAGGTGGTGCCGCTGCGCGGCAATGTCGACTCGCGGATATCCCGGGTGTTCGCCGGGGAGCTTGACGGAGTGGTGATCGCTGCCGCCGGGCTGGCCCGGCTCGGCCGGCTCGATGAAGCCACCGAGTTGCTCGACCCGTTGCAGATGTTGCCAGCGGCCGGGCAGGGAGCGCTGGCTTGTGAGTGCCGGGTCGATGACTTGGATACTGAGCATCTTCTGGGTACGGTGCTCGATGACGCTGGGGTGCGCGCTGCCGTCACTGCCGAGCGGGCGTTGCTCGCCGCGGTAGGAGACGGCTGCGACGCCGCGGTCGGGGCGCTCGCCGATGTCGTCGAGGACCTGGACGACGATAGCCGGGTCGTGCTGCGGCTGTTCCTACGGGGAGTCGTGGCCACGGCGGATGGTGACCTGCTCCGGTCGTCCGCCACCGCGCCCTATTCCTTCGGGGAGGATTCCGTTGCGCCCCATTCCTGTGGGGAGCTGACCGATGCCGAGAACCTCGGCCGCGAGGTTGCGGCCGAGTTGCTGGACTTGGTTGCCGGCGCGCTGGAGGGAAGACCCAGCGCTGCGCGACCGGGTCCGACGGCCTGAATGGGAAACGAGTAGGTAAATGAGCCGTGTCTGCAAGACCACCGGACGGATCGCCTTCGTCGGTGCTGGTCCCGGTGACGCCGGGATGCTCACCGTGCGAGCGCAGCACCTGCTGTGCGGCGCCGAGCTGGTGGTGACCGATCCTGACGTGCCCGCGGAGGTGTACGCGCAGGCTGCCCCGAGCACCGAGGTACGCCCGGCGGTGGGGGAACCTGGCGAGGTCGCCAAGGACCTGATCGCCGAGGCGAAGGGCGGGCGGGCCGTGGTGCGCCTGGTCTCCGGAGACCCGTTGACCGCCGACGCGGTGGTCGCCGAGGCGCAGGCGGTCGCCCGTAGTTCGGTGCCGTTCGAGGTGGTGCCCGGGGTGCCCACGGCTACCGCCGTGCCGGCGTTTGCGGGGGTGCCGCTGGGCTCGGGTCACACCGAAGCCGACGTGCGCGCCGGCGTCGATTGGGCAGTACTGGCCGCGGTGCCGGGCCCGCTTGTGCTGCATGCCACGGCATCGCACCTGGCTGAGGCGGCCGCGGCGCTGGTCGGGCACGGGCTGGCCGCGCAGACCCCCGTGGCGATCACCGCGGCCGGCACCACGCCCGCCCAGCACACCGTGGAAACCACACTGGGGTCGCTGAGCGGCGACGTTGGTGAGCTCACCGGGCCGCTGGTGGTCACCGTCGGCCCGGTGGTGGCGCAGCGCACGAAGCTGTCCTGGTGGGAGTCCCGGGCGCTCTATGGCTGGAAGGTGCTGGTGCCGCGGACCAAGGAACAGGCCGGGGTGATGAGCGAGCGGCTCGCGGTGCACGGGGCGGTGCCCGTGGAGGTCCCGACGATCTCGGTGGAGCCGCCGCGGTCCCCGGCGCAGATGGAGCGGGCGGTCAAGGGTTTGGTCGACGGCCGTTACCAGTGGGTGGTGTTCACCTCCACGAATGCGGTCCGAGCGGTCTGGGACAAGTTCGCCGAGTTCGGGCTGGATGCTCGTGCGTTCGCCGGCGTGAAGATCGCCTGCGTGGGTGAGGCCACCGCAGAGCGGGTGCGGTCGATGGGAATCGTCCCGGAGCTGGTGCCCTCCGGTGAGCAGTCCTCCGAGGGGCTGCTGGCCGATTTCCCCCCCTTTGACGACATCCTCGACCCGGTGGACCGGGTGCTGCTGCCGCGGGCGGACATCGCGACCGAGACACTGGCCGCCGGGCTGCGTGACCGGGGTTGGGAGATCGACGACGTGACGGCCTACCGCACGGTGCGGGCCGCCCCTCCGCCCGCTGAGACCCGCGAGATGATCAAAACGGGTGGTTTCGACGCGGTGTGCTTCACCTCTTCGTCCACGGTGCGCAACCTGGTCGGTATCGCCGGCAAGCCGCATGCTCGCACGATCGTCGCCTGCATCGGTCCAGCCACCGCCGAGACCGCCGTTGAGTTCGGCCTCCGCGTCGACGTCCAGCCCGAGGTAGCTCAGATCGGCGCTCTGGTGGACGCCCTGGCTGACCACGCCGCACAGCTCCGTGCGGCAGGCGCCCTGCCCCCACCCCGCAAAGCCAAGACCCGGCGTCGTTGACAACCCGTGAGTGGCAAACCGGGCCATAGCTCGGATCGCCACTCACAGGCCGGAGGCCCGATGTACCCGACCAGCCGGCCGAGACGGTTGCGGACGACTGCGGCTATGCGGCGGTTAGTGGGCGAGACCACTGTGGCCGCGCACCAGCTGGTGCTGCCCGTCTTCGTCAAGCAGGGAGCCAGGGAGCCGGTTGCGATCCCCTCGATGCCCGGTGTGGTGCAACACACCAGGGACTCGCTACGCAAGGCCGCGGCTGAGGCGGTGGCGGCCGGGCTGGGCGGGATCATGCTGTTCGGCGTGCCCACCACCAGGGACGCCACCGGCTCCGGCGGGATCGATCCGGACGGCGTGCTCAACGCCGCCTTGCGCGACGTGCGCGCCGAGGTCGGGGACGATATTGTGATCATGGCTGAGACCTGCCTGGACGAGTTCACCGATCACGGCCACTGCGGCCTGCTGGACGCGGCCGGCCAGGTGGACAACGACGCTACCCTCGCGGTGTACGCGCAGATGGCCGTCGCACAGGTGCAGGCCGGCGCCCACCTCGTCGGCCCGTCCGGCATGATGGACGGCCAGGTCGGGGTGATCCGCGATGCGCTGGACGCTGCGGGCCATCAGAACGCTGGAATCCTGGCCTACAGCGCCAAGTACGCCTCGGCGTTCTACGGTCCGTTCCGCGACGCGGTGGAGTCGGCGCTGCAAGGAGATCGGCTGACCTACCAGCAGGATCCGGCCAATTCTCGGGAGGCGCTGCGGGAGACAGCACTGGATCTCGCCGAGGGCGCCGACATCGTGATGGTCAAGCCCGCGATGGCCTACCTGGACGTGCTGCACGCGGTGGCCGAGATCTCCGACGTGCCGGTCGCCGCCTACCAGGTCTCCGGCGAGTACTCGATGGTGGAAGCGGCGGTGGCCCGCGGATGGATGGACCGGCAGCGTGCCGTGCTGGAGACGCTTACCTCGATCCGCCGGGCGGGTGCTGATCTGGTGCTGACGTACTGGGCGGTGCAGGCCGCGGGTTGGCTGCGCTGAATCCGGCGAGTCGTCGGAGCGGAGCGGATCATGCATGACTACCGTGAGGCAGCATGACCACGATCCAGCCGCCGTCGGACCCGCGCGGGAAGCAGCGACCAGCACCGCTCGACGGTTGCCAGGCGACCGAAACCCCGTCTCGAGCTCCTCGGCCGCAAAGCGTCGAAATCTCCTTCTGGATCTGGGTCACCTACCTGACGATCGGTGCGATCAATGCTGTGGTCGGGTTCATCCAGCGCGACCGGAACCGGGCGGAGGCGATCGAGGCGGTGGTCGCCCAGTACCCGGCCATGGATCGGGCGACGATCGAAACCATCGCGACGGTCGTCGTGGTTGGCGTGGCTGTGGTCGGGCTGCTCATCGTGGCCGCGGGTTTCGGTTCAGCTCACCTCATGCGGGGAGGACGTAACTGGGCGCGGATCGTGCTCACCGCTCTCGGCTGCCTGAGCGTGCTGTTCTTGATCGGTCCCGTAGTCACGCCCATGCAAGCGCTGTTCCAACTGCTGCTGCTTATCGCGGCGATCGTGATGATGTTCCAGCGTCCCGCGAACGAGTGGTTCCGCCCGCGCCGCACTGGTCTCTGACGGCAGGAGGTCTCTGACGGCGTGAGGGCGTGAGAGCGACCATGATCGTTGAATCTGAGTCATTACCGTGCGAATTTGCACTGCCAGGGCTCAGATTCAACGATCATGACACCCGGTCGCCGGCTCGGGCGACCATCTCGGCCACCTCGATGAGGATCGATGCGAGTCGGGTCTGAATATCACGCGCTGTGTACCGCAGGACCGTATAACCATGCGCTACCAGCACGTTCTGCCGGATGCGGTCATTCTGGAAGGCAACCCACGTGCCGTGGGTGCGGTACCCGTCGACCTCGATGATCAGTCGTCGCGCTGGATCGAGGAAATCCGCGATGTACCCGAGCACCGGCTCATTGATCAGGAAATCGGTCAAGCCTGCCGACTGCAAGCCGAGGAACAGCAGACGTTCGGGTGCGGATGCCGCGCCAGGTGCCAGCGATGCCAACTGCCGCGCCACTCGAGGCGAACCTTCCAACCCGATGTCCTCGCGGTAACGCATCCACAGCGCCCGGTCCGAGGTCAGTGCCGCTGTGGCGTGGTCGAGCAGTGCGGCACATCCGGCGTCGTCGAGGAGCACCAGGCAGTCGAAGATGGTGCGGGGTACATCGGTCACCGGCAAACCGCTGACGGTGCTGCGCCGGGTGCGGGGAGTATCCCGGCGGTACAGCTGCAGCCACGGCACCGGGGACCTGCGCACCAAGCTCAGCGGCACCGTCAAGTGCACCACCGCAGGCTCATCGACAGCCATCCTCCATAGGTGGGCTGCGGCGAGATGGCTCACCACACCCTGAGGCTGCCAGAGGTACGCGGCATACACCCGGGCTGCCAGCGATGACGCATGGGTCAAGTAGACACCGGGGAGCACCCGCCGTAGCTGACCACGGCGGATCCAGGAGTCGATCGTGTTCACGTTCGCTCCCGCTTCCCGCAGTTGCGCCCGGCTCACCGCGCCATACTGGCGCTCCAGCAGCCGTTCGATATCGTTGTCGCGGATCATGGTGATCCACTGTGCCAGCGATCACCGACAGTCCCGCTGGTCGCTTCCCGGAGACGCCATGGCAGGGTGCAGATGTGGAGTTCGCCACGCCGACACGGCGCCCGCTGCGGGTGGCGGTCGCCCTGGTCGAGGTGCTGGCCGTGCTGATACTCGCCGGATTGGCATGGTGGTGCTGGCACCGAGGTGTGATCGTGACGGTGCGCCGCGGCGTCGCCATGAACCGCATCGACGGCCGCTGGTGGGCGATCGCCACCGGCGCGGCCACCCTGGCAGGAATCCTGTTGCTCGACGCAGGGAGGCAGGTCAGAGTCTATGCTGATCGTGCCGCTGCGCTAAGCTCGTGAAGATCACCGAGTCTGCCCGGTTGTTCGAACGGGCCAGCGCTGTGATCCCTGGCGGGGTGAACTCCCCGGTGCGGGCCTTCCGCGCGGTCGGCGGTACACCGCGGTTCATGGTCCGCGCAGCCGGGCCTTACCTCTGGGACGCCGATGGAAACCGGTACGTCGATCTGGTCTCGTCCTGGGGGCCGATGATCCTGGGCCACGCGCACCCTGCGGTGGTGGACGCGGTGCGCACCGCCGCCACGCAGGGGCTGTCTTTCGGCACTCCCACCGTTGGGGAGACTGAGCTCGCCGAGGAGATCGTGCGCCGGGTCCAGCCGGTGGAGCAGGTTCGTCTGGTCAACTCGGGCACCGAGGCGACGATGAGCGCGATCCGGCTGGCCCGCGGCATCACCGGGCGCCGCGTGGTGGTGAAGTTCGCGGGGCACTACCACGGGCATGTTGACGCGCTGCTGGTCGCGGCGGGCTCGGGTGTCGCCACCTTCGGCCTGCCATCCAGTCCCGGTGTCACCGGAGCGCAGGCTGCGGACACGATCGTGCTGCCGTACAACGACCTCGACGCCCTCCGCGCGCTGTTCGCACAACGGGGCGCCGAGATCGCCGCCGTCATCGCGGAGGCGGCCGCCGGAAACATGGGTGCGGTGGCGCCTGATCCCGGTTTCAACGCCGCGATGCGCGAACTGTGCCGCGCCCACGGTGCCCTGCTGATCCTGGACGAGGTGATGACCGGGTTCCGGGTCTCGCCCGCCGGCTGGTTCGGGCTCGAGCAGGTGCCTGCTGACCTGTACACCTTCGGCAAGGTGATGTCCGGCGGGTTGCCTGCAGCAGCCTTCGGTGGCTCCGCGGAACACATGGCCTACCTGGCACCGGGCGGGCCGGTGTACCAGGCGGGCACGTTGTCCGGGAATCCGGTAGCGGTGGCTGCGGGACTGGCCACATTACGGGCTGCGGACGACAAGATCTACGCCCGGCTGGACGCAGCGGCCACCCGCTTGGTCGGCTTGCTCAACCAGGCACTGGACACCGCGAGCGTACCGCACGTCGTGCAGACCGCAGGATCGTTACTCAGCGTGTTTTTTACCAGCAGCGGGCCGGTGCGCGACTACGCCGGCGTGCAGGACACGCAGGTCTGGCGCTTCCCGGCGTTCTTCCACGTGCTGCTCGAGCACGGCGTCTACGCCCCACCGAGTGCGTTCGAGGCCTGGTTCGTCTCGGCGGCGCTGGACGACGAGACCTTCGAGGTGATCGCCACGGCCCTGCCACCGGCCGCCCGGGCCGCCGCGGGCGTGCCGGAGCCGCAGCGGCGGTCTGATCGCCGGCTCGGCCAGCGGTGAGCCGAACCGTGGTGCACCTGCTCCGGCACGGTGAAGTGCACAATCCGGAGCGGATCCTCTACGGCCGCCTTGCAGGTTTCCAGCTTTCCGATCTAGGCCTGAGCCAGGCCGAGTTGGTCGCCGCGCACCTGAGCGACCACGACGTGGTCCACGTCGTCGCCTCACCGTTGTTGCGGGCGCAGCAAACGGCGGCTCCCATCGCCACGATGCATGGCCTGGACCTGGCCACCGACGAGGGGCTGATCGAGGCGGGCAACGTGTTCGAGGGCAGCCGGGTATCGGTCGGCGACGGGGTGCTGCGCGACCCACGGTCCTGGCCCAAACTGCGCAACCCCTTCCGGCCGTCCTGGGGTGAGCCATACCAGGAGATCGCGGATCGGATGCTCGCCGCGGTGCGCCGAGCCCGCCAGCAGGCCGCGGGGCACGAAGCGGTCTGCGTGTCACATCAGTTGCCGATCTGGACGCTGCGCCGGCATCTGGGCCAGCGGCGGCTCTGGCATGATCCGCGGCGCAGGAAGTGCGCCCTGGCCTCGCTGACCAGCCTGGTGTTCACCGGGGAGACGCTGGTGGAGATGGTCTACAGCCAGCCCGCTGGTCCGTCCGACCCCACGGTGACCGGCGCATGAAATACCTGCTGCTGTCCCTCGCGGCGACGCTCCTGCTGACCGGCTGCGCCACGGGCACCGACGCGGTGGCCCGCGGTGGCACCTTCGAATTCGTCTCACCCGGCGGGAAAACAGACATCTTCTACGACCCACCAGCCAGCCGGGGGACCGTCGGTGACCTCTCCGGTGACAGCCTGACCGAACCCGGGACAGCGGTCTCCTTAGCTGGCTACCCCAACCATGTGGTGGTGCTCAACATCTGGGGTTCCTGGTGCGGGCCCTGCCGGTCCGAAGCCCCCGATCTGGTGCGGGTAGCCCGCGAAACGATGCACCAGCGCGTACAGTTTGTCGGGGTCGACGTGCGGGACAGTCGGCAGGCTGGCGCAGACTTCGCCCGCGACTTCGGCCTGACCTACCCGTCGATTTTCGACCCGCCTGGCCGGACTCTATTGGCGCTCAACAAGATCCCGCGTTCGGTCGTACCTCTGACGATCGTGCTGGACCGCCACCACCGGGTCGCCGCCGTCTTCCTGCACGCCATGCACGCCCAAGATCTCCAACCCGTGGTCCAACGCATCGCGAACGAGCGCTGACACTGGCCGGGACCTGGATTGTCGAGTGTCTTCGGAAGGGTTGGTAGTACTGGACGGGCTACCTCCACCTACGCTGAGCGATGTGGGGTTCACCGAGTTCGCCATCTCCGGACCGCTGCTGCTGGCGGCCGGGTTGGCGGTGCTCGCTGGCGCGGTCAGCTTTGCCTCGCCGTGCGTGGTCCCGCTGGTTCCTGGATACCTTGCCTACCTCACCGGGCTGGTTGGCGTTGATTCCCACGATGGCGCCGCTCAAGGCCGGGGGCGGGTGCTGGGCGCCGTGGCACTGTTCGTGCTGGGCTTCTCGGTGGTGTTCACCGCAAGCGTGGTAACCGTACTCGGCATCGCAGACCGTCTGTTCGTCAACGAGGTCGTCCTGCAGCGCGTGGGCGGCGTGGTCACCATCGCGATGGGGCTGGTGTTCATCGGATTGGTTCCGGCACTGCAGCGCGATCTGCGGATCCACCCCCGCCCGGGCCTGGGGCCTCGGCACCTGCTGGGCGCCCCGTTGCTGGGCGCGGTGTTCGGGCTGGGCTGGACGCCGTGCCTCGGGCCAACCCTGGCCGGGGTGACCGCGCTGGCGGTGAGCACTCCCGGCGGAGGCCTCGCGCGCGGGGTGCTGCTCGTGCTCGCCTACTGCCTCGGGCTGGGAATACCCTTCCTGCTCCTCGCGTGGGGGGCCCGGCGCGCCGTGCGCGCGGTGGCCTGGCTGCGCGCCCACGTCCGCGGGGTGCAGCTGGCCGGTGGCGCGTTACTCATGGTGGTCGGGCTGCTGCTGGTCACTGGGCTCTGGGCGGAGCTCATCGCGGTGCTGCGCGGGCCGGTCGCCGGGTTCGAGACGCCGATCTAGATGATCCGGGCGAGCACCCTCACGGCCGCGCTGCGCAACACCTGGCGCGGGCTGACCAGCATGCGCACCGCGCTGATGCTGCTGTTCCTGCTGGCGCTGGGCGCGCTGCCGGGAGCCCTGCTGCCGCAATACTCGCTGAACCCCGATCGGGTGCGGACCTACCAGGCGCAGCACCCGAAACTGGCCCCGGTCCTGGACTGGCTGGGCTTCTTCGAGGTATTCGCCAGCCCCTGGTTCGCGGCGATCTACCTGCTGCTGTTCGTGTCGTTGGTGGGCTGCGTGGTGCCGCGCAGCATCGAATACGCGCGGCAGCTGCGCCGAGCCCCGGTGGCCACCCCCCGCAACCTGGGCCGGCTGCCGCACCACGCGCGCGGCGATTCCGACGCTTCCGCGCAGGAGTTCATCGTCACCGCCCGGCGACGGTTGCGAGGGTGGCGGATCGCCGAGCGGGAAGAGCCCGGCGGCGCCCGGACCCTGTCCGCCGAGCGGGGTTACCTGCGCGAAGCCGGCAACCTCGTCTTCCACATCTCCCTGCTCGGGCTGCTGGTGTCCTTCGCGATCGGCAAGCTGGTCGGCTACCAGGGCCAGGTGATCGTGTTGGCCGATGGATCGCAGTTCTGTAATTCCGGCCCGCTGGCCTACGACTCGTTCCAACCCGGCCGCTCCGTCGACGGCACCGCGCTGACCCCGTTCTGCCTGCAAGTCAACTCGTTCACCCCGACCTACCTGCCGACCGGGCAGGCCGAGGAGTTCCGCGCTGCCATCACCTACCAGGGCCCCGACGATCTCGCCACCGGCTCCTGGCATCCCTACCAGCTGAAGGTCAACGATCCCCTCCGGCTCGGCGGCACCCGGGTTTACCTGCTCAGTCACGGTTACGCTCCGCGGTTCATCGTCACCTTCCCGGACGGGCAGCAGCGCCGCGCCGTGGTGCAGTGGCGGCCGGTGGAGCAGGTCACCTTTCTTTCTGAGGGCACCACCAAGTTCGATCCGCCCGGGGTCACCGACGACGCGACCCGGCGTACCCGCCAGCTCGCGATCACCGGGTTGTTCGCGCCGACCGCGGCGTTCCGCGGCTCGCTGCTGTCCTCGGCATTCCCCGACTCACTCGACCCGGCCGTCGCGATCGACGTGCTCAGAGGGGATCTGGGCAACAACTCAGGTCGTGGCCAATCGATCTTCTCCATCGATCAGTCCATGGTGGATTCTGGGCGGCTCAAGCAGGTGGCGCGGGGCAACCTGCGCCCCGGCGGCCAGCTCACCCTGCCCGACGGCACGGTGGTGGCCTTCGATGGAGTGACCCGGTTCGTCTTGCTGCAGGTCTCCTACGATCCCGCACAGCTGTGGGTGCTCGGTTTCGCGGTGCTGGTGCTCAGTGGCCTGGCGCTGTCCCTCACGGTGAAGCGCCGCCGATTCTGGGTACGCGCCACCCCGATGAGACCGGCCGGTACCGTAGTGGAGCTGGGCGGGCTGGCCCGTACCGAGGCGGCTGGCTACGGCGAGGAATTCGAGCAGATCGCGGCTGATCTGCTGCCGCCGGGACGAGGGCAGCCACCAGTGCCTGCCGCGGTCTCGAAGAAAGGGGGGCGCTGCGATGCCGATCAACCCGGTTCTGGCGTCCTACAGTGACCTCGCCTATGGCACCGCTCTAGTCCTCTACCTCCTCGCGATGGCCCTGCATGCCGTCGAATACGCGGCGGGTCGGGTGCCGGTTGCCACCGCAGCCGGCCAGGTAGCTGTGGGGGATGGGTCGGTGGTGACGCTGGCTCCTCCCGAGAGTGCACCACCGAGAGGCAAGGCCGAGCGGATCGGCCGCTCCGCGGTGGCGCTGACGGGGCTCGCGGTGCTGGTGCACGCCAGCTCGCTCGTGCTGCGCGGGGTCGCGATCGGGCGGGTGCCCTGGGCCAACATGTACGAGTTCACCTCGGCGATCTGCTTCGTGGCGGTAGCCGGGTGGCTGATTGCGCTGTACCGGCAGCGCAGCGTCGGGCACGCGTTGCGCCGGCTGGGCGGGTTCGTGCTGCTGCCCGTCGTGGTGCTGATGTTCCTGGGCGGCACCGTGCTCTACGCGCAGGCCGCGCCGCTGATTCCGGCCCTGAACTCGTACTGGATCACGATTCATGTCTCCGCGGCAGCCACCGCATCGGGCATCCTGCTGGTATCCGGCGTGGCCAGCGTGCTGTATCTGATCAGCACTCGCGGCGGCCCACGGATCGCCGAGCGGCTGCCCGACAGCGCCGTTCTGGACCGGCTGGCCTATCGCACGGCAGTATTCGCGCTGCCGATCTGGACCTTCGCAATCATCACCGGCGCGATCTGGGCCGAGGCGGCGTGGGGCCGTTACTGGGGCTGGGACCCCAAAGAGACCTGTGCGCTGGTTGCCTGGGTGGTTTATGCCGGGTACCTGCACGCCAGGGCGACGGCTGGGTGGCGCGGTTCGCGGGCGGCCTGGATCAACGTGGTCGGCTTCGGGGTGATGCTGTTCAACCTGTTCTTTGTCAACATCGTCATCGCCGGTTGGCACTCTTACGCCGGGATCTGAGGCTTCAGTGGTCCTCAGTGTTCGTTTTCCGGGGGCTGCCGCCGGCGATTCAAGCCGCTGAGGAACTCCGGATCGTCGTCCGGTGCGAGCACTGGGCGCCCTGCCGGGCGCTGTGGGCGCAATGCCTTCCACAGCAGCACGGTGATCCCAGCCACGCCCATCGCCGCCATCACGAACTGCACGGCAGCCACCTCCTCCACGTCGCACCGAGCGTAGTCGCGTTCAGCGAAGCAGGCGAGCTGGCCTCACCCGGATATCACCCGGCGGTCTTGCGGGCGGTGCGATCCGAGGAGCGATCCAGTGGCGCCGGAGTGGTGAGTGAAGCAAGCAGCGCCCGAACCTCTGTCTCCCGGAATCGCCGATGCCCGCCCGGGGTTCTGATCGAGCCGATCCGCCCAGCGGAGGCCCACCGAGTGACGGTCTTCGGATCTACTCGGAACAGCGCAGCCACCTCCCCGGGCGTGAGCAGACGTTCAGTGCTCTGTGGATGGGACATGACGGGCCTCCCCAAGCGCGTCGACCTCACAGTCGGGACCTACCGGAGTATCGTGACAGGTCGCCCGCCAGGTACTCGAACGGTTCTGTAGAGGTAAAGCATCGGTAATGGGATGAATCATCCCAAATCGGTTACTCTACGGTGAACCGTACTCCTGCCTCCACTGGCGTTCGATATCGTCCCGGGCCGGGCCGGCGAGCGCCTCACCGTCGCGGGCGGCTGCCGCCCTCGCCGCCCCCAGGTCGCCTGGCCCCGAGCGCACGATCCGGCACCGCTGAGTCCCGAACGCGGTCAGGCCGGAAGTCGGACACCGTCGCCCAGCGCTGAGGTGGGGGGGGCGCCGGCCGGGGGGGGGGGGGGGGCCCCGCGGCGGGGGGGAGGTAAGGGTGGGGGGT
>CAXUFG010000018.1:0-19628 GCA_964250265.1 uncultured Pseudonocardiaceae bacterium | reverse complement strand
CGCGCGCGGCCCCCCCCCCACCTCAGCGTCCTTACTTGAAGGTGTCCTTGATTTTTTCGCCGGCCTGCTTGATGTTTCCCTTGGCTTGATCAGCCTTGCCTTCGGCCTTGAGCTGGTCGTCATCCGTTGCTTTTCCGGCAGTCTCTTTGCCCTGGCCTTTGACTTCTTCGGCCTTGTTCTTAGCTTTGTCGGCAAGCCCCATCGAATTCTCCTTCAGCAGTAACATTATCCGGCACCCCGCCGGTTGGCGGGATGCCTTCCTACTCGCGACCCATCACGCCGATAGTAGCCGTTGAAAGAACTCGCGGTAGCGTTGGAAGCTGACCCGCAGATCCTCGGTCGATGTCGGGTCGCTGATCTGTCCACGGCTGACGTTCTCGTGGATCTCCTGTAGTGTCCGCTCGACGAGCACGCTGGCCTCGTGTACCGCCCGCTGTGGGTCGTCGACAAAGGTGCCCTGCACCCGTTGCCACTGCTCGCGCAAGCCAGCTGGGTCATTGAGCAGCCCCACGCGAGTGGCACTGCCATCGGCGGCGGCCTCACTACTCGTGCGGCTATGGTCGCGTGCTGACGCACTCTCGACCCTGGCGCCTTCCCCGTGTGGGTCGTGCCCGGTCGCGTCGTATCCGGTGTCAACGGGCGCGGTGGCCACCGGGTGGTTGACGTCATGGGGTTCCCTGACATTGGCCACCGGGTGGTTGACATCACCGGGTTCGCTGACGTATTTCGGTTCTCTGGCGTATTTCGGTTCGCCGACGTCCTTGAATTCACCGGCGTCCCTAGGATCCTCGATGTTCCGGTTCACGGCTTCCTGATTCCGAGCGGACTCTGCGGTGGGATCGTGCGCATGTCTATGCTCGGTGTGACCCTCGTCGGTTTCTCGATCTCGTTTATCCCGGGCGCGATTCAACTCACCGTCGATGAAGCGACGTACTCTCCCGCCCAGGCCTTCTCCTCGTTCGGATTCTCCATGCTGCTGGCTGATATTCATGTCCTGCCTCCGTCGATAGCCTCTCGCGGCCTAGCGGTCGTTCACCAGCTCGTCAAACAGTGCGCGGTAATGTACGAATGCTTGACGCAGCTCTTCGGTATCGCCGCCGCTTGCAGCGCCGTCATGGCTCGGTGTGTGGCGCTGCCGGGCGGCATGCGCAGCGCGGTAGTGCTCAACGACCTGTGGATGGTCAGCGGCGACCAGCTCGGCCCGCTCGTTGAAGTTGTGCACCGGGTAGCCACGGTCCTGCATGACGTCGGTCACCAGACGGTCTGCCTCATCCAGTGCGCGCCCGGGCTGGTCGACGAAGTCGGTCTGCACGGCCTGCCAGCGTTGGGTGTAGCGATCGCGGGCCGCAGCGTCCAGCTGGCGGATGTCAAGCTGGTCGCGCCGATTGGCGACGTCCCGTAGGTGGCGCTCCGCGTCACGCTCGCTGCCCCTGGCCTCTACTTCGCGGTCGTACTCAGGCCCGAATCGTTCCTGCAGGTTGGCGCGGCTGCGCTTGCGGAGCACCACCGCCAGCAGCACGATCACCGCCAACACGACGATTCCTATGACAATCCAGCCGACGGTGTTCATCCCTTGCCTCCATGCTGCCTTCAGTCACTGATCAATCACATAGATCAAATGTACCCGCTGCTCAGCGGCGCTACACGCGCCTTACCCGTTCGGCCCAATCCGCGCGAACCGGGCACCAAACGGACGTTCGTCGAGCGCCGCCGCTCGGCGGGATAAGCTGGCTGGTCGTGGCGGCACCGCAGACTCCACCGACCGGCTCCACGCTCGCCCGCGACCTGGTGCTCTACACCATGGCCCGGCTGGCCATGGTCGCCGCCATGGCGCTGGTTCTGGTGCTGGCCGGTGTCCCGCTGCTGGTGTCGATGCTGCTCGCGCTAGTGGTGGCGTTGCCGCTGTCGATGGTGTTGCTGGGCTCATTACGGGCCCGGGTGACTGCCGGCTTGGCCGTGGTTGGGGAGCGCCGCCGGGCCGTCCGTCGCCAGCTGCGCGGCGATTCGTGAGTGGGAAACAGTGTTATAGCACCGAATGCCACTCACGAGCAGCCGCGGTGCTGGCCTCACGAGGCCAGCACCAACGCCGTCGCGGCTGCCCACACCAGCAGTGCGAGCCCGGTGTCCCGAAGTACCGGGATCAGCTCCGCCCCGTTGGCTCCGTCCCGTACCTGGCGCAGCGCGGGTATCGCGAACACCAGGGCGAGCAGGCCTATCAGGAACGCCCACCGGTGAGTCGCCAAGCCGAGCGTCATCACGAACGGCACGCTCACCAGAACGGCGTACAACGTCCGGGTCCGCTGGTCGCCGAGGCGAACGGCTAGGGTGCGTTTGGCCGCCATCGAGTCGGTGGGAATATCCCGCAGATTGTTGGCCACCAGCACCGCCGCTGACATCGCCCCTACCGAAACGGCCGCCAAGCCGCCGGTCAGGGTGATCTGGCCACTGACCACATACTGGGTGCCGAGCACCGCGACCAGCCCGAAGAATACGAACACGGCCAGCTCGCCGAGGGCGGCATAGCCGTAGGGATAGGGGCCGCCGGTGTAACACCACGCCCCGACGACGCATGCACCGCCCACCGCGAGCAGCCACCATTGCCCAGCCAGGGCCACCAACACCAATCCGGCCGCTCCGGCGACCACGAAGCTGGCCAGGGCGGCCGTACGCACCGCGGCCGGTGCCGCGGCACCGGATCCGACCAGCCGCATCGGACCCACCCGGGCGTCGTCGGTCCCGCGGATGCCGTCGGAGTAGTCGTTGGCGTAATTGACCCCGACTTGCAGTGCCAGTGCCACGAGCAGCGCGAGCAGCGCCCGTGCCCAATGCGATGGTGGCCACTGCGCTGGTCCCAGCGCGGCCGCCGCACCCCAGCCCGCCAGCACCGGGGCGATCGAATTGGGCAACGTGCGAGGCCGCGCCCCTTGCACCCACTTCGCTACGCTTGCCACTCGCCAACCCTACGGGCTTGCGCAGCGCTGAGCCGATACCTGCTGAACCTTTGCGGCCTCTGAGACGGCATCGAGGCCCACATGCGCGGCCGGGATGAACTGTTTCGGTCCGATCCGTAGCCACCGGTCGGTGCTGCCCTGGCTGCCGGTGACGAGCTGCCCGGTGACGGCGCATTCGACCATCAGCTCGGCGCGCTGGGCGGCTAGCCCGACGGCCGGGTACTTCTCACCCGGACCGCTGCGTACGGGCAGGATCGGGATCCGCACAATGGCGGGGGATCCGCCGTCTACCCAGAGGTAGGTGACGGTGACCCAGCTGTTGTTGCGCAGCCCCAGGCCGTCCCAGAAAGTGCCATCTGCCAGGTCGATCCCGGCCGGGTTGCCCACCTGCCTGCCGAACTGGTCCAGGCCATCATGGTATTTGTCCTCGTAGGCCGCTTGCGCCTGGGGCCGGCCTGGTGGCAGATCCGACCAGGTCTGGCGCGAGTTTGACGGATTCCAGTAGTCGTCGGTGGTGTTCCACGGCCCGACGTCCCACACTGGCGCCCATTCGCACCGGCCGTTGGCCGCGCAGACCTTCACCGTGTAGTCGCCCGATTCGCGGGGGGCCAGGCCTCGCCGCGAGGGCAGCGCGACGAAGTGGTCCCGCTCGTGGATGACGTGGCCGTTCGCTGTGGTGCGCCCGGCCAGACCTTCGCGAGTTGCGAATACCCGGTAGCTGGGGGCGTTGCGCGGGCGGGCGGCCAGCAGCTGCACGCCAGGTCTGGCGGTCAGCCGTATTGATCTCACTACCGGGCTTGCGCCGTCCTGGCCGCCGCGCAGCACGACCCGGGACTGCACGCTCGTCACCGCGGCGCCCAGCATCGCGGGTGCATCCGGGCCGGTCGTCACCCACTCAGTCCACGACCCGTCGCCGCGGGTGCCGCGGACGTCCACGGCGACGATCGATCCGGCCGGCTGCTCGGCGACGATCTCTGCCGCTACCTGGCTGCTGAATGTGGTCAGCGGCGTAACGGTGGTCAGCAGCATTCCCTCTGGCCGGCTGGACCTGAGGCTCGCCGGTCCGGCAGGACTGGAGTCCAGGCGCAGGCCGCCGGCGGCGAATCGCACGTTGGTGTCGTCCCCGTCCGGTGCCAGGCCGGCGAACCAGGTGCTGACCTCTGAGGTCGTTTCCGGCGCGGTGCCCTGCGCAAGGGCAGGCAGGTCCGCTCCAGCAAGCTCGGCGAGCAGTGCGGCGGCGGCCAGGGCGGCGATCCGTGCCGTGCGGCGGACACGGCGATAGCGACGGGCCGACGGCGCCACGGAACGCTCCTGACTATCGGGGCAGATGTGTCCGCTGTGACTGATGTGAATGTTGATACGTGTGGTGTCATGAGAACCTGGGATACCCGCCGCCGTCCATACCCAGTGTGGGTGAACGTGCACTCTCTGGTCATGACCGGAATGCCTCGTGCCAGGTCAGTGGCTGCGGGCGGCGAGCATGCTCTGAATCGCCTTGCGATCGGGCTTGCCGACGCCGTGCAGTGGTAGCGCGTCGAACAGGATGATCTCCTTGGGCACCTGAGCTCCGGTCAGGAGGCGCTGTGCTGCCACCCGCAGTGCGCCAGGGTCCGGGGGCCGGCTGGGATCGGCGGGTGTCACAACGGCGGTGACCCGCTCACCCCATTCCGGGTCGGGCAGCCCTACCACGCAGGCCGCGGCGACTCCGGGCAGGCCGGTGAGTATGGCCTCGACCTCGGCCGGGGCCACGTTGAGTCCCCCGGTCACGATCACGTCGTCGGCACGCCCGAGCACCTGCAGCCGTCCTTGTGGGTCGAACCGTCCGATGTCGCAGGTCCGGAACCAGCCCTCGCGGAAGGCCTCCGCCGTCTCATCGGGAGCGTCGAGGTACCCGCTGGCCAGCATCGGACCGCCCAGTTCGACCTCCCCCGAGGTGCCGGCCAACCGGAGCTGGACCCCGGCCAGCGGCCACCCGTCATAGACGCAGCCACCGGCGGTCTCGGTCATTCCGTAGGTGGTCACTACCGGTGCACCGGCCGCCCGGGACCGCCTCAGCAACCGCTGCGGCGCGGCAGCACCGCCGAGCAGCACCGCGTCGAAGCCGGCGAGGGGCGCGGGATCGGTATCGAGCATCCGGGCGAGTTGGGTGGGCACCAGCGCGGTGTAGCGACGCCCGGGCTCGCCGGCCAGCCGTTGTGCGGCGGTGTTGAAGGCGGCCGGATCGAACCCGCCGCGCATGTCCAGAACCGCGGGTTGGTGGTCTGCCAGCGCCGCCCGGACCAGCACTTGGAGCCCAGCGATGTGTTCGGCGGGCAGAGCAAGCAGCCACCGGCCAGGCCCCCCGAGTCGGGCATGAGTAGCCCTGGCGGAAGCACTCAGCGCCGCTGCGCTGAGCTGTACCCATTTTCGCACCCCCGAAGAGCCCGAGGTCCCCAGCACGACCTGTCCGGGTCCCGGGTCTCCCGGCGGGACCTCCTGCCCCGTCCCCACCGGGGCCACTGCCTGCCCTCCCGCCAGCATGGCGCGCAGCGCGGCCTCCAGCTCCGAGATTGCCTCCGGGGACCCGTCACACCGGATCACCCGCACCGCAGCACCGCACCCCATGCGCCGACCGTGGGGGCCCCGACTGCTCTCTGGCCCCCCGACAGAACACCACCGGCGTGCTCAACACCAGCGTCGTCGCGCCAGCCGCCGCGAACTCTGCTGTTGAGTTCGGGAGGTCCAGAGCGCATCAGCCCTCCAGTCGAGTCCGGCAGTGCTCCGTTGATCAGAACCGTACCGGTGCGTGACGTCGCGGTCAGCCCAGCCACTCGGTCAGCATGTCGCGCACTGCGGTGGCCAAGGGTTTACGGGATCCACGAACCCGGCTACTGTGCGCTGCACGCGCTCATGACCCCGGCGTCACGAGAGCTCGGCGCATCACGCCGAGCACCAGATGCCCGGGAGCCTCCATGCGCATTCCACGACCGTCGCCATCGTCTGAGGGCGCACGTCCTCCGATGTCAGCAAGCTGGCCTGAACTCCTCCGTCCAGCGTGGCGGACACTCGCGGGTTGGTCTCTACGAACCCCGGTGGACTACGACCCGCCCGGCGCCAGCGACCGCCAGCCGGAAACCGGAGCGAGGGCTCGGGGGAGTACAGCGGCCGGGCGGCACCAGGCACTGGGTGCGGTGCGGCCGGCGGCGACCACCAATGCACCCCCAGTGGCCAAACGCACGCGGGTGGTGCTGCTGCCACATCCCCGGACCGAGGCCACAAGCACCCGGCTCAACAACCGCCCCGCAGGAAGGGTCGAAGACATGAACCAAGACGATTCCCCACGGCACGATCCAGCCGGGACTAACGGCGCCACCCGCGTGATCACCGCGAGCAGCCAATGGCACGACGCTGAACTCGCGATGAGGGTGGCTCGGCACAGCTTTGAGAGATGGCTCGTCGCGGGCCACGAGGACACAACGTCCTCCGCGATTATGCACGCCCACCACACTCACACGGCCCTCCACGAAGCCGCACGCGCCATCACCACGCTCATCGAAGTCCTCCGTATCGAGGCGGCCGCACTGATTACCAATCCAGCCGACATTCCCATCCAGCGCCGGTGATCACCCGAAGGTCGCCGAACGCCGTGTCGTCCAGGCGCACTTCCCAGATTCCGTCCTGCCTGACCCGCAGCTTTGTGGGCTCCCCGACCAGGGAATCCCAGCGGAGGTAATTCAGCTCCACCAAGGTCTCGAACAAGCGCGTCGCGAATAAGCATTGCCGACCATTGTCGTAATACCAAGGCCGCCCATATTCGTCGCACTTCACCTCGATGGCGCCCCGGTGGACCCGCTCAAGCACCGGCAGCAAGATCTCGTCGTCGAGTGAGCCGCTCACCGCGATACCGCCAGGAGCACTCCGATGCACGCCGCGCACCGGCTGCCCGCCGGCTCGGTGTTCAGCTCGGTCACCATCAGCAACAGGTGGCCGCACTGGGCCTTGTAGACGCCAATGGGGTGGTCTGCCCACTCGTCCACGGCATGCCGTCGCCAGTCCAACGGCGAGAGCCCCCACTTCATGGCCGTCACCCGAGCAGCTGCCCAATGAAAGAGTGCAGCTCCCGGGCCTCGTCCTCGTTCAGGATCAGCGTGCACGCCCCGGTGACGTGCGGATGCAACACGATGTCGTCACCCGAGCGGAGTACCTCCAGGTTGGTGAATCCGGGAGTTCCGGGATGGATCGCACAGGTCGCGCTGATCACTTTGCGGCGAGCGGCCGCGTCGTTGGTGCCGTTGGTCACGGTTGACGACAGTGAACGCGATCACCACGGCGGTGTTGCCAGCCTGAAACAGACACCTGAATGGGCTACACCGGCAGACCGGCTCGGAAGGCCATCCCCCGCAGCTCCCGGCCGATCGCATCGTCCCGGGCGTGCGGATACAACTCGGCGAGCACGTCGCGGACGAGGGGGTCGCGCTGCACATAGTGCGGCAGGATCAGCTCCGCGTTGCGCAGCGCGTGCACGGCGTCGTTACGGCGTCCTCGAAGCCGCGCCAGCGCCCGCCCGTAGGTAACCCAGTAGTCCGCCTGCCGTGAGCGCAGTGGGTGAGTCTGGGCTGCCAGGCCCTCCGCGACCCGGGCTGCCTGCTCGTGATCGGCGACCTCCATCGCGGTGCGTGCACGCCACTGGCCGACTTCTTGCGGACCAAAGCCCAGCCCGTAGGCGTTAACTTCCCCAGTACGTTGAGCCAGCTCCGAAGCCAACTCGAGTGGTGCGGCCACATCACCTTGGCGACTTTCCGCCATGGCCAGGAACGCCTGACACAAGGCCAGCATCCCGGCCAGCTGCGCCGATTCCGGGCTCGCGGTGGGCACTCTGACTGCGTTGAGCTCGGCGTGTGCGAGGTCAACCGCTCCCGCCATCACGAGGACGTACATTCCCCCCCACGCGGCGAGGCCCAGCGCTTGCGGGGTGTTTCGCTCGGCGGCTGCGCGTCTGGCCAGTTCAGCGGCCTGCGAACGCAAATCCAGAGATCCCCCGACTACCCGTAGCCATCCCACCGTGGCCTGAGAATGCAGCAGGACCGCCAGATCGAGCAGCTCGGCGACGTCGCGCCCAGCCGCAATCGAAGTATGCAGGTCCCGGATCAGCCCCGGCAGCGTGGCACCGACCACGCCGTTGCGATCGCAGCGACCGTAGGCGTCCACGACAGTCGCGACCCGTTCCCGGACGACTTCGACGGGTTGGGCTTGTCCGCCAGGGCGGTTATGGCCCACCGCAAGCAGTGCGAGGCGCACCGCGTTGATCGCACCATCGGTAGGGCCGTTGCCGGGCGCGGGCACGGGCAGTGTGATCAGGTCCGAAGGGGCGACCTGTAGCGCGTCGGCCAGTGCCAGGATCAGGGTCAAGCTGTCCAGCGGCCGCTCCCCGGTCTCGATCCGGTAGAGATGCGACGCGCTGATCCCGGCCAGTCCGGCGATCACGCGCAATGACTTACGCCTGGCCTGGCGGATTTGGCGCAGCCGCCGGCCGATCGGGCGCGCGCCATCCACGTCCACGGAACCATCCCCTCACCGGTCCCCCCACCGATGCCCGGGGCCGTCGCCCCGGGGCTAAACACCTCGATGAGGAGGTGAGTCCAGGCTACGGCTGGCTGCTAACCGAGCTGCTGCAGACGCCCTGTTTGACCGCAGACCTGGGGTTATGCCGTTTCCAGCCCTCAATTTGCGAACTGATCATGAAGTGGTGCGTTTACGCAGGTCAGCGTGTTACCGAGGTGCGAACCGAGTGCGAGCCGGTGCGAACCGAGAGTGACCTCGTCGGAGTTCGTGCAGGTCAGCGTGTTACTGAGGTGCGAACTCATGAGTTCGCACCTTCTGGCTCTCGGTTCGCAACTTCGGGGTCTCGCCAGGCCTTGAAATCCGTAACCGCGTTTCGGATTTGAGTCTCGGTCGAGTAGACCCGGGCGCCTGTCTGGGTCGCACTGCCGGCGGCTCCAAGTAGAAGTACGGGCTGGTGTTCCGCAGCTCGGTGCAGAACTCACAGCAGCATCCACGCTCCCTCGACGCCGACTCGCACCAGCCACACCGGCACCCCTCATGCCAGGCCGTCAGGGTGCCGTTGCCTCCCCGCGGTCGGGTGAGCCGAAGTTAGGTCTGAAATTCCGCACGCGCGTGCGGAATTTGGGGGTCCGGGGCCTGCCGCGTAACCCGCCAACTCGCGCAACTTTGTAACTTTCCGCAGGTCAGAGGCCAAGTTCCGGCAGTGTGCCCACGAGTTACCCTGTAACTCGCCTCGGCCTACCTAACTCCCGACCTCCGGGACCTAACTCCGGTCGTCGGCACAGAGAACGGCCCCACCCGGGGACGTACCGGAGGGGGCCGTTCGTGCGCTCTGGCGGCTACTCAGCGGACGCCCTGAGCGCTTCTGCTAGTCGCCGGTGTCCTCGCATTCTGGGCACGTCCGGTCGGGAGCGTGGTCATGCGAATCAGCGAGCCGCCCGAGCCCGAGAGCGCGCTCGGCGTGATCCAGCAGCGCCTCACCGAGCCCGGCCGCGACCTCCGGGAGCAACGTCGCCGAGGACCTCACGATGGCACCCATGACGTCGAACCCGACCTCGATGCCGTTGCCGGTCTCGAAGAGGGCAATCGTCACCATCGAGGCGGTCCAGACCTGATTCTCGTTCAGGTCGAACACCTCACCGGCCGAACGATGGATGACCTGGCCGTCCGGTCGGGTGGTGCACTCAGCGGGGTCGCACCACGTGCGGTGCGGGGTCGGCGGGATTAGGATAGTGCTCTCATGGGTCTCACTCCTGTTTAGGTCAGGTTTGGGATCAAGGCCCCGGCCTGCGCTTCGATCGCAGGTTCGGGGCCGCCTTGCTTTTCGACGGCAGGGAGCACGGCGGACCCCTGCTAGTCCGTTGTGGACAGTGCGGGGCCGTCTGTGGGCCGTGGCAGACCGGTATGAGCCGGGATAAGCGGGGAACTGCCAGGAATGGCAGGGAAGGTGGTTTCAGCAGCTCAGAGCGGCTGCGGAGCCCTTTTCGGCTGGTACTCCGAACGGAGTAACAACCCTGTTCAGTAGTACCAGGGAAACGGTGACCAGTCGGGCTGGCGTTTTTCCAGGAAGGCCTCGCGTCCTTCGACGGCCTCGTCAGTCATGTATGCCAGTCGGGTGGATTCACCGGCGAAGAGCTGCTGACCGACGAGTCCGTCGTCGATCAAGTTGAAAGCGTACTTGAGCATCCGCTGGGCGGTGGGTGACTTGGCGTTGACCGCGGCGCCCCATTCCAGTGCGGTCGTCTCCAGCGAGGCGTGCGGTACCACGGCGTTGACCATGCCCATCCGGTGCGCGTCGGCCGCGCCGTAGTCCCGTCCGAGAAAGAAGATCTCCCGAGCGAACTTCTGGCCCACCTGCCGGGCGAGATAGGCCGAGCCGAACCCGCCGTCAAAGGAGCCCACATCGGCATCGGTCTGCTTGAATCGTGCGTGCTCGGCTGAGGCCAGGGTCAGGTCGCAGACGACGTGCAGTGAATGCCCACCGCCGGCCGCCCACCCCGGCACCACCGCGATGACCACCTTGGGCATGAATCTGATCAGCCGCTGGCACTCCAGGATGTGCAGCCGCCCGGTGCGCGCCGGGTCCACCGTGTCCGCGGTCTCGCCACTGGCGTACTGGTAACCCGAGCGACCTCGGATCCGCTGATCGCCACCTGAGCAGAAGGCCCAGCCGCCATCCCGCGGCGAGGGCCCGTTGCCGGTCAGCAGTACGCACCCCACATCTGGGGTCATCCGCGCGTGATCCAGAGCTTGATACAGCTCGTCCACCGTGGACGGGCGAAACGCGTTGCGTACTTCAGGCCGGTCGAAGGCGATCCGGACCGTGCCATGCGCGAGCGCCCGGTGGTAGGTGACGTCGGCGAAGTCGAAGCCCTCGACGGTGTGCCACGCGGATGGCTCGAACAGCTCGGAAACCATGGTGTGAACACTACGCGTGGCCCTGAGGTGACGTTCGGTGCCCGAAAGGCGCAGCTGACGATTTTTTGCACTACTGCCCAATCGGGGCTATGCGGTGGCCTGATCGTGAGCGGCATTTGGTGCTGGAACACTGTTACGCACTCACAGGCGTTGGGGGCTGGGATGGGTGGCGGGCAGCTGTTGGAGCGTGAGGCGGTCCTCGCTGCGATCGCCGATCTGTTGGATAGGGCGCGAGCCGGGCGCGGTGGGGCATTGTTCGTGCGGGGAGAGGCGGGTCTGGGTAAGACGACGTGTCTTGACCAGGCCACCGCGTTGGCAGCACCGGTGCTACGGGTGGGAGTGGGTCGCGGTGACGTGATGGAAGCGTCGCTGCCGTTCGGCCTGCTCACGTCGGTTCTGGACGCCATCGGATTTCGCGACGTGTTCACCACCCCGGCCGTGGGTGCGGGGTTCGGTGATGTGCGGGCGGCCCGGTTCTACCGGGTGCTGAGCTGGTTGCAGGACATCACGGACCCGGTGCTGCTGGCCCTGGATGATCTGCACTGGGCCGATCCGGACTCGCTGGCGCTGCTGTCATTTCTGTGCCGCCGGTTGGCTGGCTTGCCGGTGGCGGTGCTGGGCACGCTGCGACCGTGGCCGCCAGCTGCGGATGAGCTGGCCGGGGCGCTGGCCTACGACAGCTTGGCCACCGTGCAGCGGTTGGTGCCGCTGAGCGAAGACGCGGCCGCCAGGCTGCTGGCGATCCGGGTTGGTGGCCCGGTGCCTGACGCGGTGTCCCGTGCCGCGGCTGGCATGTGTGCGGGCAATCCCATGCTGCTGGAGCAGGTCGCGGCGTCGTTGCGGCAGCGAGGTCAAGCCGACGCCCTGATCGGGGCCGGTACGACGGTGGGTGCCGGGGGGATCGTGCTGACCCGATTCGCAGGCCTGCCGGCGGAGGCGCTGGACACTGCCAGGGCGGCCAGTGTGCTCGGAACCCGGTTTCGGCCTGCGGTCGCCACAGCGTTGGCTGGTGTGCACGGGCAGCAGACCGAGGCGGCGTTGTCGGCGCTGTGTCGTAGCGGGCTGGTGCACGCGGAGACGGCCACGATGGCCGCGTTCGTGCATCCTGTGTTTGGCCAGAGCCTCTATGACGATCTCGCGGTCCCGGTTCGGGCCCGGTTGCATGGCCGGGCCTTCACGGTGCTGTGTGAGCACGGATTGGAGGCAGAGGCTGTCGAGCATGCGATCCGGGCCGATCTGGTCGGCGACCAGGCTGCCATCAGCGTGGTGGAGCGAGCCGGCCGGACCGCGATGGCGGCCGGAGCGCTGGGCACGGCGGCTGAGCATCTCCGGGCGGCGGTCCGGTTGGCTGGGGACCAGGCCAACCCGTCGCTGTTCTTGGCCTTGGGTGAGGCGCTGGTGGTCGGTGGCCGCCCGGCCGAGGCGATCGAGGTGTACGAGCGGTTGCGACGTCGGGCAGATCTGGGCACCACTGACCGGGTGCAGACCTTACGGATGTTGGGGCGGGCCCAGTTCCTCACCGCGGGGCAGGACCAGGCCACGGGGTTGTTCGCCGAGGCCGCCACGCTGGCCGAGGCCTGCGGCGAAACCACGTTGGCCGAGCTGCTACTCGGTGAGGAGGTGCTCGGCTTGGCCACCCTCGGCCCGACCCATTCACTACCACTGGCGGCCCGGGCCTATGACCTGACGAGGGCCGCACCAGGGCCACTACGCCGCCGCGCCGCCGGGGTCTGGGGTCTGGTTGCCTTGCTGACCGGGGACCCGGCGGGTCTGACGGCCTGTGCGGGCAGCGCCGGGGAGCTGCTGACGGAGTCTGCGGAGTCACCCGAGGAGCTATCAGGCTACGGGCCGCTGGCTGCCTTTGCTTTCGCAGGTATTTTCACCGAGCGCTTCGCCGATGCCGAACATGCCCTGACGGTCGCCCTGGCCACGGCCGACCGGATCGGTGCCACCGAGGCGGCGGCCTGGCACATGATTATCAAAGCCATCCTCGCCGTACGGCAAGGTCGGCTGACCGAGGCTCTCACCTGGGTGGATCGAGCGAGTCCAGTGGCCGAGCTCATCCCCTACCGCCAAGGATCCGCCGGTTACGTCAAGGCCGAGGTCCTGCTACTGATGGGTCGGCTTGCCGAGTGCGCGGACTGGTGCCAGCGGATCGAGCCGACCGCCGCCACCAGACGACATTCCTACGCGCTGCTACGGCTGTGGCATGTTCGCGCTCAGCTGCGCCACGATGCCGGGGATCACGCTGGTGCCTGCGGGCTGTATGAGCAGATCTTGCAGCTCACCACCCGGATGGGGATTGCAGAGCCTTGCGCGGTGCCCTGGGCTCGTCATGCCCTGATCTCCTACCTGGCCGGCGATCGTCCCGAGGATGCCCGCCGGGTGATCGACTGGCTGGAGCGGGGCGCCGCGCGGCTGCCGTGCCGGTGGCCCCGGATCGCCGCCGCCATCGGACGGGCCGGGTTTGCCGAGATCGGTGGCAACACCGAAGCAGCGGACAAGCATTATCAGGATGCACTGGCGCAGCACCAGCACGTCGAGCTACCAGTGGAGCACGTTGAGACCCTGCTGGGATACGGCACATTCCTGCGCCGGTGCGGGCAGCCTGCCCAGGCCCGCCCGCACCTGGCCCAAGCTCTGGGGATCGCCGAGAAGTGCGCGGCGCACCGGCTGGCCGACCAGGCCCGGACCGAGCTCGCGATCGCCGGCGGGCGCCGCCGCCGGGTCTCCGAACACCCCCCCCGATTGACCGCCCAAGAACAACGGGTCGCCCGGCTGGCCGCCGCCGGTCATTCCAACAAGGTCATCGCCGGCCAGCTGTTCCTGTCTGCCAAGACCGTCGAATACCACCTCACACAGATCTACACCAAACTCGGCATCACCTCCCGCCGCCAGCTGATGACCGGTCACTACGACGTCTGATCCGCGGCATTGCTTAACAGCTAGGGATATCCCGGAAGTAGCGACGTCGAAGACGCCCTAGCGTGAGCGCCAGTCCCTCCCACGGTCGAGGTGACCTGGTGGCCATCATGAGACCCGCTGAGCAGGGTCCGAAGCCCGCGACCGCACTGGTTAGCAGCGGCGTGCTCGCGACGCCGCAGGTGAACGAGCACCGATGAGGAGCCCGAGGCGCTCATGGAACAGTACGACATAGTCGTGGTCGGTAGCGGCCACAATGCTCTGATCACGGCGGCCTATTTGGCACGCGGGGGCTGGAGTGTGCTCGTATTAGAGCGCAATGACCGGCCTGGGGGGCTCGTGCGTACCGAGGAGCTGACCCGGCCCGGTTTTCTGCACGACACGTACTCCGCGGCGCATCCGCTGTTGGTTACCAGCCCTGCTTACGCCGAACTCGGTTCGGAGCTCACCGGACTTGGGCTGGAATATCGCAATACCCGGTATCCCACCGGTGTCTCGATGCCAGATGGGGCGACCGCGGTGTTGTCCACCGACGCTGCGGAGAATGAGGCCGAGGCCGAACGTCTCGCCTGCGGCGATGGCGCCGCGCTTGCCCGGCTACTCAAGGAGTTCGAGCCCCTGACTGCGCCGGTCTTTGGATTATTCGCCGCCGACCTCAGTACGCCCAGTTCGACCAAGGTCATTCATGACCTGATGCATGACGGCAACGGCGGTAACTCGGCCTTTGCCCAGTTGTTCACGCTGACCGCGCGCGACCTCCTTGAGCAGCGTTTCAACTCTCCGGTGCTGCGCGGAATGCTGGTCCCGTGGGCGGTGCACCTCGGGCGCGGCCCAGACGATGCCAACAGCGCCCTGTGGGTCATTCTCGTGCTCATCGCCCTCACGATGGCCGGAATGCCCATTCCGGTGGGCGGAAGCGAATCCCTGGCACGCGCGCTGGTCGCCTTGATTGAACGCCATGACGGGCAGATCGAGTGCCACCAGCGGGTGGATCGGATCGTGGTCGAACACGGTCGTACCGTCGGCGTGCGAACCGCCGACGGTACCGTCATCCGCGCCGCCCGCGCGGTGGTCGCGTCAGTTAATCCGGACCAGCTTTATCTCACGCTGCTGGCCCATGAGCAGGTGCCAGCGACGATCGTTCGGCAGGCCACCGGTTACCGGTACGGGCGGGGGTGCGTGCAAATCCACCTCGCGTTGTCCGAGCCGGCACGGTTTGCCGACGAACGGCTGGCGAACGTCGGGCAGCCGCACCTCACTGGAGGCCTGGACGCGATCTCCAAAGCAGTCAACGAGGCGACGCGGGGCCTGCTTCCCGCCGAGCCGACCATCTCGTTCGACATGCCATCCGCGCTGGACTCCTCGCGTTGTCCACCGGGAACGGCGGTTGCCCGGTTGCAGATGTTGGACGTGCCCTGCCGCCCGCGTGGTGACGCCGCTGACGAGATCGCAGTGACCAATGGAAAGTGGACCGAGGACATCAAAAAGGCTTTCGCCGATCGAGTTATCGAACTCGCCACACGGCACGTGCCCAACCTATCGGGCGCTATTCTGGATTACCACGTCATCGCTCCTGATGACCTGGCCCGTTTCAATCCGAACTGTGGCCCCGGCGATCCCTACGGGGGAAGCCACGATTTAGCCCAAAGTTACCTTTTCCGGCCGTTGCTCAGTCAGCCGAGCCATCGAACTATCGTACCGAACCTGTACATGGTGGGCGCGGCAACCTGGCCGGGCCACGGCGTCAACGGCAACTCCGGCTACATCGTGGCCAAAGAGCTGCTGGCCTGATCGAAGCTCCACCCAGGAATTCGAGGATGAGGAGAGATCAATGGTTAACGTCAGCTGCACGCTGGAGCACACCAAAGGAACGATCAAACGCCAGGTCAATGGTAGAGACTACTGGGTGAACGTGCCTAAAGGTCTGTCTGGCCCGTCGGTGCCGTTGCTGCTAGGCCTGCACGGCTTCCTCCAGGCGCCCGTCCAGGATCCCACCCAGACGCTCCCGCTCAGTGCGCACGAGACCACGACCCGTTGGTCAGAAATCGCCGACCGCAAGAAATTCATTGTTGCCTACCCATCGGCGAAACGTCAGCTATCGGCATGGGACTCCGGTCAGGGGTCCGACGACGTCGCCTACCTGCGCGATGTTGTCCGGGATATTTCCAGTACGTGGTGTGTCGACCCGAGCCGCGTCTACGCAGAGGGCCACTCCAGTGGCGCACTCATGGCGGCCCGGCTAGCGTGCGACGCGCCCGACGTGTTCGCCTCGATCGCTGTCTACGCGGGCGTGGACCCCACGCTGTTCGGTGGCCCTTGTGCTCAGGATGGCCCATCGGCCCGGCCAATTTCGGTGGGCATCTTCCACGGCGTCGATGATCCCATCAGTTTGTTTCCGCTCGCCGTCCACCACCGCGAGAAGTGGATCACACGAAACGGCTGTTCCCACACGCCCAAGACTGAGCCGAACGTGCCGGTGGAAGCGTCTGTATACGGCCCGGGCAAGGCGGGCGTTGAGGTGGTGTGGCGTGTCTACCAGGCGGGACACCTGTGGCCCACCGGTGCCGACGGTGTGGACATCACCCGCCGCATGTGGGAGTTCTTCCTGCGTAATCCGCATCCGGTGCCATGAGCAACGCCGAGGGCCACCGCCGGATCGTCGAAACTGTTCAACGCTCGGCGGACGATCACTGCGGGTTCCCCGGACGGTTTGAAGTCCGCGGCGCGATCGGGCGGCCGTTGAGCTGGCGGGCGAAGACCCGTTCCAGCTCGACCACCGAGCTGCCCGCCTCGGCCAGCGCACCGGGTAGCGCCCGGGCCAGGGTTTCGACGATGCCGGCGATGTCGTCGTCGGTGTGGTGCGTGGTCAGGGTGACCCGGACGCCGCACCGCTTGGCGACTGCCTCTAATGAGAGCCTGTCTGGCAGGACTCTGGATCCGTAGAACCACCTGAATTCATCACGACAATCGGGTCTGCGGGACGAGCGGTCGCGACATCGTTCTGCTCCCCTCGGCCGGTCGGCTGCTTAACGACCAGGGGTATCCCTGAAGTAACGGCGCCGAAGACGCTCTAGCGTGATCATCCATCCCTCTCGCAGTGCCGAGGTGGCCTGGCCGGCCATAACGAGACCGGGTTCCTCCGCAATCTTACTGAAGCGTTCGCCGCGAAGCCGCTCTCCTGAAAGGTACTTCCAGTGATACGCACTATCACCCTCGGTCGGATAATAGACGCGCCTCGCGGCCGCAATCCGCACAATATCTGGCGCCGGCTCGCGACCATCGTGGTCGGCGCAGTGGTGGCCGTAACGCCGGTTGGCTGCGCCTACCGAGGGCTCAGCATGATTACGCCACCCCCCGCTGACCAGGGCCCGAAGCCCTCGGCCGCAGTGTTCAGCAGCGGCGTGCTCGCGACGCCGAACGCCACGTCGAAGGCCATCACCTACAACTCGAACCTGGCGCCGATCGGTACGTCGATCGCGGCCAACGTCATCCCGTCGACGGATGGGTCCACGACGGCACAGCTCACGGTTTCAGGGTTTTTGCCCAACCGGGGCTATGCGGTGCACGCGCACACCAAGGCCTGCGGTGCCACTGCCGACGCAGCCGGGCCGCACTTCCAGAATCACATCGATCCGGCGGCCACGCCCCAAGCGCCATCGAGCGATCCGCGCTACGCAAACCCGAGCAATGAGATCTGGCTGGATGTCCGCACCGACGACACCGGTGCCGGCACCGCGCACACCACGGTGCCCTTCATCCTCACCGATCGGGCACCCAGGTCGATCGTGATACACGAAGCGATGCAGACCCCAATGGATCCGGGCCACGCAGGCAAGGCCGGCGCCCGCGTGGCCTGCCTCACATTGTTGTCCTCCTGAGGATGGAGTGGATTGGCTCGGGAACAGGAGGGCTGATCACGAAGCTGAAGATCTACGGGGACCCGGCGAAAAGACCCGTCAGAACTCTCAGACTTCGTTTTGTCGAGATTGATCACACCGGTGAGCCGGCAATGCCGCAGCGAGACATCGGTCAGCACCAGCCCGCCCCCGACGTGGTGTGGCGGGTTTATCAGGCTGGGCATCTGCTGCCCGATGACGATGCGGAGATTAACCACCGCATGTGGGAGTTCTTCCTGCGTAATCCGCGCCCGGCGACTGCGGGACCCTGACCAGCCTCCGCCGGTGGCAGCCCGGACCGCGAGCCTTACCCCGGGCGAACGTTGGGCACGGCATGCTGATCACTCGTGAACTCCTCCAGTGGGCGGATTCCGATCGCTGCAGCGGTGTCTTTCCCTCCGATGAGGGCTGACAGGGCTTAGGGTCGGTGCCGGGGAGGTGGTCATGCGAAACCGGGCGTTGTTGATCGGGCCGGCGCTGGCGGTGTTGCTGGTGCTGGTGGCGCTGGTAGTCCCCTGGCGGTCTTCGGACCCCGCGCCAGCCGCTCCCGCGCCATCGCCCTCCCGAGCGGCGGCGCCACCGGTCATCGGGGCCGACGGCATCGGAGATCCGTATTTCCCGCGCGCGGGAAACGGTGGCTACGACGTCACCGCATACGACATTCACGTTCGCTACGACCCCCCGGCCGATCGGATCGAGGGGCAGACGACGATCACCGCCCTGGCCACCGAGAGCCTCTCCCGGTTCAATCTCGACCTGAGGTTGCCCGCCTCCGCTGCCACGGTGAATGACCAGCCGGCGCAGATCCGTCAGGACGGCGGGGAGCTGCAGGTCACCCCTGCTGTACCGGTGCCGGCTGGGATGCCGATGACGGTGCGGGTCGACTACGCCGGCGTGCCGTCAGCCATCTCCGGCGGCCCCGGTGTTCCCTCACCGTGGGTGCGCACCGCTGACGGCGCGGTTGCGGTAGGCGAACCTGACATCGCTGCCTGGTGGTACCCGTCCAACGATCACCCCTCGGACAAGGCGACCTTCACCATCACTGCGATCGTGCCCACCGGTTTGCAGGCCATCTCCAACGGGGCCCTGCTCGGTGGGCCAGAGCCGGCCGGACCCGGCCGGCAGCAGTGGCGGTGGCAGGAGAGCGAGCCGATGGCCACCTATCTGGCCTTCGTCGCGATCGGCCACTACGACATCGTTCGCCGGGACACCCGGTTCGGTCTCTACCTCGCCGCCTACGATCAGGGACTGGATCCGGATCTTGCCGATGCGGCGCGGACCTCGGTGGAGCGGACACCGGAGGTCATCGAGTTCCTCTCCGGGATATTCGGTCCCTACCCGTTCCGTCAGCTCGGCGGCGTGGTGCCCAACTCCATCCTGGGCTTCGCGCTGGAGAATCAGACCCGCCCGGTGTACGGGGCCGGGTTCTTCGGTGGCGGCCCGGATGTCACGGTGGTGGTGCACGAGCTGACTCACGAATGGTTCGGGGACAGCGTGTCGGTGCGCAACTGGCGCGACATCTGGCTCAACGAAGGCTTCGCCACGTATGCCGAATGGCTCTACGCCGAGCGCAACGGTGGCCTCAGCGCCAAACAGCGCGCCGCGCGCGAATACACCAGTCATCCCGCTGGTGACACCTTCTGGCGGACGCCACCGGGTGCGCCCGGCGCTGCTGGGGTGCTCGACGGACCGGTCTACACGCGTGGCGGGATGGCTCTGCAGGCGCTACGGGTGGCGGTAGGGGACCAGAACTTCTTCGCTACGTTGCGGGCTTGGGCCACCGAGCGAGCCGGCGGCAACGGTTCAGTGCAGGACTTCCTGGCCGTCCTCAAGCGGGTCTCGGGCAAGCAGGTCGATGACGTGGCCCAAGCCTGGCTCTTCGCTCCCACCCGCCCCCCTG
>CAXUFG010000017.1:31570-40945 GCA_964250265.1 uncultured Pseudonocardiaceae bacterium | reverse complement strand
GCCGGTGGGCTAGCGGGGGTCTGGCTGGTGGGGGTCTGGCTGGTTTGGGCCTCGAGGGCAGCAGCAGCGGCGAGGGTCTGCGCCCTGAGCGCCTCGGGCAGTGGCACCATGCCCGGAGGGAGATCACCGGGGTCGAGGCCCGGCTGCTGGCCCGGACCACCCGCGTAGCGCAAGAACGTCGCGTAGTCCTTGCCCGCCGCCGCGTCCATGGCCGAAGGCGCGGCCACCGCGTAGCTCAACGCAGTCAGCGGGTAGGCGTTCGGATCGCTGGCGCCGGGGTCAGCTGCCAGCACCTCTGCTACCCCGCTGGGCTTCATGGCCGCCGCACCGGCCAGTAGGCTTTCGGTGGTGGGGGCAACGCACTGCTTCCCGGTGCCGTCGCAGAGCTGCGCGGTGGGTAGGCCGTACCGGATGGCCGTCGCCGCGTCAACCACCGCGAGCACCCCGTACTGACCCACTGGCTGCCGCGGGGCCGCTGTCGAAACCGGCTGTTTACTGGAGTCGACCGTGATGTTCCGCGCCAGGGTGTCACCGCGGCTGGCTGCACGGCCGGCGGCGTGCATGTCATTGGCGAACGGGTGAGTATCCAGCACGCATTGCTTGAACGGAATATTAAGGTCGGTGTTGATGGCGTCAACGCAGCTCTGATCGTTGCGGGGGAAAACGGACGTCGGCAGAGTGAGGTCCTTGTTGTTGGGATTGATCACCATTCCGAACGGGTCGGGTTTTCCGGCCAGGAATGCGCTGGCGTCAGGATCGGCCTTCACCCAGCTCCACAGCTGCGAGGTGATGTCCGCGCCGTTGAGCTGCACCAGCGCATCCGGCACCGGCTCGTTGATAAAGGCGAACCCCTGGTAGTCAGGATTGAGAGCGAGGAACTCGGGATCGAAGAGCAAACCCGCGGGGTTGTTCCTCAGATAGCCAGAGACCGGGTTAATCGCGTCCGGGGTGGGTACCGCAAACCGGTAGGACTGGGTGAGCAGCTTGGCCACCAGCCGCGGGGTGAGCTTCATGGACGTGAACCGCTGCCCGTTGAGCTTCAGCTTGTCAGCAGGTCCGAAAGGGTCAGCCTGACGGTTGATGTCGAAGGCGATCGCCAGTCCGGACAGCCCGACCGGTGCGTAGAGCAACGGATGATCCGCTGGCGCCTCCTCGGGTGGGATCGGGTTGGTCACCAGCGCCAACCTGCCGTCCGTCACCTGGCTGCGGACTACGTCGTCGGGCAGCTGGCTGTAGCTGAAGAGGGTGCCACCGCCCCCGCACAGTGCCGGCTGCCACGAGCTGACCGCCTCGACTGCGAGTTCGTGACCGATCAGCGGGCGCTCCGGGGCCCCGATCGGGCAGGCCTGACCCACCGGTTGGAACTCCAGCGGGATCTGGATCCGGTTGTCCCAGTTGGACTGGCTCAGCGGCGACGAGAGCAAGACAGCACCGCTACTGCTGCCGCTCAGGATCGTGGTGTCCACTTCCGTGTTGTTACGCGGTACGATCACCAGCCAGCAGGAGCGGCCTTTGGTGACGCCGTTGGTGGTGATCGGCTCGCCGCAGCCGAGACCCGCTGCTTGGCGTACGGTCTCGACTTCGAAGTACTCTTCACCAGTGCCATCAGCATGGGTACGGCCAAACGGGATCTCGTTGGTGACCTGGGAGTCGAAGAAATCGTTGCCGGCGCTGGTGACAGGGCCGGTCGGCTTGTCCCTTCCCGCCGGCCAGAACGGCACGTAGAGCCCGGCGCCGCCCGCCGGTCCCTTCAGCGTCTCATTCTGGTCGACTGGCCCCACGTCGACGTGGCGTGTCCCCACCCAGCCTGGGGCACTTGTGCCCTGTAGATCTGCGCCGAACTGGCACTGGGTGCGGTCTGGGGCCGCCGGGTCGTCACCCCAGCACTGCATGATCTGCAAGTAGTTGATTCTGAAATCGGTGTCGCTCACCGTCGGAGCGCCGCCGGTCCAGGAGATCTTGACGGTCTGGTTGATCAGGTTCTTGGTCTGGCTGACGGTCACGTTCAGGTTCGCGAAATCACCTTTCCCCGACACCGTGCGCGCGGAGTCGGACGCCGCTGGATCCGCCGCAGCGGCGGGGACCAATGGGGAGCCGAACAGGCCACCAAGGACCGCCGCGGCCAGCATCATCGCCAGCAGCGCTGCGACCACCCGGTGCACCCTTCGGGCGTCCGATGCGCTGCTTGGCAGGCTTCGGGTCACCGATACATCACCTGCACGAGGGCGGAGCCAGTGACTTCCCGGCGATCTCGCCTTGTGATGGGGGGCAGACACATGACCGGCGTGGAGGCCGCCAACGCGGCTCGGATGAGGATCGTCATGGCGGCACCTCCTCGCAAGAACGGATATTGACGTGCTGACATTGCGCCCTGACGGTGAATGGAAGACGTCCGGCAGTCGAGCAGGAGATTGCCACCAGCCCCACAAGGGATGGCTACTTATCGCGATCGGAAAGACCTGTCATCACCCATAAGGGTAAAACCGTTCGGACGTATCGACGGGACTGTGCACGCACCGGCGTCAGCGAGCACCTAACACCCGGGGGAAGAGGACACTGGCTGTTCAGGGCCTATCCGGGTTATCATGGTTCGGCATGCTGAGGACCTAAAAACCAGCACCGGACGGCAACATGAGGACGTTCAGGTCGATTACAAGGAGTTCACCGGAGCAGCTCCAGTGGCCCAAGGGCTCACTCAATTGGAGCAATACCGTTCATGGTTCCGCAAATGCGGAGTTCGGTGTTGACCACCATAATTCGCACGGTAATAACACGCTCGCTTTCTGTCACAACAGATTCGGCAGCAGGGCGGCGACTTCGTCGACCATGAGCAGGTCCAATGTGATCAGCACCGGCACGCCGAGCGCCCAGGCCGGCCACGGTCCGGCGCGGAAGCGAAACCACACGGTGGCGATGGCCGCCGCAGCCAGCAACAGCGACCAGGCGAAGACACCCAGCAGTGCCGAGCTGTCACCGGCCATCAGTGCCTCAGCAGGGCGCAGGGCCCCGGCTGGGAGCTGCGCGGGCCTGGGTTGGGTGGCGCTGGCCAGCTCCGCGTCGACGCGGAGCACGTCGGTGGGGCGCAACGCCGGGCCATCGGTGGTCACCAAGGTGAGCCGGCCGCGGCCGCGGGCCAACGCGGGTGGCACCGGGTCACCGGCGCGCCGCACCCCGAGCACCGCGAACGAGTTGCTGCCCTGCCCGGTCGTCACGGTGATCTTATCCCCCGCGCGCAGCTGATCGATCGACCGGAACGCCCGGCCAAAGGCAGCCCGCCGCCCGGCCAGCACGCTGGTGCCGACCTGGCCCGGCAGCGGGGTGTCCCGCCGGTGACCAGGCCCCGACATCATCGTCTTGGCCGACGTCCCCTCCACGACGACCTCGCGCAGCGCCAACCTGGGGATCTCCAGCAGGGCCACCGGCGCTCCCATCGCCAGGGCGGTGTTCGTCTCGTCGAAGGGACCCACCGGGGCGATCCCCTCGGCCAGCTCCACGCGGAACCGCGCAGCGAGCTGGGCCTGGTCCCGGTCATGACGCAGGTTACCCAGCACGGTCAGCTCCAGCAGAAAGGACGAACCGAGCACCGCGAGAATCGCCAGCACCTGTGCAGCCAGCCGGTACCGGAGGGGGTGACCGGGCGCCTTAGCGGCCTGCGGCGGCCGAGGTCGCGTGACGGGTTGGACTGGCTGCTCGACCTCCCGATGCCTTCCCACCAATACCGGAGCAGCACCCACGCGGCGCGACCGCTCACTACTGCGCGCCGGCGGAGGTGTCACCCGCTTCCTTCCCGGCTGCGCACCCGGTACGCGAGCAGCGGTGGTCCCAGCGCCAGCCCGAGCAGCACGACGACGGTGAGTATCGCGAGCAGCAGCTGCCGCCGGTTGTCGGCGGCATCGACGGCCACCGGCACGGCAGAGACGCTGGAGGTGCCAGAACCATTGGCCAGCGCCGCGCCACCGATCGGCTGCCCGGTATCCGGATCGATCAGCGGGTCGCCGGTCGCCGGGTCGACCGCAGCGGTGGTGTTAGCGTCACCGGAGGAATTGGTGCCATCAGTGTTGGCGGCGCCACTATTGTTACTGTCAGTGTTGGTATTGCCGGCATTGTTACCTCCAGAATTGGGACCGGCAGAATTAGTAGCGCCTCTTGTCGGCGTCGTTGTCTTAGCCCCGCCGGTGGGGGCGTCGCACTGCTGTGGCCCCCCGAGTCGGTCACACTCGGGGGGTTGCGGTGCGTCCTTGGCCACCTTGTTCCCCCCGTCCGGGGAGACCGTCGGGTTGTTGCACTTGGCCAGGTTGTTCCGGTCGAGTCGCTTGGTCGAACCGGGGATCTGGTTGATCTGATCGACGCCGTCCTGCACCAGGTTGATCGGCAGTGGCGAATAACCCAGAGTGTCGGCCTGCTGCTGCCCCTCGCAGAGGAAGTAGGCGGCGAACTCGGAGAGGGTGGCACCCTTCTCGGCGGTGAAGTGGGAACCCTCGCTGGTGTCCTTCGGGATAATCATGTAGCTGTAGCTGGAGAGCGGGTAGGTCCGCTTGTCGGTGTCGATGTAGACCTGGCTCAAGTCCTGGGTCAGGTCCGGGTGAATCCGCGCCTTGAGCAGCGCGACGGCGACACTGCCCGCCTTGGGCTCGACGTAGTAGTTCGCCTTGTTGAGCATCTTGACCACCGGGAAACCGGAGTTGCGGGCATAGGAGTACTCGACGAAGGTGATCGCTCCCTCACTGGAATCCTGGGCGACGAACCCGGACACGCCCTGGGACTGCGCCTTGGCCTCCATGCCCGGACCCAACGGGTAGAAGGAGGTGAACCCGCAGGGCGTGAGATTCTTGCCGTTGCGGTGGCAGTAGTCATCCCAGATGCCCGGGTACTGGTCGGCCATCCAGGTGGTGAACTGAGCGACGGTGCCTGAGCCGTTGGAGTAGACCACCGGCACGATCGGGCGGTCGGGCAGTGTCAATCCAGGGTTGTCGGCCGCGATCGCCGGGTCCGTCCATTTGGTGATCTGCTGGGTGAAGATCTTGGCGATGGTGAGGCCGGACAGGCGCAGGTTCGTCACCCGCTTGGTACCGATCCTGAGGTTGTACATGAACGAGGTACCACCGGCGACGACCGGCATGTACCCGAACGCCCGCTTCGGTGGCTCGTCGAGCACCCCCCCGTCGGTCAAGCCGTACGGGATCTCCGAGACGGCGTAGTCGACCTGGCCGTTGCGGAAGTCGGTGCGGCCGTTGGTCGAACCGTTCGGCGAGAAGTTGATGGAGATGCCGTAGAGGCCGGCGACGTTACGCCGCCACTGGTCCAGTGCGTTCAGGCTCCAGGTCGAGCCGGAGCCGCTGATCGGGACGTAGCCCGCCGCGGCGGCATTCGCCGCGAGCATGAACATCATTCCCGCCACCACGAGCAGCACAGCGAGCGGGCGGTGGCGCCCCGGGTTCCTAGCTACCATGGGCGCTCCTCATCCGGCGAGACCGGTCCCGGTCGATGAAGCGGGCCAGGTCACGCTGCGAGTCGCGGGCCCGGTTGCGCTGGGCCCGGGGGGACAGTTCACCGGCCGGGCGGCCGCCTACCACCCTGGTCAGCCCGAACAACACCAGCACCATCGCCAGCAGCACGGCGCCGGCACCGAAACCGCGGGCGATCATCGTCGGCTCCGGGGAGCGGGAGAAGATGTAGGTGATCAGCGGCAACGACACCATCGGGCCCGAGGTGAGGTTGAAATTGAGGCCGGAGCCGAAGCCCGCGGTGATCAGCACCGGTGTCGTCTCGCCGAGCCCCCGCGCGCTACCCAGCAGCACCGCGGTGGTCAGGCCCGAGCGTGCGCTGGGCAACACGACGTGCCACACCGTGCGCCACCGTGGCGCGCCCAGCGCGAACGAGGCCTCCCGCAGCGAGCCGGGCACCAGCCGGATCACCACATCGGAGGCCCGGATGATGATCGGCAGCATCATCACGCTGATCGCCAGCCCGGCGGCCAGCCCGGACTTGACCAGACCGAAGGTGAGGATGAACAACGCCAGGATGAACAACCCGCCCAGGATGGCCGGTAGCGCGGTCATCGCCTCGACCACCGTGCGCACGAACCGGGCCAACCGTCCTCTGGCCTCGTTGAGGTACACCGCGCACGCAAGTCCCAGTGGCACGGTGATGAGCAGTGCGATGGTCAGCTCGATGAGAGTTCCGATTGCGGCGTGCAGGATGCCGCCGGCGGTGAGTGGGTCCAGCGGACCAGCCAGTTGCATGTCTTGGGTGAAAAAGTTCAGGTGGCCCAGCGCCTCGCGGCCCCGCCAGAACGTGAAACCGACGACGAACAGCAGCGCGAGCAGCGCGAGCACGGCCAGGCTCTGCACGGCAACGGAGAAGAGCCGGTCCCGGACCGTGCGGGCGTCCTGCTCCAGTACCAACACCACCACCCCGTAGAACGCGAGGAACAGCGGGTAGGCGAGCACCACGAAGCTGCCCACGTTGACCGACGGGATCATCCGGGTGGCCAGCAGAGCCGCGAGGCTCAGCCCGGCCACCGCCGACCCGATGATCACGTCGGCCCGGTTGCGGGGCGCGGCCGAGCGGCGGATCTCCGCATTGCCGGTGGACTCGGGGAGTTGCCTGCCGCCCAGGACCGGGCGCCCTGCGGTGCGCGGCGGGGTCGTCGTCATCGCTCAGGCCTCACTCAGCTGGCCTGAACGGCTGCGCACGATGATCGCCGAGGCACCGAAGTTGACCACGAGGGTCAGCGCGAACAGCGAGAGCCCGGCCGCCATCAGCGCCGAGAGCTCGAAGGGGCTGGCTGCTTCGAACCGGAGCGCGATCAGCGCCGCCACCGAGTTCGTGCCGCTGCGCAGGATCTCCGGCTGGAACCGGAAGACCGGGGTGATGACCATGACCACCGCGATCGTCTCCCCGATCGCCCGGCCCAGCCCGAGCATCGTGCCGCCGATCATGCCGCCCCGACCGAAGGGCAGCACGACGTTGCGGATCATTCCCAGCTTGGTGGCGCCCAGCGCATAGGCGCCCTCGCGCTCGCCGATCGGAGCCTGCGAGAACGACTCCCGCATCACCGAGCAGATGGTCGGCATGATCACCAGTGCCACCACGATCCCCGCCACGAACGTCGAGGACTCGTATTTGGTCGCGGTCTCCAACGGGTCGCCGGGGTGCGCGTCGTGAATACCAAGGAACGGAAGCCAGCCGAAGGTCGACGAGATCCACCTGGCCAGCGGGATGATCAGCGGGTTGAGCAGGTAGAAACCCCACAGCCCGTAGACCACCCCCGGCACCGCGGCCATCAGGTCCACCATGTTGATCAATAATCGGCGCAGCGTCGGCGGCGCGTACTCGGAGATGTAGAGCGCCACCCCAGTGGCCATCGGTACCGCGAGGGTGACGGCCACCGCAGCGATCATCAGCGTGCCGGTGAGCACGGTCGCGATCCCGAAGTTGTGCGAGTCGGGATCCCATGCCTGGGTCGTGAGGAATCTCAGGCCGGCCTCGGTGAGTGCGCCGGATCCCCGGATGAACAGGAACAGACCGACCGTGCCCATGATCACCAGCACCGCCAGGCCGGCGCTACGCAGCGACAGCCCGAAGACCCGGTCCGCACCGACGTCGGCGGCGCTCACCCGGCGTAGGGCCTCCGGTTCCGTCGCCGGGGTGATCGCGATGACGGTCACCGGTACATCACCTGCACCGGGGCCGACCCGGCAGTCTCGGAGACCAGGTGGACGAACACCTCGCACGTCAGCCGCGCGCGGACCTGGCGGGAGTAGCTGCGAGCCGCGGTGGCGAGGACCTCGTCGTCCAAGCGGACCCGCCACACCCACTGCCGGTGCCGGTTGCGCATGGTCTCCCCGACCGCGCGCGGCAGGCTCTCCTGCAGGGTCCGGATCGTCGCCAGGCAGGATTCCACGTCGGCGCAGGCGTGGGTGGACTTCGCGAGGCTGCGGTTGTTGGCGGACATGAACCGCCAGCTGAATCCGCGCGCCATCGACACCACCTGGAACCGGGCGGCCATCATGCCTCGCCCAGCCAGGTCCGCGGCCCGACGCAGATGAGGATCGTCACGCGCACACCTCCCGCAGACTCGAACACAAGGTGCGCACGCTGCGCCCTGGAGGTGAACAAGAGAAGGCCAACCGTCGACCAAAGGATTTCCACCTGCCCTACAAGGGATGGCTACCTATCGTTACCGACTCGGTCTGTCATCACTCACAAGGGCGAACTGGTTCCGGTGCCGCCCGTCCGTTCTATGAGGTCGCCTCGCCAGGCGCAGGACCCATGACCCCACTCGCCGCCGGGAGTGCACGACCGGCGTAAGCACCCGGATGAATGACGATCAACGTTCCGCAGATGCGGTTTCAGTATGGATGCCGGCGGTTCGCGCCCCCTGCGCTGCCCCGTCCGTCCTAGTTGGTTGACGGCGGGAAGTCCGTGGGTGTTGTGAACTCGGCGATACCGACGTCCCAAGCCCTGAAAATGTCGGCAGCTTCGAGTTCACGACACGCACCGAGTTGCCGCCACGGATCCACGCGCGCCCCCTTGGGCGTAGGAGGGGCTGATGTGACGAACAGTGGCTATCCCTTGTGGGTTAGATCGCAATCCCTCGTTCGACTGCTGGACTCCTTCCGTTCACGTTGGGAACGCAACGTTCCTTCTCATAAAATCCTCGTGTGCGGTAGCTACATGGCACAGAGGACCTCATCTGCGTCGCATTAGCGCCACTCGTCGCCGAAAGGACCACTAATGATCCGTGCACGCCTGCCGCGGTTGTTGGCCGCTGTCGCGGTGCTCGCTCTCACGATATTCACCACCGCCAGCGCTGTCGCCAGCACATCGGCGTCCAGCCAGCTGCCCGCCCTTGGGTTGCCGCCGGGCAAGTTCCTGCTGATCGGCGACGTCGCGCGGCCTCAGATCCTCGATGTGGCCGGCCTGCGGGCGCTGCCCTCGCGCACGATCACAGTGACGTTCAAGGCAGGTAGCGGCACCCAGACACATACCTACGTCGGTCCGCTCCTGCTCGACGTGCTCGCCCAGGCGGGGCCTCCGAAGTTCGACCCGGCGATCAAGAACGACAAACTACGCCACTTCATCAGCGTGAGCGCGACCGATGACTACCGGGTGCTGGTGGCCTACGGCGAGATCGATCCGAGCTTCGAGAACAAGACGGTGCTGCTCGCGACCAGTGAGGACGGCCACCCGCTGGATGCCGACGGGCCGCGGCTGGTCGTGCCCGGCGACATCGCCGGTGGGCGTTATGTCAGCAACGTGAATCGGGTGTTCCTCGAGAAACCACCGCTGTAAATCACGCTCGGGCCGGGGTTCGCGGTGGGCCCTGAACGCGCACCCCGGCCCCCTTGCGTGCGCCGAATTAGACCGCAC
>CAXUFG010000017.1:0-31560 GCA_964250265.1 uncultured Pseudonocardiaceae bacterium | reverse complement strand
CCCCGGCGGGGGGGGGGGGCGGCGGTCCACCCCCCCCCCCCCCCCGGGCCGCCTTGCGTGCGCCGAATTCGACAGCAGCGCTGCTCGGGGCAGTTCTGCGAGCTCCCTTGTCGAATTCGGCGACATCAGGGCTGCGGCGGGAAGTGATTCCAGCGCGCCACGAAGGCGCCGCTGGAATCAGGCGAGCCAGCAGATGCCTATCTAAGCGGGCGAACCGCCTTGAACACCCGTCACGGCTAGTCTCTGGCATCCTTTGCCGGCCAATGTCAGCGTCCGCACCAGCTCATCCACTTCTCCGGGCGCAAGGATCGCTTCCCAGGTAAACGGCGGCATAATCGACATCCACACGAATCCACGCCTAACCGTGACAATCACGGTCGCAGCGGCCCCACCACTACTTGTTACTGACACAACCCGCGGCATCGGAGACGGCAAGTGCGAGACGCGTCCCTTGCCGAGGCGGTAACCTCCGAAGCGGTCACCGACATTCTGACCTGCTTGAGTGCCTCGGTTCTCCATGCCTGCATTCTCCCTTGCACGCTTGTCCCATGCACCCGGACAGCAATTCGATTTTGGGTCCGGGGAGACATCTCATCGGCTGCGCCGCGGGGTGAACAAGCCGTGAAAGATCTTGTTCACCTGGCGTTTCACCTGGCTGTTGCGGCCCACTACACTGAGTTGAACGCGCCACGGGGTCGAACGCGCCACGGGCGAGTCGGTGCACAACGGACGAGATTGGTGGCAGTGGTCCGCGAACCAACGCATGTGCTGGAGGTGCGGCGTGCTCTTGGCCGTTATCTGGCTACATGTCGCAGGAGAGCGCATTGGAGCCAAGGCAAGCTGGCGAGCGAGACCCATTACCACCGCACCGCCATCTCCCATCTGGAGGCCGGCCGACATCCAGCGCCCCGAGACTTCTGGGACAAAGCGGACCGGCTACTGGCTGCCGGCGGCGCGCTGCTGAAGCTGTATGAGGAGCTGGTCACCACCAAGCGCGACTACGCCGCGGACGCTGTGCACCAGCAGGCCGACGACGCCGAGGGCGACCCCGTACTCGCCGCACCGTGGAACCATCGAGGAACCGTCAGTGCTGGTGTCGCGTTACATTGCGATGATGACGCAATAGTGAAGCGGCGGCGGTTCGCGATGCTCACCGGAGCAGCCTTGACGGTTCCCGCACACCAATGGCTGATCCGTGAGTCAGAGCCGCTGGGCGCAGGCCTGTCGGGTGGTCGGATATCAGTGACATTGATCGATCAACTGTCGATGATGATCAGCACGCTGTCAACTGGCCGGTTGGGTCGCTCACGATGCTGGTCAACCCGGGTGGGCCAGCGGTATCACATTGCCGCCTTACATGCGGCCCATAGCGCCGATGACCGGGTTCTGGGTGCACACATACTCGGTGCATGGCCGATCAAGCGGCCGGTCGAGGTCGTGCCACCGAAGCCGTGACATTGATCGAGTCGGCGGTGGCGGGGATACGTGGCCGCGAGACGCCGCGGCTGCTCGCCGAGTTGTATATCCGCAAAGCGTATGCCCTCGCCTCCTTGCGGGATAGATCGGCTTGCACGACGGCTGTCAATAAGGTCCGCACGCAGATCGAACAGTTCGCAGACGATAGCGACCCGCGCTGGTTGTACTGGGTGACGCCAGCGGAGATCACCGCCGGTGCGGGTGACTGCCTGCTACAGCTGGGTCAACCCGCTCAAGCGACAGTGCTGCTCGATGAGGGCATCGCCATGTTCGACGAGTCCTTCGCCCGTGACCGACTGGTCTATCTGACCCACTTGGCTGATGCTCTCTCCCGACCAGGCAGGCAGCCGCAGCGCGACCTCGATGCCGTCGCGGACCGCGGAATAGCAGCGGTGCACCTGGCTGAGCGACTGACTTCGAGCCGGGGCATCGATTGTCTCCGTGATCTTTACGCACGAGTGAGGCCACACGAACCAGTTCCAGCGGTACGGAACTTCCTGGAACGTGTGCGAGCAGTCCTGGCCGCATAGCAGGATTCCGCATCCGCGTATAGAGAGCAGGTACCTGCGCCTGAGAGTGCGGCATCTTTGACCACAGATCTGCCGCGGATCGGCGTCAAACACTTCGCCCTCAAGGTCGATTCGATACATGAAGCCAAGAAATTCGTGGAAAGTCATGGTATCGCGTCGCACGTCGCAGTCCAACAAGGCAGGACCGGTGTAACATTCTTCTTCATTAAAGATCCAAGCGGGATTCTCGTCGAAATCTTGGAGGATAAGCGCGAACTTTTAGATCTACATATGACGATACCGACCTGATGCAATCACGGTGCAGGCACACCGGTTGGCGTCGGGCTGGGCGTCGGCGACGGAGCGGGCGTCGCCGAGGGGGATGCGGGCGGAGTCGATCCTGGCCCGACCGGCGACGGAGAGGAGGTACTCGTGGGAGTGGGGGTAGGCGTGGCCGCAGACGGATCTGGAGACGGTGAACTCGAGGTGGTGTCCGTTCCCGGGGACGGCGTCGGCGAGGGATCCGGGGTCGGTGTGAGTGTGGTGCTCGCGGACGGCGGCGCGGGCGTAGTCGGTGGCGTGGGGGTGGGCGTTGGCGTCAGGGCAGCGACTTGGGTGGCGACGCGCGCGGCCACGGCCAGCGGGGACACATCAGGCGGCGTCGGCAGGCCGCCGTTGCCGTTCGTTCCCTCCGGCACCGGTCCAGGGGCCGAGGGAATGGGCACGACATCCATCAGGTAGGCATGCGCCCACAGCAGCACGATGTCCACGTAGGTGGCCGAATGGTTGTAGCGGAACACGGCCGCTCGCTGTTGGGTCGGATCGGACAGGTTGACGCCCCCATTGCAGAGGTAGAGACCGGTCGCGATGGTGGAGTCATAGATGTTGTTCGGGTTCGCCACGCCGTCACCGTTGCCATCGACGCCATAGCCACGCCAGCTGGACGGGATGAATTGCATCGGGCCCACCGCGCGGTCCCAGGCGGTGTCCTGGTCCAGCACCCCGTGGTCGGTGTCCGGGATGGCGGCGACGCCGGGCGATCCGTCCAACCGGGGACCCAAAATCGACCCGAGGGTGTTGCCGAAGGCGTCCACCCTGCCGTCGCTGGCGTGGTTGGACTCGATCCGCCCGATCCCGGCCAGCAGCGACCACGACAGATGGCAGCCCGGCCGAGCGGTCAGCAATGTCCGCTCAGCAAACCGGTACGCGTCCAGCGCCACACCCGGAATGCCCAGCGGCCCATCCGGCAGGTTCGGCGGGGTAGGAATCCCCGGCAGCCCGATGCTGGCGGGATCGCCAAGTAGCCAGTCAGGAAGCGCAGTGGGTGTTGCACTTGGCTCGGGGTCGGCGGGCAATGGGTCGCCAGGCAGTGCTCCGGTGACGCCGATCGCGGCAAGGTCGTTGCGCGGGTTGACGACCTGACCGTTGACGGTGGGCGCTGGAGCGGTCAGTACCACGACCGGCAGTCCTACGCTGAGCACGAAGCCGATCAAGGCCACGGCCAGTCGGGTGCGCCCGTGCACCATCGGCGGCCGCGCCTCGGGCTGGTGCTCCTGCGAGTCCGGATCGGTCATGCTGTGGTCCTCCCAATGCCTGCTGCGAGTCAGCCGAAGCGGCCGTTGACGTAGTCGGAGGTGCGGGGATCCTCCGGGGAGCCGAAGATCTTGGTGGTGGGTCCGGCCTCGACGATCACGCCGGGGGTGCCTTGTTCGGCGAGGAAGAACGCGCTCTGCTGGGAGACCCGCTGGGCCTGCTGCATGTTGTGGGTGACGATCACGATCGTCACCTCGTGCGCGAGCTCGGCGATGGTCTGCTCGATGCGCCGAGTCGACGTGGGGTCCAGCGCCGAGCAGGGCTCATCCATCAGCAGCACCTGCGGACGCACCGCCAGCGAACGCGCGATGCAGAGCCGCTGCTGCTGGCCACCCGAGAGCGCGCCGCCGGGTTGGCGTAGCCGGTCCCGAACCTCCTTCCACAGCCCGGCCTTGGACAGGCACTCTTCGATCAGATCGTCCCTGTCCTCGCGGGTGGCCTTGATCCCGGTGAGTTTCAGCCCGGCCGTCACGTTGTCGGCGATGGACATCGCCGGGAACGGGTTGGGCTTCTGGAAGACCATCCCGATCGCGCGGCGGGCATCGGTGAGCTTCCAGCGCGAGTCATAGATGTCCGAGCCCGACAGCAGCACCTCACCGGCCAGGGTCGCGGACGGGATCAGCTCGTGCATCCGGTTGAGAATCCGCAGGAACGTCGACTTACCACAGCCCGAGGGCCCGATCAGAGCGGTCACCGACCCCGCCGGCATGTACAGCGACACCCGGTCGAGCACCTTGCGGTCGCCGAACCACGCCGAGATCGCTCGCGCGTCGATATCGGCCAACTCGGCCGGCTCCGGCACAGCCTGCAGTGGCTGCAGTGGTACGGCGGGCATGATCGTGGTCATGCTGTCCGGGTCCATGACGGCGCCACTCCTCGATGTCCGGGGTCGTCGGGCGATCTGGTGGGTGCTGGACCGACCGGTATTGGTGGCTGTGATCGGCCAGGGCAGTGCGCCGGACCGCTCGCTCACCCGGTGCCCCGCCCGTGGCGACGCTGCCTCCCTAAGGTGAACAAAAGAAGACAAGCGATCGACAGTAGGCTTACTACAAACCCCACAGGGGATAGCTACTTGAGGCGATTGATCTATTACACGATCGACATGGCAAAGAAATACAAGCCGCCCGACGGCGCAATTAGTCAACACTGGAGCTCTTGCGAAAATCTCGCAGCAGCGGCCGATCACGGCCGGCGGAGACAGCCCAACTTCTGACCAATTCCAGGCGAATTTATTGTTACGTTACCACCCTTTACCTATAGTCCTACGTCAGCAGGCCAACCGGGCGCCTCCCCAGGTGGCGTGGTCGTATCCGCCGCCGTCGCCACCATCGCCAACCACCAAGCGCACAATGGACCGTCCGGTCACATCCACGTCGACCGACCCAGCGTCGCCGGCCCGCAGGGTTGGGCTGGTGTAGAGGGTGACCCCGTCGGCCACCACCGAGAAGGTCACGCTGCCCGCGGTGCTCTCATCATCAAGGCCGACCGCCGAGGTGAACCGCTTGCAGAACCCGCCGAGCGGGATCGCGATGTCGCTGGCCGCGTGTGCCCCGACCGCCTTGACATAGCTGACGCCACCGGCCGACGCCACCACACCGTCCCCAGCCCCAAGCTCTCCATTGGACTGATCACGTTCGACGGGGCCCCAGCCGTTGGTGGACGACGACCAGTTGCGGTCGCTGGCGAACGAGCCGATGCCGGCGGCGGTGCAGGTCAGGGTCGCGGCTCCCCAGTCTGCGTGGTCGGAGTTGCGGCCGTCACGGCCATCGGTCACCCGCAGTTCCAAGGCGGTGTATCCGGCGGTGGCCACCTTCATCGGGGCGGAGCCTTGCGTCCCTGTCTTGACATCGGAGTACGCCAGCAACCGCCCGTCCCCGTACACCTGGAAACGCACGCTGCCGTTGTTGCCGGTCTCGTCATCCACCCCAACTTGGGCGGTGAACAGGGGACATGACTGTCCCAAGTAGACATGCACCGCACCATCGGCATGCGCACCGATACCCTTCGGGTAGGTGCCGCCCTGGATGGTGAGTGGGCGCCCGTCACCGGCCGCGAACTCCCCATTGGACTCATTGCGCTCCGCTGGGCCCCAGCCGTTGCTCGAAGCGAGCCAGCTCATGTCGCCCACCTGGTAGGTGCCGCCAGCGGGGGCCGCCGACAGCGTCCCAGCCCGGGTCACCCGGTACATCACGACACCGTGGGAGGCCACAGTCGCCGAGATCGCACCGGAGGTGGTCGAGGAACCGCCGGTCCACAGGTCCTTCAGGGTGTACGAGGAGGATCCACCCAGCCCGAGCTCGGCCGCGGTGGTGCCGATCGTCGCGTTCGAGGAGCCCCGGTTGAACAGCACCATCGCCACCGAACCATCCGACATGGGCTTGGCCCACACCTCGGAGGTGCCCGATTGCGAGATCCGGCGGCCCTGCGAGCCACCCCAATCCTGGTTCACCGCAATCACGTCCGCGTTGCGGACGATGCCCAGCGTGGTGCTGTTGACCGAACGCAGGTCGTTGCCGAGCAGCAGCGGCGCGCTGAGCACCGACCAGAGGCTGAAGTGCGAGGTGTACTCGGTGGTCGTCATGCCGCCGTTTCCGACCTCGAGCATGTCCGGGTCGTTGTACTGACCCTGCCGGGCGAACGGCTCCAGACCGGCCTGCTGATCGAGAATGCTGGTCAAGCTGCCCCACGAGTCTGAGATGTCACCCGTGGTACGCCACAACTGGCCCCCGACGCGGGAACCGAAGATCCAGGGCTCCTCCTGGCCCCAGTTGCAGATGCTGTAGACAATGGTCCGGCCCGTGGCCTTGAGGGCGTCGCCCATCACCTTGTACCTGGTGGCCGCGGGACGTCCCTGGTTGTTGCAGTTGTCGTACTTCAGATAGTCGACGCCCCACGACGCGAAGGTCTGCGCATCGGTGGTCTCGTGGTCGAGGCTGCCCGGCAGCCCCTGGCAGGTAGCCGTTCCAGCCGATTCGTAGATACCCAGTTTGAGACCCTTGCCGTGGACGTAGCTCGCCAGCGACGCGATGCCGGACGGGAACCGGGTCGGGTCCGACCGCAGCCGGCCCTGAGCGTCCCGGGTGGACGCCATCCAGCAGTCATCGATGTTGACGTACTGATATCCGGCGGTGTCCAGTCCATTCGCGACGATCGCATCGGCCGTGCCTCTGATGAGGTTCTCGTCGATGTTGCAGCCGAACCTGTTCCAGCTGTTCCAGCCCATGGGCGGGGTGAGGTCGTCGTTGACGATGGTGCCGGTGGCGGTGCCGTCGGCCAGGAAGGCGTTGACCGCGTCATCGAGCTGGAGGGTGAGAGACTCGTCTTTCTCGACGGCACTGTCGCCCTGAACCGTCACGGCCACCGTTGCGGTGGTCTGTCCCGGCGTGAAGGTGACCACACCGGACGCGGGCGCGAAGTCGCCGGGCGAGGTGGCTGTGCCCGGGGCCGTCTGGTAGCTCACGCTGACCGGTTGGGTCGTGGTGGCGTGAGATAGCGTGACCGTGAAGCGCAGCTGCGTGGGGGGGGGGGGGGGGGCGCGGCCCCCCCCCCCCCCCCCCCCCCACGCCAGCCACCGCGATCGAGGGCGGGTTCAGATCTCCGGCCAGGGTCAGCGGGCCACCGTAGGCCCACGCACCGCGCGGAACACCCAGGCATTGGGACGGAGCCGCCGCCAATGCAGCCGTCCCCGAGTAGTAATCGTGAGTGAAACCGGACTGATTGTTGTAGATCGAGTTGGGTATCGGACTGCCCGGCTGCTCATCCTCCATCACGTACGCCACTCCGGTGGGGCAGTGCACGTAGTCGGTGTCAGGCTGGGCGGGGTTAATATGATTGTTTACCGTCGGCCTGGGAGCGGCACCCAGGGCATCATGGTAGCCGGTAATCGAATGACCGAACTCATGCTTGAAGGTATTGATGTTATCGCATGAGGCGACGACCGTGGAGTACGTCTGGTTGGTGCCGAGGCCGGGAGTCAACCCACAATACGAGTTGATGTCCACCTGCTGATTCGACTCGTCGACGCCGTGGGCATTCCAGACGACGATCACCGAGTCGAAGGCCGGATCACGCTCCGACGCCGTATCACCCGGGGCGGGCCACCAGCCGCCCAGCCCGCCCAAGCCGCCCCCACCGTCGGGCGACAACCTCGGCGCCTGTGGGACGACCCGGACGGTGAGTTCGGGCACCATGAACCCGCTGTCGAGTGCTGGGATGTCCTGGTCAACGAACTGAGTCGCGGTCGCGATCGCGTTGTCCCGATCGGCATTGCTCATCGTTCCCAGGTAGTGATGCCCACCACTTGTCAAGTCCATCGCGGGATAGACGAGAACGAGAATCTTCCACCCCGGCGGCTGACCGGATGGTGGGGAGGCGAGCTCGACCAGCTGGATGTCGTCGAACCAGGCACGACCCGTGCTGGCTGCACCGAAGTGGCCCAAGCGGGCGGCGATACGCAGTTGTGACCCCGTGCTCGCCTGCAGCACCATCGACACGTAGGTCCAGTCGGTCGTGCCGGTTATTCCGGCGGTACGGTCGTAGGTGTTCTCGTTGCCCAGCGATGCTCCGTAGCCGCCGTTGACCCCTTCGGTCTTGATCCAACCGGAGAGCCGGTACCGGTGGACGGTGGATCCAGCGGGCGGAGCCGGAACGGTGAAATTTTGCGTCCACCGAACGTCATTGGCGACAGGACCGGTGTCGATACCGAGGCTGCGCGCGCCGGCGTGGCGGGTCGTCGTGTCCCAGGTGAAGCTCGCGTTCTGCGGTTGATATCCCCCCGAACTCCACCCCGCTGGAATGGTACCGCCGTCCTCCACATCACCATTCGTCAACACGTTCACAACCGGAGCCTCGACGCTCATCGCTACACCCGGCGCCGCCGCATTGCCCGGAAAGGCGACCGGGCCGGTGGAGCCGGGCACGGTCGCCATCGCGGGCACCGGGGCCAGCACCGCCAACAGGGTCGCGAGCACGACAGCCAGCACACCAGCCAAACCTGAACCGCGTATCACAGGACCACGGGTGCAGGGCGCACGGCCGGTGATTCGATCGCCAGGGACACGGAGCATGACAGACCTCCACAGAAACGGGCCACACTATGCACGGCCGCCGAACACCAGACGACTCGCCGAACTCCGAACCAAAAGAGAGTGGTTTGAGCATGTCTCGTTGAGAAAAATTGTTCCTATTACGCAGTCTGCGCAGGTTCCCGCCCGAAGATGAACCTTAGACACCCAGCGGTCCACGAGGGGATTGCGATCAGCCCCACAACGGACAGCTAATTTCATCAAGCGATCTTCATCCGCGGCGTCAGCCGACACGACGCCCGGCACCGCGAGCACCCTGGCCATGGTCGCTCGACCGCCACGATCACGCACCTCCCAGCGCCGACCGCGTAGCCTCCATTATCCTTCCGGCCTATGGCGTTGGGCAGGATGAGCTCATCCCGGGTTCGAGCGCGAGCGGCAGAGGTGTCAGAACTGATGGTCCGCGCCCTGGGTGGCCGCTACCGTACAGGCGGAAAGACCGACACAGCCCAATGCGTCGTGGCTCTAACATTTGGATATCGCCTTATTCGGCCGGAAGTCCGGGAACAGGGACCGTGCAATGACTACCTTGCCTCTCTGGCATTGGCCACAAGTAACGGTCGGCCTATTGTTGCCCAAGTCGAAATCGATCAGGCAATCCGCTCACTCCGGCCCAACATGGGCGCGGACCATGTAATTGGCTCGGCTCAGAACCCTGAGCAATATCTTGATACGCACGAATTTGCGGTCCAGGTTCACTCCATCATGGGTGACCACGGCTGGAAGTCCGCCGTACTCATAGCGCATCCTCATCATCTCCCGCGCGCCCAAGCGGTATTCGCTGCTTGCGGGATCGAGACCACGACCTCGGCGGGCGTGCGGGCGATCTGGGATCGCAAGTCTAGTCAACCTTGGACGCGGAGCCCCCTTCGCTGGGCAATCCGCGAACTGTTCGTAATCTGGTTATATGAACGACGAGGCTGGCTACGGCTCTCCCGGTCTGAAGTGAGGGCCGACGGTTCAAAGCGTTAGTTGGAGCAGACCCTAGCTCGACAGCGCCGAGCGCTGTGCCGGTAGACCCCCGGTGGTGGGCGCCATGATCAGCGGGATGAGCGGTATGAGCGCGCCCGCCACTACCCGCCAGCTGAATCTCCGCTGACGATGGCCTAACATTTCACCTGCGCTTCATCACCACCTCCTCCTCATGACTCGATCTGGCCGTACTGTGGTTTCGCCACTTGGCCAACAAGGCTATCCGCCGCGGGCACGACGTCTCGCCCTGATGCCTCGCCACTTGCTAAATGAGAGATTGATAAATTCGAGACGGGAAATGGAGGGATCGGTGGATTCCGACGTGTCTCGGGATCTGGGTCTTGCCGGAGCCCCGAACCTGGCGCGGCCGTGGCTGGCCGTTCAATCCTGGGTTCGCGCGCACCTTTTCACGCTGGCGCTGGGGACGGTCGGGCTCGGGGTCACGGCGCTCCACCTCTCCCGACTCACCAGTTCGCCACCCGGCTTCTACGTGGACGAGGCGACGGTCGGTTACAGCGCCTACGCCATCTCCTTTGACGGCCGGGATGAGCATGGCGAGAGCTGGCCGCTGTTCATCGAGGCTTTCGGCGGATACAAGAACACCGTCATCATCTACTTGATGGCCGGGGCGATGCGACTTTTCGGGCCGAGCGTCGGCATCGTCAGAATGGTGCCGAGCCTGCTCAGCCTGCTCACAGCGATCGCGCTGGGCTGGCTCGCCTACCGGATCTTCCGTAACCGCTGGCTGGGATTGGCGGCCTTCGCGGTGGCCGGAACCCTGCCCTGGCTGTTCGTGATCGGCCGGATCGGGTTCGAGGTCTCCGCGCTTCCGGCCGCGCTGGCCCTGTTCCTGCTGGCCTGGTGGAACGCCGACCAAGAGTCGCGCCCCCAACGGCAGCTCCTCTTCGCCATCCTGGCGGGCCTGTCGCTGGGCGTGGCGATCTATGCCTACTCGACCGCGCGCCTGCTCGTGCTGATCCTCGTCGCCGCACTGTGGGGGGCCTACCTGGGTCAATGGCGGCGACGGTGGCGCCCCCTGGTCACGACTGGCGTGATCGCCCTGGCCAGCTACTTCCCCATGGCCCTTTGGAGCCTCCGACATCCCGGCCTGCTAACGGATCGCTTCAACTCACTCTCGATTCTCTGCCAGCCGGTGTCCAACTGCTCAGCGTTTCCGGGGATCGTGGGAAGCTCGGACGACGGAAGGTTCTTCCCCGTAGTGGTCACCGAGCGTCTACTGCGCGTCTACGCGGCCGGCTGGAGCCCTACGTTCCTGTTCTATGCGGGGGACCCCTATGGCCGCCACGACTCCGGCCATGGTGGCCTGCTCTACGTGACGCTGGCGCCATTCCTGATCGTGGGTGCCGTCGCGGTGGCACGACGCTGGCGGGAGCCCTTCTGGCGTTTGATCGGTCTCGGTGCCCTCCTCGGAGCGATTCCCGCCGCGCTGACGATGCACCTGGGACATGCCTTGCGCATGATCGATGTGGTCCCCTTCCTGATCATCGCCATGGCCCTGGGAGCGGCCGAGCTGAACCGGCTGCTCACTGGCCAGCGCTGGATCGTGGCTGCCCTGGGTGCCGCGATCCTGGTCGAGATGGGTGCATTCATGACCGATTACTTCACCGACTATCCCGCCAGGCAAGCATCCTGGTTCGACCCCGGTCTGGAGACCGCGATCGCCAGAGCTAAGGGGACCCCTCACCAGGGACCGATTCAACTCAGCGACCACATTGACCAGGCCCCGACTATGTTCGCGTTCTTCTCCCATGAGGATCCGCGGATGTACCGCGCGAACGGGATCACCGGGAGCGGAGCAGTCGTCGGACCAGTAGGAGAGAAACAACTCCCCCCGAGGTCGGTAATCGTCGCCAAGCCGGACGAAAAGGTGCTGGATGCCGACCTCCTGCAGACGATCACCCTGCCCGCCAAGGGTGACGGCTGGGGCCACCCCACCAAGGAGGACGTCTATTACAAAGTCTGGTTGACCCGCTAACCAACATGGACGTACCAGCAGCTCACCCAGGTTTTACCTGGATTCGTTCGCACCTTTTCAGGTTGGCGCTGGGAGCGGTGGGGCTCGGGGTCACGGTGCTGCACCTGGACAGACTCACCGGCTCGCCACCCGGCTTCTACGTGGACGAGGCGTCGGTCGGTTACAACGCCTACACCATCTCCGTCGATGGCCGGGATGAGCATGGCGAGAGCTGGCCGCTGTTCTTCAAGGCCTTTGGTGAGTACAAGAACCCGGTGCTCATCTACTTGATTGCGGGGGCGATGCGGCTCTTCGGGCCGAGCGTCGGCATCGTCAGGATAGTGCCGAGCCTGCTCAGCCTGCTCACAGCGATCGCGCTGGGCTGGCTCGCCTACCGGATCTTCCGTAACCGCTGGCTGGGATTGGCGGCCTTCGCGGTGGCCGGAACCCTGCCCTGGCTGTTCGTGATCGGCCGGATCGGGTTCGAGGTCTCCGCGCTTCCGGCCGCGCTGGCCCTGTTCCTGCTGGCCTGGTGGAACGCCGACCAAGAGTCGCGCCCCCAACGGCAGCTCCTCTTCGCCATCCTGGCGGGCCTGTCGCTGGGCGTGGCGATCTATGCCTACTCGACCGCGCGCCTGCTCGTGCTGATCCTCGTCGCCGCACTGTGGGGGGCCTACCTGGGTCAATGGCGGCGACGGTGGCGCCCCCTGGTCACGACCAGCCTCACCGCCCTGGCCTGCCATCTCCCCATGGCCCTCTGGAGCCTGCACCACCCCGGCCAGCTGACGGCTCACTTCGACGGCATCTCAATTTTGTGCCAGCCGGTTTTCACCTGCACCGCCAGGCCCGGGATCGTGGGAAGCACCGACGACGGGAGGTTCTTCCCCCTGATGGTCGCGGAGCGGCTGGTCCGCGTCTACGCAGCCGGCTGGAGCCCATCGTTCCTGTTCTATACCGGGGACCCCTATGGCCGCCACGCCACCGGCCATGGCGGCCTGCTCTACGTGACGCTGGCCCCATTCCTGATCGTGGGTGCCGTCGCGGTGGCACGACGCTGGCGGGAGCCCTTCTGGCGTTTGATCGGTCTCGGTGCCCTCCTCGGAGGGCTTCCCGCGGCACTGACGGCGGTACAGGGCCACGCGCTGCGAACCATCGACGTCGTGCCCTTCCTGATCATCGTCATGGCCCTGGGGGCCGCGGAGCTGAACCGCCTCTCTCCCGGGGTGTCTGACCGGCACTGGATCGTGGCTGCATTGGGCATCGCGCTGATGGTCGAAACCGGTTCGTTCATGGCCGACTACTTCACCGACTACCCGGCCCGGGAGGCGTTCTGGTTCGACCCTGGTCTCGAGACCGCGATCGTCAGAGCTGAGCGGACGCCCCGCCGAGGGCCGATCCAACTCTCCGACCATATTGACCAGGCTCCGATTATGTTCGCGTTCTTCTCCCACCAGGATCCCCGGACGTACCGCACCAACGGGATCATCGGCGGCGGAGCCGTCGTCGGACCAGTGGGAGAGAAACAACTCCCCTCGGGATCAGTGGTCGTCGCCAAGCCAGGCGAGACTGTGCTGAACGCCGACCTGCTGCAGACAGTCACTATGGCCGGCACGGAGGACGGCTGGGGCCACCACTCCCCCAGGGAGGACGTCTACTACCAGGTCTGGTTGACCCACTAGCGCGGCTTTGGGCGATCACGTGCATGATGTCGGTCGCCCACGCGCTGTTGAGCATGGGCGTTGCCACCCATGCGGCTGCCACCCCCGCGACGCTGGACAGCGACGGCCGCCGCCGGTCGAAGTGGGCCCGCTGCCACAGCCCTGCCCGGGTGAGGGTGGGCAGCCGGCCGGTGAACACGGTCGGCAGCCCTTGGGCGGTGCACAGTGCCGACAGACCCGCCTCATCGAAATACCAGACGTGCGGGGAGGGAAATGACACCTGCCACAGGCGGTCGAAAAGACCAGCCGCGCCCGCCCGCTTGGCCAGTAACGAAACTCGGTAGAGCAGCCCGCGACTGTTCGGAATGTTGATACTCAGCAGCCCGCCGGGTCGCAGATGCCGGTCGCAGGCAGCCACCGCCGCGCGGACATCGAGGATGTGCTCCAGCACATCGTTGAAGCAGATGGCGTCAAAGCTCTCATCCGCGTCGAGCGCATCTGGGAAGTAGCCACGCCGGATGTCGGCGCCGTTCGACTCGGCGCGCTCGGCCATCTGGACGTCCGGGTCGATGCCAGTCGCCTTGAGTCCACGATCAAGAGCGGCCAGCACGAACCAACCGTGCGCGGCACCGACATCGAGTAAGGACCCCCCGGGGGGGAGGCCCAGCGTGTGGAGCCGATCCAGGATGATCTCGTTGTTCTGCTTGCGGAGGCGGCACAAGCCAGTTTCGCGAAGATCCTCGTCCAATCTCTGGCTCTCGGGACCATTGATGCCGGCGTGCAGTGAAGAGGCCCATGTTCCGCATCGTGGGCAACGGAAACTCCAGGACGACATCAACGGCTGCATAGCGGCGTCGCACACGCAACACACAGTCGCTTTCATGGCCGGTATCGTAGGCACTGCACCTTCCTTCGCGCGACAAACAAACCAACATCAATTAACCGCCGTCCCTTGTGGGGTTTGCCGTTGCCTGCTCGTCGACTCCTGCGTTCCTACCGTTCACAGTCCAGGCGTAGGAATCCTCTGTAACTGTGATCGGCGCCCACGATCCTGAGAACCACAACAACGCGAGAGGCAACGACATGCTGTTATCGGTCGTCGTCCCATGTTATGACGAGCAGGATGTGTTGCCCGAATTGATCGACCAGGTGTTCGCTACGCTGGAGCCGGCGGATGTCGACGTCGAGATCGTACTCGTCGATGACGGCAGTCGCGATGGCACTCGTCAGGCGATACAGCGACTGAACGCGCAGGATCCGCGAGTCACCTACGTCTCCTTCAGTCGGAACTTCGGCAAAGAATCCGCGATGTTGGCCGGCCTGGTTTATGCGCGTGGTGACGCGGTCGTCGTCATGGACGCCGATCTCCAGCACCCACCGCATCTCGTGCTCGAAATGCTGGCGCTCTACGAGCAGGGCTACGATCAGGTGGTCGCGCGGCGGACACGTGAGGGTGAGCGGTTAAGCCGGACCTTGCTGGCACGCCTGTACTACCGGATTGTGAACTCTCTTGTTGACGTGAACATGGAAGACGGCGTCGGCGACTTCCGACTTCTCAGCCGCCGCGCAGTGGACGCGCTGCTTCACATGGGCGAGTACAACCGCTTCTCGAAGGGATTGTTCTCCTGGATCGGGTTCTCGGTAGCGACCGTCGATTACCGTAATGTCGCGCGGCAGGGTGGCGGGGCGAGCAAGTGGTCGTTGCGCCGGTTGCTCAACTACGGCATCGACGGGATCATGTCGTTCAACGCCGCCCCGCTTCGCCTATCCATTTATCTGGGCGGGTCAGTGACGATCCTGTCGTTTGCATACGTGATCTTCCTCATCGTCGCGTCCTTGGTTCAGGGCGTCACGGCTCCGGGTTACATCACCCTGGTCGCAGCGATCCTCGGTATCGGTGGCCTCCAATTGCTCTTCCTCGGTGTGATCGGCGAATATGTCGGCCGAATCTACTACGAAGCAAAACAGCGGCCGCACTTCATCGTGGCCGAAACGAGCCACGTGACCGGACCCGCGAACGTGGTAACGCGCAATCGTGCACGGGCTCTCGATATGCTCGGCACCAACGGCAGCACCCGGCACGCCGACACGCCTGAAAGGGTCAGCGACCTCAGCTTGTGATGGCTGCCCCGGATACTACTCGCGACGGGCACACACCCATGAGTTCGAACTGGATGGGTCCTTTTGCAGGGCTATCGCGGCGGTGCCGTAGGCCCACACACATGCCGCGTTCATATCCAGGGGAATCTGCGAGCCATCGGCCTTTCCCCCGCACATCCACGTGCCGGCGGCGGCGGTGGCGTCCTTATACCCTAGCGATATGCAGCGGTGCTGGAGGTCGTGGGCGCCGGTGAAGCCGAGCTCGCGCACCGCCGACGCTGGGACGGGCGGCGCCTCCGGTTTGGTGCCGGTCTTGAACAGAAGGTACTCCCCCTCCTCGCGGACCTGGGTCGCGTTCGAGCTCCAATAGTCGATATTGCCGTGGTAAGTGTCCGACCGTTCTTGCGGCCCGATCACTACGTAGTCGACGTGATAGCGGCGCACCAGCTCGGGAGTCTGCGGGTCCCCGCGCAGCATCCGTTCGACGTCCGACTGTTTGGTGGCGTAGTCCGAAATGCCGTAGGTCCACAGCCAGGAGGGATAGGCGAGGACGACGCGACGACCGGCCAGAGCCATCACCGGATTGTTGTGCTCGTGAGCGACGAGAAAGGTGGCGTGGGGATCAGTGTGGTCGCGCACCCAGGCAGCCAACCGCACTCCCCCGGCATCGGTGAACTGAAGGGAGCTGAGCGAAAAGTTCGACGCGCGGTACAGGTCGATCCCGCCGGTGAGGACCAGCAGCACCACGCATGTGCTCGCCAACGCCTGCCCGGCCACGCCCGCGGCGGCGATCCGCACCACGAGTGCTGCGACCAGCATCGATCCGAACAGCGCCCAGAACACGAAAAACTTGGTGTTGTCCCACTCCCAAGGCTGGAGAACGAAGAGATTGGGGACCACGAACCAGAGCCACAGCGGGAGGAAGCGAAGGCGGAAGCGTTCCGGGACCGCTCCCTTCCAGAGCTGGGCGATCAGCAGCAGCGGCAGGAACAGCGAGATGTTCTTGATCCAGAACCAGAACCAGGCGAGCAGGTTCGCGAGCGTCAGCCCCGGCAATCCCCCGGCCAACCAGCCCCAGAACCATTCGGGCAGGTTGGCTAGAGGGACATCCTGAGCGCTGGGAAAGGCGTACCAGCCGGGCCGGAAGCGGACGCTGTTACTGCCGGCCGCGGACAGAAGCCACAGCAGGGCGGGCCCGCCGAGGGCAAGCGCAGGAACCAAAAAGGCGAGTTGGGAGCGGAGTCCACGAAGGCATCGGCGCCACCAGACCCCGGTGCCTCCCCTGCCCATCAGGGCCCAGAAGCCGCCGAGGGCGATCGCCGTCCCATAGGCGTAGGGATGAAAGACCGGCATCAACCCGACCACGACGCCCGCGAACAACAGCGGCCGGACGGCCTTTCGCCCCTGTCCCGTGCCCTCTGGAGGCGGATCATCCTTCGCGATCCACAGGAGCGCGGCGCTGATCAGGACCAGGCTGAACCCGAAGAGCACCGACCGTTGCGGGACCAGGTAGGCCAGCACCGGGTCCAGCCACTGATATCCAAGGTCACGGTTGAGCGTGTATTCATGGGGCGGCGCGGCCAGCGCTGCCAACCCGTGCTTGTCGACATCGGCCAGGTAGTAGATGAAGCCCGTACCGCCCATCATCGCGAAGATGAAAACGGCCAGGGCGGCGGCGGCCTGGCTCTTCACCAGCCGGAGCCCGGTGCAGTACATGACGCCCGGGATGGCGAGCGCCACCACCACGCTGGTGATCACCAGCGAGTTCGGCAGGGTCGCCCCCAGGTGCACCACCATGGCGGCCAGAAAGTCGATCGCGAAGGCGTATCCGAGGCGATGGCCTGGATCGATGAAGAATTCCGGCGGGCGGTTGTCAGCGTAGGCAAAGGAGCCCGCGTAGGACAGGTGCGCCCCCCAATCACCCCAGATGTTGATGTAGCCGGCGGTGAGCCCCTGATCGTCAAGGACGTAGGCCTGAGAGAAGAAGTGGAGGGTGTAGGTCCAGGAGATCAGCAGCAGCAGCCACAGCGCCCAGGGGTAGCCGCCACGCAGCGGGTGGCTCGTCCAGCGGGCGGTGAACTCCCTCAGCTCGGTTGCCAGGCCTGCCCTGCCGACCAGCACTCCCGCCGCGCCCAGGCCGGCGGTGACCCCGAACCCGAGCCCCATGCTGAGCGGCCCCAGCCCGAAGGCCAGGAAGCACCCGAAGGTGGCGGCGGTGACCACCATCAGCCCCAGCACGGCGCCGAAGAAGATCCGCTCCTCGATCGTCAACCTCAGCCCGCTCAGCAGGGTGATAGCGAATCCGGCCAGCACGCTGCCGACCAGGTACAGGAAGATCGTGATGGTCAAGTCAGATCACGTCGGCAGTGATCGGACGGATATGGCCGGTCAGCGCCATGAATCCAGCCAGATGCGGGCGGCCAGGCCGCCGTCGCTGAGCGGGAGCCCGTAGGAGATCGGGGCGAAGTACACGAAGCCTGCTACCGCGACCGCGAGGATGCCCCAGTACAGGGCCGCCGAACGGCCGGACGGGAACCGCCACACAGCCTCGCCGTCGGTCATCCAGCCCGCCAACAGTCCCAGCCCGATGCTGACCGCGGCGATGCAGAACATCAGCGAGAAGAAGTAGTGGTAGAGGAACAGCGGCCGTTGGATGGTGGCGAAGGGCAGGTAGTTGACCGCCCACCCGACACCGAGCAGGGCCAGTGACCCGCGATGGCGGGCGAAGAGCTCCGGACGGCGCAGCCAACCCACCGCCACCGCGGCCACGCCCACCAGCAGGCCCCACCAGATGAGCGGGTTGCCCTGGAGGTAGATGTACTCCTTGCCCGCAGTCCAGTAATAGACCGGACGTTCCAGCACCGGCCAGCTCACCCAGCTGGAGCTGTAGGGGTGGTGGCTGTTGTTGAGCGAGTTCTCGGCTCCGTTCATCGCCTTGTTGAGCTCGATGAAGCGGTCGGGGAACGACATCCTGGCGGTCGGGTTGTAGCTGGCGTTGCCGACCAGGGTGGATTGGAATTGCTGGGACATGAACGCATCGCCCGGCCCGCTGTGGGTGAGCAACTGGAAGTGGATGGCGAAGACGCTGACGTAGAGCAGCGCCGGGACGAGGAGCAGGATCGCCGCCTGAGGTAGCGCGAGCCGCCAGCTGACCCGTTGCCGCAACGTCTGGGCCAGCCACACGAGCCCGATCAGGCCCAGCGCGGTCAGGCCGCTCCACTTGGTGCTGGCGGCCATGCCGGCCAGCACAGCGCTCGCGGTCAGCAGGATCCAGTGCGCCCGTCCGGTGCGGCGCCGCGAGGCGAGGTAGCAGGTCAGCGCGCTGACGCCGAACAGCAGCAGCATGCTGTCCGTGAGGATGAGCCGGGACTCGACGAGGATCGCGTTATCGAGCAGTAGCAGCGCCGCCCCGAATGTCGCCACCCTCCGGCTGGCGGTCAGCTCTCGCAGCAATTGGTAGAACACCGCCACGAGCACCGTTCCAGCCAACGCCGGTAACAGGCGCAGGACTACGACGGGGTCGGTGGACTGCACCGTGGCAGAAACCCCGAACAGTTTCGCCCAACCGGCCAGGAGGAGCTTTCCCAGCGGCGGGTGGATGTCGAAGAAATACGAGCCGTCCAGGTAACGCAGCGCGAATTCCCGGAAGTACACCTCGTCGAAGACGATCGAGTGCGGGTGGGTGATCGCGGTCAGGCGGGTTACCGCTGCCAGGAAGGTGAGGGCGGCGAGCTCCAGGGGCACGTTCAGCCACGGTCGGCCTGCCTTGAGGCCCTGCGCACCGCTCTTCTGGACGTTCGGCTTGTGAGGAGTCTTTCCGTTCTGACCGGCAGCGCTCTTCGCGGAGCGGTCGAGGGGCCAGGAGCGGACCGAACCTGCCACGCGACACCCCATTCCGTCCGGCACTCCCGCCACCTCGCGCGCACCGGTCCCCGCACGTCGTGCCAGGACCCGGAACGTCGGGGGGACTCTGCAAGACGCGCGTGAACGCCTCTCGAACGGTGATGAACCGCACGGAGGCGGACTCGTGTACGCGGGACATCTCTTTTCGTGGCCTCGCGGACCGGCTACGCCATTCGGCACGGGGACGGGCATCTTGGCCTAATCGCGAAAGCTACGAGTTAAGGAGGGACCAACGCTGAGGGAAACCCCGTCGTCGTGAAGACCCCGGCGCGCTGCGGGGAGGGTGTTCCACCCTGCGACTTTCCGCGCTGAGTGACGGGCGAATCCACGCAGAGCCACAATTGCAGCGTTGACATTCTCCTTATGTTTCGAACGTGACCTCCGGCAACCTCGCCTCGGCCGATACCGCCGACGCTCCTCAGCCACCCGGGCTCTCGCCGATGGTCGACATCGTCATTCCGGTCTACAACGAGGAAATCGACCTCGAGCCGTGCGTGCGAGATCTGCATGCGCACCTGACCACCTGGGTGCCCTATCCGGTCCAGATCACCGTCGCCGATAACGCGAGCACCGACGGCACCCTCGAGGTCGCCAACCGGCTGGCAGCGGAGTTCCCCTCGGTGCGGGTCGTGCACATGCCGGAGAAGGGCAAAGGACGGGCGCTGCGCGCGGTCTGGTCGACCTCGGACGCGGCCGTCCTGGCGTACATGGACGTTGACCTGTCGACCGATCTGGCGGCGCTGCTGCCGCTGATCGCGCCGCTGGTCTCCGGGCACTCCGACCTCGCCATCGGCACCCGGCTGCACCGAGGGTCGCGCGTGATACGCGGTGCGAAGCGGGAGTTCATCTCCCGTAGCTACAACCTGATGCTCCGCCACACCCTGTCCACGCGCTTCTCCGACGCCACGTGTGGCTTCAAGGCCATCCGGCGCGAGGTCGCGGCCCACCTGCTGCCGCTCGTCGAGGACAACGGGTTCTTCTTCGATACCGAGCTGCTCGTGCTCGCCGAGCGCAGCGGGCTGCGCATCCATGAGGTCCCGGTCGACTGGATCGACGACCCGGACAGCCGCGTGCACATCGCCAGCACCGTGAAGGCGGACCTCCGCGGGATCGCCCGGCTGGCCCGCGCGCTCGCGACCGGCAAGCTGCCGGTGCACGAGCTGCGCGCCCAGCTGGGCCGGGCCCCGCTGGAGCCGGCGACGCCGGACGTACCGCCGGGGCTGACCCGCCAGCTGGTGCGCTTCGCGGTCGTCGGGGTGTTCAGCACCGTCGCCTACCTGGTCCTGTTCCTGCTCACGCGAGGCGCGCTGGGCTCTCAGGGCGCCAACGTCCTGGCCCTGCTGAGCACCACGATCGCGAACACGGCACTGAACCGGCGGTTCACCTTCGGGTTCGTGGGGCGGCAGCGCAGGACCCGCCATCAGCTTCAGGGACTGATCGTCTTCGGGATCGCCCTGGGGCTGACCAGCGGCACACTGGCATTAGCGCATTCGCTGCACAGCACGCCGCCGGCTGCGGTCGAGGTCGCGGTGCTCGTCACCGCCAACGCCGTCGCCACCCTGATGCGGTTCCTTCTGCTGCGCCTCTGGGTCTTCCGCAAGGCCTGAACGGTTTGCACCGGACCTGCTTCAGAGCCTGATCGTCTTTCGTCTTGCTCTGGGCTTGACCAGCGGCACGTTGACGAGACGATCGCTTCGCCAATCGCCCGCGTCCGTCAGCGTGCAGCGGTAGCGCCCAACCGCTGGCACTCCGGTGCCTTGCCGAATGCGGGCGCCAGGTCTTTGTTACTGGTCAGCTCCTGCATCTGGGTGCCAGCCGTGCCGAGATCGGGGGCGGCGAGCTGGTTGGCCTTCTGCGCGAAATCCGGGTCTTTCGCATCCAACGCAGCAATTTTCGCGCGCTGGCTTCCGACCGTTGCGGCTGCAGTGGTGAAGAATCCCACCGTGGTGTCCTGGACCCGTTTGCCATCGGTGATCCCCGGCTTGCCGAGCTGTGTGAGCTTTTGGGCGGTACCGGAGAATGCCTGCTGGGCGCTGTCAGCGAACTTGAGCAGCCCGTCCTTCTGAGCCTGCGGGGTCGACGGCGTCTTCGGGATCGCGGACGCTCCGGCGATCACATTACCGAGACCCCCGCAGAACGAGCCCACCCAGGCCACCGGGTCAACACCCTCGGGGATGACTATCGTCGGCTTGACGTCGGCAGTGCCGCATCCACCTAGCGCCAGGCCAAGCGTCAGCAGCCCAACAACACTCACACAGCGACGTGATGAGGACACGACTACTTCTCCTTGATCTTGGTTGGCTCCCCCGCCGCCATGGTAATCGACCCCGATAATGAAGTATTACGACTTCACGCCGTGCCAGCAATTAGCGATCCCCTGTGGGGCTTATCGCAATCCCCTGGTCGACTACTAGCATTGTTCGGTTCACTTTTGGGCCCCGCGTGCCCCTAATGTTGGCGTTGTTTTTACTGCAGATCCGCGACGAGGGCTCACGCGAGCCCGCACCCCTTCACTGTTCGCGCGTGACCTCCGGAAATCTCGCCCAGGCCAACATCTCCGATACTCCACAGCCGCCTGCGCTCTGGCCCGTTGTCGACATAGTCATTCCGGTTCACATTCGGGATCCTCGGCGGCAGCGCTGGACCCGCCATCAGCTTCAGGGTCTGATCGTCTTCGGGCTGGCTCTAGGCCTGACCAGCGGCACGCTGGCACTGGTACATGCCATGCACAGCGCGCCGCCGGCCGCAGTCGAGGTCGCGGTGCTCGTCACCGCCAACGCCGTCGCCACCCTGACTGCGGTTCCTCCTGCTGCGCCGCTGGGTATTCCGCAAGGCCTGAACGCCAGCGCCTGGTGTATCGCCGACAGGTACCCGCGATGCCACAAGTTGCTCACCGTATGCTCCCGCCATGGCGATGCCGGTGGAGATCGAGCGCAAGGTCAGACAGCTCGACCACGACGTCCAGTCGATCTATGAGATGTTGGCCGACATCGCGGCGACCCAGCGTCGGCAAGGTAACCGGTTGACCGAGATTGACGATAGGTTGATCGGGATGGACGACAGGCTGACCGGGATGGTCGGCAAGCTGGACACAATCCTCGGCCTGCTGCAGGGTGGTCCACCCGGCTGACACTGGGATGAACAACCACAGCGCGACCTGATCACAGACGGTGAGGTGCCAGCCTCGCCGATGCAGGTTGATCTTGCTGTTTCCGAAAGGACAAGCGTAGCGGCGCGCGCCGTAGGTCACGGAAAGTCGCTAGGGACCAAGCGAAGCTATCGGGTTCTTGGGGGTGGAACCGGAGCGCCAGTGGGGTGGCCGGGTGGGGCCGGGGGCGTACGAATCTCGCAGGGCGCATCCGCGGCGGCAAGCCGGTGGTCGGTCGTGACGAGCGGGCAGTCGAGCTCATCAGCCAGCGCCACATACAGGCCGTCGACCACGCGGATCCGATCTCGCAAGGCGAACGCGCGTCGCACGTGACCAGCCGTCGGAGTGACGAACCGCTGAGGGAGTGCCAGCGCCTCGTCGAGGGCGTCGCGCGCCGCCCCCCGAACGCCCAGAGCGGCGCGCCCCCGCCGGGGGCGGGCGGGAAGAACCACCGGGGGCGGATGCGCGGGGGCGGCCACCTCCTCCTCGGCGATCGCGTCGAGGACCCAACCCGCAGTCGGCTGGTCGAGCACCGCGTCGACAAGGGCGCAGGCGTCAAGCACGATCAATGGCCGAACTCCTCACGGACCTCGGTAAGCAGGAGCGTCGTATCGATCACGGTGTGACACCGCCGCGGCCTGGTCCGGACCTGAGCCACCCAGTCCTGCCGATCGGACTCCCGCAGCGCAGTCTCTACGGCCTGCTGGGCCAGCGTGGACAGCGGCAGCTTACGAGCCTGCGCCTCGCGGTACAAGGCGTCCGGAAGGTAGATACTCACCTTGGGCATACCCCTAGAGTACCCCTAGCTAAGTCGACCATCCCGAGCCCGTACGCTCATCCCGTGCTTGGGCGCGAACAACCGCCACGAGAGCATCCACCACGTCGGAGGTGCCCGCCGCCGCGCAGCCGGCTCCAGCGGCCCGGCCAGCGATCTCGTTATCCGTCACAATGCGGCAACCGCGCAGTAGCCGGGACAGATTGTGCTGTGGTCCTTCGCGCCAGGCCTGGGCCAGCACGACCACCGGCACCACGGCACTATTCCGGCAGCGTCGGCGCGATCGTGCAGCCTCCAGATCAGTGGCTCCTAGCGTTCGGCCGCCACCAGCGCTCCGGTGTCGTAGAGCAGAGCGGGCATCAGCTTGTGACTCGGTGACCACCACCGGCATCGGCAAGCACGCGCGATATCCAGGCGTTCTGCGCTTCGGTGACGGTAATCGGTCCGTACTCGGCGGCGAACTCGTCCAGCGCGGCCCCGACCGTCCACCACGATTGCCTGCTCGAACGCGGCCTGAGCAGCGGCTTGTGCCAACCAGGCTGAGACGGACACCCGGCCGCGGCGCCCCTCGACGAGGTGGTGCGCCGCGGAGACCGCGGTTCCAGGGCTATGCGAACAGGTCCTGACTGGTGGTCGCGGTAGCGGCGCGGCGGATCCACGTGTCGAGCTGGTCGAGATCGGTACACGCAGCGATACGTGCCCGCACGTCGTCGGAGACGGTGATCCCACGGGCCTCGAGGAACGCGAGCACCGCCTTGGCCTCACCCTTGGCCTCACCCTCGGCGCGACCCTGGGAGAAGTAGCGGCGGGCGAAATCGCTCTGATACTCATAACTCGTGGTCATCAGGGCCTCCAGGTAGCGACTCGCCGCCTGCGGCAGCGCGGTGAGCACAACGTCATAGTACAACGCGGCATGATCGAGATCGACGACCGAGAGCGCGCCGGGCAATGCGTCGAGCACCGCACGGTGGCGGGGATCCGCGCCGTGGATGATCGCGGAGAGCACCGCCAGCTCCGGGGTGGCGGCCGCCTGGTCGGTGTCGGTCACCACCGGCATCCGATCGGGCCCCAGCACCAGCGGCGCCACCGTGGCGCCGGGGTGCCCGAGGTGGATCGGCGCGGCGCACCAGGCAGCGATGGCCTGGTCGAGACACACCACCACCAGCACGGCTGGGCAACGTAACCGTCCGCGCAGCGTGGTGAGGTAGATCGGCCAGGTCCACCGCTTGTCGGGGTCGCGACGCAGTTGAACTTCGATCACCACGGCCAGCACCGGCTCCTCGCCCACCGACAGCGTGACCACCGTGTCGGCCCGGTACTCGGTGGGCGCGACGTCGGTGAGCTCGCCGGGCTCGACCCGAGCCTGCTCGAACCTCGGCAGCACCTGCCCGAGCGGACCGCCCAGGAGTGTCGCGACCAGAGCCGGCCGGACACGGAAGATCTCTACCAGCGTCTCGTGCAGGCTCGACGGCATGATCGCGACACTACGAGCACGCACCGACAGTTCCGAACCGGTCGCGAGCGGGGTGTCCACGGCGACCCAGCGCCACTTCAGGTGCTGATCGACATGCACTGCCATGGTCAACTCGAACGCATCGCTCACGGCCTGTACCGATTCCCGGCCCTACCCCCACGCCCGTGGACCGGCGCTCGCGCAACGAAGGATCTCGACACCGCATTCCGGGAGAACATTGAGGCGGTCAACGATCACCTCGACCCGGCACTTCGGGCCGGGCACGGCGACTTCACCGCCAGACGAACCAAGCTCGAGACGGTGCGAGACACCGGTGCACTTCGCTGCGACCGACGCCGACTATTTAGCTGTCCCTTGTGAGTTGTGTCGCAATCCCCTGGTCGACTGCTGGACTCCGGCTGTCCACGTTGGGGGCCCAGCGTTGCTCCGTGATGCTGGCGTTGCTGTTGTACCGGTTGGCGCTTCGGGGGTCCTAATCGGTGCTGGTCCGGCACCGCAAACCTGATCAGTACTGGCACGGACGGGCCTACCGGCGGGCGGGGGCTCCCCACCACCTCGCGGAGCACAGATGCGCAAGGTCCTCGCCGTGTTCGCCGCGCTCGCGGTGGCCGCCGGTGTCGTCGTCCTCGGGCAGCCGGCCGCTGCAGCTAGCGACCCAGTGATCCCGGCCGGCCGGCACCCCACCGCCCGGGTGTGCCCGGACAACGGCCAACTGCTGGCCTGCTTCGCGATCCGGCAGACCGACACGGTGCAGCCCAACCTGTCGGCCAGCGCCGTGCCTAATGGATTCGGACCGGCTGACCTGCGCAGCGCGTACAACCTCACCAGCACCGGCAGTGCTGCGATGACCGTCGCGATCATCGATGCCTACGATGACCCCACCGCCGAGTCCGACCTGGCCACCTACCGATCCACCTTCGGTCTGCCTGCGTGCACCACCGCCAACGGCTGTTTCCGGAAGGTCAACCAGAACGGGCAGGTGGGCCAATTGCCACGAGCGGACACCGGCTGGGCGGGGGAGATCTCCCTGGACCTCGACATGGTGTCGGCGATCTGCCCGAACTGCCACATCCTGCTGGTCGAGGCGAACAGCCAGACCATCGGCAATCTCGGCAAGGCAGTGAATACCGCGGTGAGCCTGGGCGCGAAGTTCGTGTCCAACAGCTACGGCGGCCCGGAGAACGGCTCCGAGAACAGCTACGACAGCTCCTACTACAACCACCCCGGCGTGGTGATCACCGCCAGCAGCGGGGATGACGGATTCGGGGTCTCCTACCCCGCCTCCGGCAAGGGTGTGACGGCGATCGGTGGCACGTCGCTGGTCAGCGACAGCAGCGCCCGGGGCTGGTCGGAGACCGTGTGGAACGGCGCGGGCTCGGGGTGCTCGGGGTCGATCGCCAAGCCTGCCTTCCAGGTTGGGCTCACCACGGGGTGCGCCCGGCGCGCGCTGGCCGATGTCTCCGCGGTGGCCGACCCGCAGACCGGCGTCGCGGTCTACCAGACTTACGGCGCCAGCGGCTGGCAGATCTACGGCGGGACCAGCGTGGCCGCACCGATCATCGCCGCGGTGTATGCGCTGGCCGGCAACCCGGGCGCCACCGACTCGCCCAACAGCTACCCCTACGCCCACCGCAGCGCGCTCAACGACGTCACCACGGGCAGCAACGGCACATGCGGTGCCCCGCTGTGCACCGCCGGGGCCGGCTACGACGGCCCCACCGGGCTCGGCACCCCGAACGGCACCTCGGCATTCACCTTCCGCACCGCATCGGCCACCGCGCTCATCTCGTCGGCCAACCCCTCCACGTCCGGCCAGCCGGTGACCTTCACCGCGACCGTGACCTCGAGCGCCGGCACCCCGACCGGCAACGTGACGTTCAGCAGCGACGGCACTCCGCTGGGCACCACCGCACTCGCCTCTGGTCAGGCCACCCTGACGACCTCGGCGCTGCCCGTCGGCACCCACACAATCGCAGCCGGCTACACCGGTGACGCAAACTTCCTGACCAGTGACACGACGCTGACCCAGACCATCAACAACCCGACGACCACGCCACCGCTGCAAGGCCTCGCCGACCCGACACTCAATCCCCTCCTGGACGACCTGTCAGACGCCATCAGGGACAGCAGTGGCAACAAGCTCATCGGCCTAGATCCCCCCTGCGCCATGACCGGGCCCTACCAAGGCCTCTCCGACATCGACAAACTGGACCATTCAATACAGGCCAACGATGGGTGCCTGCAATTCGTCACAACATATGACGCTCCAGTCGGGGCCCCGTGACCTCCTGATAACGAACTCGTGTCCTTCGCCTCGTCTCGGCGCGTACGGCGCATCCAGCCGGGATCCGTGTCGTCAGTCTGTGAATGATCATCATTTGGGAAGAATGAGCCGCGGCGAGCGCGGCTGGATCTTCCGAAATGGTGATCTTCAACTGGACCTGGACGAGTAGCTGACCCCTGGGAGTCCTCCACTCGCGGACCACCGGTCGGAGCGCTGCCCAAGTTGGCTCCGACCGCGAGTGCGAGACCGTCAACTCCGCGTCGAGTGTCATGCCGAATGTGGGGCACCCCGAGTCTCGGATCGCGCGGGTCTCCTCGGCGCTGCCCGCTCGCGGTAGCCATCGACGTGCCGCGGGAACGCGAGCGCTGCCCCGCGCAGCCTGCGCAGTGACAGCCGGGTGCAAGTCGGCCCCCTCCCCAGCATTGCCCCCGTCTTCGAGCAGACCCGCCACACCTGCCCGTCCGCTTGTTCGTGACTGAGTTCGCAGCAAGCAGGCTACGTTAAGCGCGCGATCGCCGGGCTTGGGATATCAACCAACGGTTCACGTCACGGCCGAGGGGATCCGTAGCGAATGGTAGCGATTCGAAGCTATGCTTGCGCCATGTCCAAGAAGATCACTCAGCGGGAACTGCGCAACGACACACCAGCGATCATGCGTGCCATCCAGCACGGCGAGAGCTTCGTGCTCACTCGCAACGGCACGCCTATCGCGGATCTGATCCCGCACGCCAGACCCGCCGAGCGTCCCCGCGTCACCGGCGCTGACCTCCTGGCGGCCACGGACCGACTGCCCTCGGTTGACTTCGAGCAGTTCTTCGCCGACCTCGACCGGCATGTCGACCCCGACCCGGCTCGGGGACCCGGCGAGCCCGAGCGTCCGGTGTGAGCGAACCGCAGTGCTACCTGCTGGACACGTCAGCAGTGATCGACCTACCGACACCGGCACAGATCACCACAGACGCCGAGTACCTCATCAGCTCGATCACCCTGGCCGAACTCAACGCCGGTATCCACGCCGCCCAAGGTCCGGTGCAACGAGCCAACCGGCTCGCGCGCCTCCAATGGGTCTCGGACACCTTCGACCCGCTTCCCTTCACCGTCGGCGCGGCCCGCATGTACGGCCAGCTCGTTGCCCTGGTTCTCGCGGCTGGGCGAAACCCCCGGCCGCGTCGGATGGACCTGCTCATCGCGTCGGTCGCGGCACACCACCGCCTGCCGTTGCTGACCCACAATCCCGCTGACTTCACCTATCTGAGCCCGCTTATCACCCTAATCGGACTCGACGACACGTGAACGCTCACAGCACCTCCTGGATCTTCTGCGCTCGGGCTCGGGAGGGATCGCGGCTGGGACCGGTCGCGGTGCACCACCGGCACAGCACGCGGTGGTGCAGGACCGGTTCGGTGACGCCGGTAGTAGCCGGCCTGCGCAGCCCACGGCGTGACACGCTGCCCGCACGCCGATCCGCCCGGCCAGTTCGTTAATTGCGGCGTGGTCACGCCCTCGACTCGGGCTCGAGCTGCTCGCTCTCGGAGATTGTCTCCAAGAGCGCGTGAAGTTCGCCTGCACCTCCACCACGAAGCGGGCCTTGGCCGGTTCCAGCTCCCGTTCGGGTTTCGCCCGCTCCAAGCGGGAGATCCGCTCCTCGCGGGCATCGCGCAGTGGGCGGCCCCGTGGCCTGGCCAGCCCAGCCAGCGCGCCCGCGTCACGGGCCCAGCGCCACTCCACGATTTGGCTGGAATACAGGCACTCCCGGCGCAGCAACGCACCTTTTCTCACCGTCAGGCGCCGCGTCGTAGGCGGCGAGGATCTCCAGCTTGTCCGGTGAAACCTCCGACACCGGGACCCCGGGGCGCCTCGGGATCGGGGCGTTCTGTCCAGCGCCAGACACCCGCCCAGGATCTGCGATCCTGGGTGCTCAGTCGAGCCTGGTCACCATCGTGGTCATGTCCAGAAGTCTCCGTCCCCGCCCTCGGGTCAAAATTGTCAGGGGACGGGCGCCTCAACTCAGGTTGACAGAGAGGGCAAATGCGGATGCCAGCTCCTTGTTGTTGGCCAGCTGCTTGTTGTTGGCCAGCTGCTGCATCTGGGTGGCGGCCGCGCTGAGGTCGGGATTTGCGAGTTGGTCGGCTTTCGCCGCGAATTCGGGTCCTTCACGTCCAGCGCGGCGAGCTTCTCACGCTGCCTGCGCGCAGTACCGGCCGCGGTGGTGTAAAGCCCATCGCGGTGTCCTGGGCCCGTTTGCCGTCGGTGATTCGCGGCCGCCCAAGCTGCGTGAGCATCTGAACAGTGTTGGCGAACGCTCGCTGAGAGGTATCCGAGAACTCCGAGCAGCCCGTCCTTATGGCCCCTACGGGGGTCGGCTCCGATTTCGACAGCGCGGACGCTGCGGAGATCACATCACCGAGACCACCGCAGAAGACACCCACCCAGGCCACCTGGTCAGCACCCTGAAGGACTCCCGGTTCGTCGTGGCGCCGCCGGAACCGCATCCACCCAGCGCCGGCCCAGCCAGCGCCAGCCCCAGGGCCAACAGGACAATCGCCGGACGGCCGGCAGCGACTCCGACGTGACGGGCCACATTAACTCCTTAGTGGACGGTCCGCGGAACCCTGTCACACGGTGATCTTTGCGGGCATGTCAACACTGGGCGACCTGTCTGACAGATCGCCCCAGCTACGAGATAGCAAAACTACTCGCCATGATCCTGTACCCCGTTCTCCCGCTCATCAGCAGTTTCGGCTCCGTCGCTCAGGGTCACAGTTCTTGGACGTCGCAGCCAGACAATCAACGCCAGACCAGCAGCGAGGAGGATCAAACCCCCGAGAAACATGAGCGCGATGGGAGCACCAGTTTTTGCCAGCGAGTCGGTCGATGCGAGGGGATGTGTCCCGGCGGGCGGGTCAGACGATGGACTCACACTTGCACCGTCACTCATGCTCGTCTCCGGCGTGGTGGTAGCGATGTCCGACGTTGTGGTGAGCGCCGTCGTGCTCGGCTCCGTCGTGCTTGGCGTCGTCGTACTGGAGCTTGTTGTGGTCGTTGTCGTGGTGCTGGTAGGAGTCGGAGTCACCACCGGTGACGAAGACGGACTCACCGACGGAGTCGGACCTGGGGACGAAGAAGACGCGGAGCTCGTGTATTTCGTCGACGGTTGGCCCGGGTTGTTGTCGGCGAAGGTGATCGTCGACCGGTAGGTCTGGAAGATGGTGCCCTCGAAGTCGTCAATACACTGGAGGGTGACCACATAGTCGCCTGGCTGGACCGTCGAACCGAGCTCCAGGGCGATGTCGCGGAAGCTGATCCGGGCGCTAAAGGCGACCGGCTGGGTCGTGGAGAACCCTGAGGTGGTAATGCCCCTGAACGTGGGCCCATCAGGCCGACTCGGAGGGCTGGGGGCAAAGGCACCGGGACCGGTCACAAACACGACATAGGAGTTGGCCCCGGGCACATCACAGGGTCCCGAGGTGAGGCCATTGACAATGGTGGTGTCATTACCAGTGGTCGGATCGAACGCAATGGTGCCAGACGGCGCCGGCGGCGTATCAGCCGCCGCCTCGCTGACCAGCAGCCCGGCACCGGCCACGGCAAGGACGGTAACCCCCGACACAATCCGAGGGAGAAACCTAATTGTACGCACGAGACTTCGCTACTCCTTGATTCTAGGTCGTCGGGTCCTCCGGCCGGGCCGTATCGCCGCAGTCGCGACTGGATCGCGCGACCCGCTGCGGCAGCCGTTCATCCGGTGCCGCCATCCCGGGGCCGACGCTCCCTCTCGAAGGTGAACAAGAGAAGTCCAGCATCCGACGGTGGGTCGGCCATAAAACGCATAAAGGACAGCTACTTGACGAAACTCGTTGATCGCTTCTTCACCTGTAAAAATTGATATACTCCGCTGCTGGAGGATTATTTAATGTTCAAATATGCAATTGGCGCCATATCGTGCTCAGGCGGTGTGTCCTCGATCGAGCAATGGAGGGCTTCTCAGAGTTGGGCGCACTCCAGACCTGGCGAGATGCGAGGCGACGCTCTGGGTCCGCGACCGTCCGCCGGGATGTTCCAGATCAACCCAATCAGTGATCTTCATGGCAGGTTCGGCTACAAGCACCCACACCGTGGCCAGTTGCGCTGGGCCGGACTGGTCAGCTACGCGTCCGCCCGCAACACGTCCTCGGCCGGCATTTCGCACCGTCGGCGTTGGTGCACCTGGATGAGGCTCCTCCAGGTGCACCAACGGCACTATCGATCGGCGCCAAACCTGAACTTCACAGTGTTCGACGTTGACGGTTTGAAGGCCGTCGGGTCAATCGGAGTGAACTCGGCGGTCACCGAGTGCCGGCCCGGAGGCAGGAATGTGAACGGGCCGAAGGTCACGCCGCCGGATACCGGCACCGGACCACCGAGGTTGGTGCCCCCGTCCTTGAATTGGACGGTTCCTGCGGCGTTGAAGGGCGACACGTTCGCGATGGGGATCACGAAACCACCCAACCCGAAGGGAAGGCCAACGCGGATTACCGTGAGCCTGGTCTTCGTATCCTGCGCCGTAGGCGACGGAGACGGACTCACCGACGGAGACGGACTCACCGACGGAGACGGACTCACCGACGGA
>CAXUFG010000016.1:13650-42101 GCA_964250265.1 uncultured Pseudonocardiaceae bacterium | reverse complement strand
GGCGAGGAGCCCATGCGCGGCTGGGCGCCCGCGGGCGGGGGCGGGGAGGTCGTGGTCATCAGATCGATTCGGGTCGGAGGGAGGCCAGCGGGATCGATGTCGCTCGCGATGACAGCCGCAGACTGCACTCTCACGGCGGGTCGGTGACTCTCGCGACGCTAAGTCTGAGAATAGGCCGGATCTATGGCACAGGTCCAAGATATGGTGACGCTGGTCTCGATAGCGATAGGCTATGAATGTGCAGCTCCAACAGCTGGTGTATTTCTTGGCCGTCGCGCACACCCGGCACTTCACCCGGGCCGCCGAGCTCACCCATGTGGCCCAGCCGTCGCTGAGCAAACAGATCCATTGCCTGGAGCGTGAGCTAGGTAGCGAACTGTTCCACCGAGCCCGGGGCAACGTGACGCTTACACCAGCCGGTGAGGCGTTGGTCCCCTTCGCCAAGCGGATCTTGGCTGACGTCGAAACCGCCCGGTTAGAGGTGCACGAGCTGGCCGAGCTACGTCGTGGACGGCTGAGGCTGGGTGCTACCCCAAGCCTGTGCACCGGGCCGCTGGCACACGCACTCGCCAGCTTCCGCGAACGATACCCCGGCATCCAGCTCATCATCGATGAAAGTGGATCCCGAGATCTGGTGCGGCAGCTCGCCGAAGGAGCCATCGACCTGGCGATGATCACCTCACCGGTACACCGAGGGGACCCCACCCTGGCAACCGTTCCGATCCTTCGCGAGCAGCTCACCGTCGCCGTGCCGAACAGCATGGACCTTCAACGCGACTCATTCCGCATAGAGGACCTCCGAGACCACCCCCTGGTGATGTTCCGTGAGGGCTACGACCTTCGATCGATGACTCTCTCGGCCTGCCAGCGAGCAGGATTTCAGCCACGTTTCGCCATCGAAGGAGGTGAGATGGACGCGGTACTCAGCTTCGTCGAAGCTGGCCTCGGGATCGCTGTGGTGCCCAGCATGGTTGTGGAAAATCGCCCCAAGCTTCGGGCTGTGCCGTTCGCACCCCCCGTGCCAATCCGAACGATCGCGCTTGCTCACCGCACCGACGTACGTCCAACCCGAGCGGCTGAAGAATTCCGCTCCACGCTGTTGCAGTTGCTCAGCGACACACACACTCAGGGCCGCCTGCCTGCTGGTGTCGAGTACATCTGTCCAAGCGAACCAGCCAGCGCTCAATCCGGACATGGCTCGATCTCGGCAGGGCAGTTGTCCGGGCCAAGCTCGTCTCGCACCACACGCCATGCCAGCCACTCGGAGTAACCCTTGCGAACCAGCATCGCACCCAGTTTGCGGGCCAAACTGTTGTCCCGCACGGTGCTGGTGCGTAACTTGCGCTGGACCAGTTCGCGAGCCCGCCGCTCTTCATCCTCTGGCGCTACCGTCGCGACCGCCTCGCGGGCAAGCTCTTCGGAAATTCCCCGGCGGTGGAGCTCGGTGCTCAGAGCGCGCCTTCCCAGCCCGCGACGACGGTGACCGGAATAAACCGCCGCCTCGGCGAAGGCGGCATCATTCACCAGGCCCAGCTCGCCCAGGCGGTCGAGCACGAACTTGCTGACCTCCTCGTGAATCCCGCGCTTTCGCAGGGCATCGGCCAGCTCAACCCGGCTGCGTGGCCGTGCGGTGAGCAGCCGCAGACAAATTTGCTGCGCTTCCGCCGCCGGGCTCATGACGTCGTCATCCGAACGTTCCTCTGTCTCCGGCCCGTAGTCGCCAGAGCTGCGCTCGGTCATCGCAGCTTTCGCGCCGTCGTATGAGTTCGGGACATCAGAAGTCCACCGGAGCGGGCACGGTCTGATCAGCATCCAGCTTTGCTCCGATACCAAGCTTGTCCTTGATCCGCTTCTCGATCTCAGCAGCGACGTCGGGGTTGTCGGCAAGGAAGGTGCGGGCGTTCTCCTTGCCCTGGCCCAGCTGGTCACCCTCGTAGGTGTACCAGGCACCTGCTTTCCGAACGATGCCCTGCTCCACACCGAGATCGATGAGCGAGCCTTCTTTGCTGATTCCATGACCGTATAGAATATCGAATTCTGCCTGTTTGAATGGCGGTGCACATTTGTTCTTCACCACCTTCACGCGAGTCCGGTTGCCTACTGCATCTGATCCGTCCTTGAGCGTCTCGATACGGCGGATATCCAGTCGTATAGAGGCATAGAACTTCAGTGCCTTGCCCCCTGACGTAGTCTCCGGGGAGCCGAAGAAGACCCCGACCTTCTCTCGGAGCTGGTTGATGAAGATTGCCGTGGTGCCCGAGTTGCTCAGCGCACCAGTGATCTTTCGCAGCGCCTGGCTCATCAGCCGGGCCTGCAGCCCGACGTGCGCGTCCCCCATCTCGCCCTCGATCTCCGCCCGCGGCACGAGGGCTGCTACCGAGTCAATGACCACCACGTCCAGCGCACCGGAGCGGATCAGCATGTCCATGATCTCCAATGCCTGCTCCCCGGTGTCGGGCTGGGAGACCAGCAGAGCGTCGGTGTCCACTCCGAGCGCCTTCGCGTAATCGGGATCCAGCGCGTGCTCGGCGTCGATAAACGCCGCGATCCCTCCGCTCCGCTGAGCGTTGGCTACCGCGTGCAGCGCGATCGTCGTCTTCCCGGAGGACTCCGGGCCGTACACCTCGACGACCCGGCCGCGAGGCAAACCACCGATGCCCAAGGCCACGTCCAAGGCGATGGAGCCGGTGGGAATCACCTCGACTGGAGCGCGGCCCTCCTCCCCGAGGCGCATCACCGAGCCCTTGCCGCACTGCTTCTCGATCTGAGCCAAGGCGATCTCGAGTGCCTTCTCCCGATCCGGTGCTGATGCCATCTGACGATCCACCTCGCTGGTTGGGTTCTTCTGGGTCGGCGACGACGCTAGGCGGTAGGACCGACACTTTGCGACGGCACACGGCCGGATCTGTGGATAGGGGTCCGACTGTGGACAACACCTTAGACGAACACGTGTTCGATGCTCTCGGTGACACGCCGGTGTGCTAGCTTCCCGCGCCCATGGTGCGCACCCGCACACGATGCACCGAGCACGAGAGGCCGACACGCCTGGGTGAAAGACGGGGTCAGCGCCGCTCTTCGGGGACATCGAAGGTGGCGCATACGACAGCCCAGACCTGCTTGGTGTCGATACCCGCCTCCAGAGCTCCATTCACCGTCCGTCCACCGAGATCGGCGAACACGTGGTCATGGGCCAGCGCAGCCGCCCTGATCGGACCGAACTCCTCGTCCATCCGCTGCCGGAGATGGGTAATCCGCATTCGTCCAGATTAGGTACCCGGCCTCAGCTATCGTGTTGGGGTGTTCACCTCGGAGGACCCGACCGGGCTGTCCTCCACCGCCGGGCAGCTGGTGATCCTTTTCGGTCTGCTCTCCGCCCTGGTGGTGCTCATCCGATGGTGGTGGCAGCAGCGAGGTCGCTGATCGACCACACTGCCCCGACACTGTCGGGCACACTGGCGAACATGCTGCGGGAGCTCGCGCAGGTCAATGTCGCCCGGCTCGTCGTGCCGCTGACCGATCCGCTGCTAGCCGACTTCATGGCTGCGCTGGATCCGGTTAACGCGGTCGCCGACAGCGCGCCCGGATTCGTGTGGCGGTTGCAGACCGAGGAGGGCAACGCCACCGCGATCCAGGCGTTCACCTGGGACACCGCCGGCAGCGCCGGGGTCATCGTGAACATGTCGGTCTGGAGCGACGTAGAGCACCTCGCTGCCTTCGTCTACGGCGAGATGCACCGTCAGGTGATGCGCAGGCGTCGTGAGTGGTTCCAGCCCATGCAGGAGGCGTACACCGCATGCTGGTGGGTGCCAGCGGGGCACCGGCCCACCACGGATGACGCCGAGGACCGGATCCGCCATCTCCGCACCTACGGTCCGACGCCGTACGCCTTCACCCTGCGCACCAGCTACCCAGCGCCGGACGCACAAAGCGATCAGGTGTACGTGGACGGCTGGTTCTGCCCTGCCTGAAGGGTGACGCTGCTCAGCCCGTCAGCGGAGTGGCGCGAATCTGGTGGCCCGCGGCAGTGAGGCAGCGGCCCGAGGAGAGGTCGAAGCGCCAGCCGTGCAGGGCGCAGGTGAGGACGCCGTCTGAGACGCTGCCGAACTTGTCCAGGTCAGCGCGCAGGTGCGGGCAGCGGCGTTGCACCCGCCAGCCAGCTAAGTTGATCTCCGCGCCGTCATCGTTGCGCTCGTCGTACCAGTTCTCGACGTAATCGATGCGTTCGGGCGAGAGGCATTTGAAGAAGATGTAGACGAACTCGTTGTACTGACCGACCCGGCTGGCTCGAAACCGTAGGGAAAGAAACAGGCTGTTGGACCAGTCCACCTCGCGATGAGCCAGGTTGGTGGCGATCAGATCCGCCGAGGTCGACAACCGGTAGCGGCAATGCTCGCCAGCGAACTCGCGTACCTCGCGAGCGATGAAGTCGATCACCAGCGAGAGCTCACCGACGTCCAGACGGACCGGACCACCCACCCCGGTGCAGATGTGCTCGGCCCGCTTGAGCAGCGGTTCCCACCACTGTTTGAGCTGTTCAAGCAGGTCAACGGGGACCGGCGCCCGGCTGGCCCGCTCCCGCGCCAGGGCGGGTTGCGCGCGGACCTGATAGTCGCGGAGGTAGGAGGTCTTCTCCCGGAAGATGTGGCTGACCTCGGTGTCCGAGTGCTGGTGGGTCAGCTCGCAGCGCCCGCCATCCAGTTCGGCGACGCTTCCCGGTAGCAGCAGGTGCGCCGACACCCCGGGACGCGCCGATCGCAGCTCGGCGAGGAATTCCATCTGGTCGGTGAAGATGCTCTCGCCGTCCCGGCCCTGACCGTTGAGTTCGAAGAGGTCCTCGTCGAGGAAACAGGGTGGGCCCGCGGTGGGGAAGATGTGCGCGGCGCCCACGGCGTCGATGTAGCGCAGCGCCCGGTCAGTCTGCCCGGCCCGCTTGCGGCGGGCGAACTCCTTGCGCGCGCCCGGGGGGAGGTCGTAGACCATCGGCCACCAGATCGCGCCAGAGAACTGGGTGAAGTAGCCGTGCACCTCGCCGAAGTCCCGGAGCTGCTCGATCTCCAGCGGGTGCGCATCGTTCTGGTTGAGAATCACGGTGCGGCCATCATCCAGGGACAGCGCCGAGTCACCGATCGGCCCGTCGCTGGGCCCGGTCAGCGACGTGATCATGATGCGCAGACCGTCTCGCTCCATCGGGACACCTGACGTCGTGCGCAGGAAGGTCCGGAACCCGAGACCGGCGAGCTCGCGCTCCAGTTCGTCGGTCGGGTAATCCGGAAGCAGCACCGTGATGTCCCTGCGCACGTGGCGACACAGCAACGCGGCGTCGAAATGGTCCCTGTGCAGGTGCGAAACGTAGAGGTAATCGGCCTGCCCGAAAGCGTCCCAGTCCAACTCGCTGTTGTCCGGGAAGGGGAACCACGACCCGAAGAAGGCCGGGTTCACCCACGGGTCGCAGAGCACGCTGCCGGCAGCTGTCTCGATATACAGCCCGGCGTGCCCGAGCCCGGTCACCCGCATGATCTCTCCCCGCGCCCCTTGTCCGTCAGTACCCGCCAGATGGTGCCATCCGTCATCCGGGTCCGACACGGCCGGCGCAGGCATACGCTTCGCACAGCAGCGCGCGCCACCGAGCGGGAGGGGGCCACCACCGTGACCGACGTGTTCCGATCCGGCGACCACGAGCAGGTCGTCTTCTGCCGCGACGAGCCCTCGGGGCTCCGCGCGATCATCGCGATTCACTCCACCGCGCTGGGACCGGCCCTCGGCGGGACCCGGTTCCATCCCTACCCCAGCGAGGACGACGCGCTCCTTGACGTGTTGCACTTGGCTACCGCGATGTCCTACAAGAACGCGCTCGCCGGGCTGGATCACGGCGGTGGAAAGGCCGTCATCCTCGGCAATCCGACCCGGGACAAGACCGAGGTGCTGCTACGCGCTTACGGACGCTTCGTGCAGTCGCTGGGAGGGCGCTACATCACGGCCTGCGACGTCGGCACCTACGTCGAGGACATGGACGCCGTCGCCAGGGAGTCCGAGTTCGTCACCGGACGCTCGGTTGCCCAAGGTGGCGCCGGTGATTCCTCTATTCTGACCGCCTTTGGCGTCTTCCAGGGCATGCGCGCGGCCGCCGACCATGTCTGGGGCGCACCCACCCTGTCCGGCCGCTGGGTGGGCGTCGCCGGGGTCGGGAAGGTCGGCAAGCTACTCGTTGAGCATCTGCTCGCCGACGGCGCACAGGTGACCGTGGCCGACATCAGTGATCGGGCGATCGAGCAGGTCCTTGTGGCGCATCCCGAGGTGGCCGTGGCACCGGACACCGCGGCGCTGGTGCGCGAGCCGATCGAGGTGTACGCCCCGTGCGCTCTCGGCTCAGCGCTGGACGATCCCACCGTCGCCGCGCTACGTGCCAAAATCGTCTGCGGCGGCGCGAACAACCAGCTGGAGCACCCCGGTATGGAGAAGCTCCTCGACGCACGGGGCATCCTCTACGCACCTGATTACGTGGTGAACGCCGGCGGGGTCGTTCAGGTCGCTGACGAGATCGGTGGCTTCGACTTTCAGCGGGCCAAAGCTCGGGTCGCCAAGATCTTCGACACCACGCGGGAGATCTTCGCGCTGGCCGAGCGGGACGGTGTGACTCCCGCCGTCGCAGCCGACCACCTCGCCGAGCGGCGAATGGCAGACGTGGGGCGCCTGCGCAAGATCCTCGTCGACGGCCGCGCCGCTGTGCGGAGATAGCGTGGCCTCGTCTTGCTGTACCGCTGCTGCCGGCTCGCCGGACGGACGGTCCGCAAGATGGCGGACTGCCTCATCGCCGGCTCCACGATCTCGGCAGGCGCGACCCTGCTACACCGCGACGCGGATTTCGACACGCTGGCCGCCCACACGCCCCTGACGCTACAACCGCTCGTGTAGAGCACCGAGCATCACTGACTGTCGGTGGCGCGGGCCATGATGGTTGGTGTGGACGTGCTGGAGGTGTTCTCCCCCGCCACCCGGGATTGGTTCGCGGGGGCGTTCGCAGCGCCTACCCCGGCCCAGGAGGGCGCCTGGCGGGCGGCGGCCGCAGGCGAGCACGCGCTGGTCGTCGCCCCCACCGGTTCTGGCAAGACCCTGGCCGCATTCCTGTGGGCGCTGGATCAGCTGGCCGTTGCCTCGCCTCCAGACGAACCGACCAGGCGGTGCCGGGTGCTCTACATCTCCCCGCTCAAGGCCCTGGCGGTGGACGTCGAGCGCAACCTGCGCTCACCGTTGGCCGGTATCCGGCAGGCCGCACACCGGTTGGGCCTGCCGGAGCCGGACATCCGGGTGGGAATGCGCACCGGCGATACCCCAGCGGAGCAGCGCCGAGCCTTCGCCCGCACCCCGACCGACGTGCTCGTCACCACCCCGGAGTCGCTGTTCCTGCTGCTGACCTCGGCGGCCAGGGAGTCGCTTCGCGGGATCCACACCGTAATCGTCGATGAGGTGCACGCGGTCGCTGCCACCAAGCGCGGGGCGCACCTGGCGCTGTCTCTGGAGCGATTGGACGTCTTGCTGGAGAAACCTGCGCAGCGGATCGGCCTGTCCGCCACTGTTCGCCCCGTCGAGGAGGTCAGTGCCTTCCTGGCTGGAGGCCGGCTGGTGCGGGTGGTGCAGCCGGTATCCGCCAAGACGATCGAAGTCGCTGTGCAGGTCCCGGTGCCCGACATGTCAACGCTGGGCGAGCTGACCGAGGATGCGGACGGGGCGGTGGCGCAGCGCTCCTCGATCTGGCCCGCGGTGGAACGGCGGATTCTGGAGCTGGTACGCGAGCACCGCTCAACGATCGTGTTCGCCAACTCACGGCGGCTGACCGAACGGCTCACCTCCCGGCTCAATGAGCTGGCGACCGACGAGCCCGCAGCGCCGCGAGATCGGATGCCGGCTGAGCTGATGGGCCAGGCTGGGCTCGCCGGCGGCGCCCCCGAAGTGATCGCCAAGGCACACCACGGCTCGATGTCGCGCGAGCAGCGAACCCTGGTCGAGGAGGAGCTCAAGTCCGGCCGGCTGCCCTGTGTTGTCGCCACGTCCTCGCTCGAGTTGGGCATCGACATGGGAGCGGTGGACCTGGTGGTGCAGGTCGAGGCACCTCCCACGGTCGCGTCAGGTTTACAGCGGATTGGCCGAGCCGGGCATCAGGTGGGCGCGGTGTCCCGGGGTGTGGTGTTCCCCAAGTTCCGCGGGGACCTGGTCTCCTGCGCGGTGGTCGCCGAGCGGATGGCCAGTGGGGCGATCGAGGCGATGCGCTACCCGCGCAATCCGCTGGACGTGCTCGCCCAACACGTGGTGGCGATGGTCGCGCTGGATACCTGGCGCATCGACGAACTCGCCACGCTGGTCCGGCGCGCCGCGCCGTACACCGCGCTGCCCGATTCGGCGCTGCACGCCGTCCTCGACATGCTGGCGGGGCGATACCCCTCGGAGGAGTTCGGCGAGCTGCGGCCACGGATCGTCTGGGACCGGGTCAGCGACGAGCTGCGGGGCCGGCCGGGCGCACAGCGATTGGCGGTCACCTCCGGCGGCACGATCCCCGACCGAGGGCTGTTCACCGTGATGACACCCGGCGGTGCCGATGGGGCAGGGTCGCGGGTCGGCGAACTCGACGAGGAGATGGTGTACGAGTCCCGGGTGGGCGACACATTCCTGCTCGGTTCGACCTCGTGGAAGATCGTAGACATCACCCACGACCGGGTCATCGCGCTGCCCGTGCCTGGCGAACCGGCCAGGATGCCGTTCTGGAAGGGCGACGCCCCCGGACGGCCCCTGGAGTTAGGGCGGGCGCTGGGCGCGTTCGTCCGTGAGCTCAGCGGCACCGGAGCGGATGCAGCGCGCAGCCGCGTCGAGGGGATCGGGCTCGACGCCTGGGCTGCCGACAACCTGCTGTCCTACCTGCACGAACAGCGCGAAGCCACCGGTCATGTGCCTGACGACCGCACGGTGCTGGTGGAGCGTTTCCGCGACGAGCTGGGTGACTGGCGGATGGTGGTGCACTCCCCGTTCGGCGCGCAGGTCAACGGGCCTTGGGCGCTGGCGATCGGCGCCCGGCTGCGGGAAAGGCGCGGCGTCGAAGCGCAGGTGGCCAGCGCCGACGACGGGATCGTGTTGCGGCTCCCGGACGCGCTGGACGCCGACGGCGTCGAGGTGGCGCCCACGGCCGAGGACGTGCTGTTCGACCCGGACGAAATCGACCAGCTGGTGATCGCCGAAGTAGGGGGCTCGGCGCTGTTCGCCTCCCGATTCCGCGAGTGCGCTGCGCGGTCCCTGCTGCTGCCACGCCGCGATCCGCGGCGCCGCACGCCGCTGTGGCAGCAGCGGCAGCGCTCAGCCCAGCTGCTCGCCGTCGCCGCCAAGTACGAGCAGTTTCCGGTCGTGCTGGAGGCGATGCGGGAATGCCTGCAGGACGTCTATGACCTGCCCGGGCTACGAGAACTGATGTCGGAGGTGCGGGCCCGGCGGGTCCGAGTGGTGGAGCTCGCCACCCCGTCGCCGTCCCCGTTCGCCCGTAGCCTGCTGTTCGGCTACGTGGGGATGTTCCTCTACGAGCTGGACGCCCCCCTAGCCGAGCGCAGGGCCGCGGCGCTTGCACTGGACTCCACGTTGCTGGCGGAGCTGCTGGGCTCCGAAGCGATCCGGGAGCTGCTCGACCCGGAGGTGCTCAACGAGGTGGAGGCGCAGCTGCAACGCCTCGATCCAGAACGGCGTGTCCGGGACATCGAGGGGGCTGCCGACCTGCTGCGCGCACTGGGCGATCTCACCGAGGCGGAGGCCACGCAGCGCGGCGTGGCCCCGGAATGGCTTGCCGAACTCGGTGCGACCCGGCGAACCATCATGGTCCGCATCTCCGGCGAGCGACGCTGGATCGCGATCGAGGACGCCGGGCGGGTGCGCGACGCGCTGGGTGCAGCCCTGCCGGTCGGAGTGCCGGAGGTGTTCACCGAACCGGTGACCGACCCGCTCGGGGATCTTCTCCTGCGCTACGCCAGAACGCACGGACCGTTCAGCGCGTCCGCTGCCGCAGATCGCTTCGGGCTCGGGGTCGCCGTGGTGGGTGCGGTGCTGGATCGGATGACCGGGAGCGGCACCGTGGTCCGCGGTGAGCTCCGCCCGGTTGAGCTCGGTGGCGGCGGAACGGAGTACTGCCACGCAGAGGTACTGCGGCGGTTGCGGCGAGCGTCGTTAGCTCGCTTACGGGCCGAGGTGGAGCCGGTCGAACAGGCCGCCCTGGGCCGCTTCCTGCCGGCCTGGCACGGGATCGGCTCCTGGGACCCACCCGGCGGTAGCGCCGGACCGGCGCGGCGGCTCCGCAGTGCATCCACCCCGGAGGACGTGCTCGGCGCGGTGGAGCAGCTGGCTGGTGCGCCGGTGCCGGCCAGCGCACTGGAATCACTGCTGCTGCCGGCCAGACTTCCCGGCTACTCCCCCGCGCTGCTCGATGAGCTCACCATCTCCGGCGAGGTGAGCTGGATCGGGTGCGGATCGCTGCCTGGGGGCGATGGGTGGATCGCCCTGGCTCCTACCGATCTGGCCGATCTGGTGCTGCCCGACCTCGATGAGCAGCTTGCCCTCACGCCGTCCCACCGCGGGGTGCTGCGGGCGCTGGGCTGGGATCCAGCCGGTGGGCCGGCCGAGGGTGGCGCGCTGTTCTTCCGGCAACTTGCCGACCGGACCGGTCAGTACCTGCTCGCTGATGGTGAGCTGGCGCCCAGCGACGCCGACGTGGTCGCGGCAGTCTGGGACCTGGTGTGGGCAGGATTGCTGACCAACGACTCGCTTGCGCCACTGCGGGCCCTGGTATCCGGCCGCTCACCAGCGCATCGGCCACGCCGGTCAGCACCGCGCGGCCGGTACGCCCGGATGCGCGCTGGACGGCCGCCGATGACCTCCCGAACCGGCCCGCCGACCGCCGCTGGACGGTGGTCGCTGTCGCCGGTACCCCAATCTGACGCCACCCGCCGGGCGCACGCACGAGCCGAGACATTCCTCGAACGCCACGGGGTACTCACCCGAGGGGCCCTGGACACCGAACGAGTCGCCGGTGGCTTTGCCGGCGTCTACAAGGTGTTGCGGGCGATGGAGGAATCCGGCCGGTGCCGGCGCGGGTACGTCGTCGAGGGACTCGGAGCTGCGCAGTTCGCCGTCCCGGGCGCCATTGATCGGTTGCGGGCCGTCGGCCAACCGGTTGACGGCAGTGCGGCCACGGTGGTTCTTGCCGCCACCGATCCAGCTCAGCCCTACGGGGCCGCTCTGCCGTGGCCATCCACCGTCGGTGCGGTACGGCACCGACCTGGACGCAAGGCCGGAGCGTTGGCGGTCCTGGTAGACGGCGCCGCGGTGCTCTACGTCGAACGCGGCGGCCGATCGCTGCTGTCGTTCACCGAGGACACCGGCAGGTTGCGTGCCGCAGTAGGCGGCCTCGCCCGTGCGGTTGCGCAGGGCTGGTTGGGCTCGCTGTCCGTGGAGCGAGCCGATGGCGAGGCGGCGCTGGGGTCGGCGCTGGCCGAGCCGCTTCGCGATGCTGGGTTCCGAGCCACCCCCCTCGGGTTGCGGTTACGCGCCTGAGGCGACAGCGAGGGCCGGCTCACTGCGTCGCAGGCCGCAACAGGGTCCAGAGTCGGGCGACGGCCTCATGATCACCGGAGATGTGGACCGACTGATCAGGCAGGCGTCCCCAGGACCACAGGTACAGATCCATGGGATCGCCGCTCACCGTGGCGTCCGCAGACCGGGCGTCGAGCTCGTCCACCCGCCGAGCGACGGAGCGGCCAGGCTCGAAGATTGCCAGCCACCGCCGTTGCGCGGCGGACAGCGCCACCGCTCCCCGCTGCGGTGACGACATCCGCAGCTCACCGAGGCGGTGACCGAACCACAGAAAAAGCACCTCGTCGATGCCGTCAAGGGCGAGCTCGGCGTCAACGGGATGTACCGGCCCGCCAGCCGCAGCTTCCACATCGACTCGGTGCACGGTGGTCTCGTGAGCCATCCGACGCCGCCAGAAGCCGTGTGTACGATCCGCAGGCCACCATGTATCGCAGGGTTCTGCCGGGTCATGCAGGCCCAGCTCCGCGAGCAACTCATCTAGGCCACTGCGCACGAAGCCCACCAGGTCGCCGTCGGCCGGAGATCGCTGCCACTGCTCGGGTCGACGCCCGTCGCGCACCCACAGCCGAGCCACCCGGTGCACGCTGCCGACGTGCTGCAATGTCTTTTCCAACGTGAAATCCGGACAGCCGGGTACCTCGGACTGCGCCGCGTGCGGCAGCGCTGAAGCCGCCATTGTGAGCATCAATTCGCCCTCTATGCCGATCACATCCAGCAACCGGCCGTAGTCGATCAGCGACCGCGGAGCGCTCATCGGAAGGTCCTCGTCGCCGCGCGCTGCGCGAGGATGAGGAACTGACCAGCCTGACGCACCATGTCGTCGGCATCGCGATTCGTCACCAGACGGTGCACACCGGCCTGAGCGGCTGCCCTGGTGGCCGAGGCGGCGGCAAAAAACGCCGACCATTCCGCGAGTTCCGGCGCGACGGTCGTGAGCAGCGTCCATGCGCTGGTCGGCTGAGCACGGCGGCGCGGCCGGGTTCGGGCCGCCAGTACGGCGGCCGCCGCGCGCAGCGCCGCGAGGTGTGCCTGGGCGTAGCGTTCCACAGGATGTGTGGCGTACTCGGCGTCCAGTAGTCCCTGCCGAGCTTGTTCCAGGAGAGCGCATGCGCTGGGCGAGTGGCGCCTGGAGCTGTCATAGTGGCTGGGGCTGTCATACCGCAGCCCAATGGTTGAGGTGAGCGGAGCTACAGCGGGCACGTCGGCCTCCTGGGTCGGGAGTCGTGATGGGCAACATGGATCGACTCCGCCGTGGGGAAGCCGGCGGAGTCCGGCGGCGACACGCTTCCCCCGTGCCACCGCCGGACCCGTGTTCGAACATGTGTTCGACACTGCTCAAGGTTAACCCCTTGAGACTCGGTTGCGTCAAGTGCCAATCCTGGAAAGGCGCCGGGCCGGGGTCTGGCCGTGGTCTTATGGGAGCCGTGCGCCCCGTTGACACCGCCCGTTTCGCCGGACCGCCGGCCAACACAGGAGCTCGGCGGTGACCGCGATGCGCGCCCGTGAACCGGCCAAGCTGACCGAGCTGACGGCGGCGCAGTTGCGCGAACGGTTAGACGATGCGCTACGCATCTACGTCACCGCGATGCGCTACCCACCCGGCACCGCCCGGCACCGGAGCCCGATGTGGTTGGAGCACATGCTTCGGGCCGGGTGGTTATGCGTAGCCGCCTTCGAAGCGGACACCCTCGTGGGCATCGGCTACGGCTACCGTGGGGCGCCCGGTCAGTGGTGGCATGACGAGGTGCACCGTGGACTGCGAATCATCGACCCCGCTGCGGCGCAACGCGAGCTCGCCGACTACTTCGAGCTGACCGAGCTGCATGTGCACCCGGACGCGCAGGGCAGGGGTATCGGCACGGCCCTGCTCACCGAACTCCTCTCCAGAGTGGACGCCCCGCGCGCGTTGCTATCCACTCCCGAGGGCCCGACCCGGGCCTGGCGGCTCTACCGCCGGTTCGGGTTCACCGACCTGCTGCGTCACTACCACTTCACCGGTGACTCCCGGGACTTCGCTGTGCTGACCCGCACGCTGCCGATCTAGGGCACCGCAGGTTGGTGTGGTCGAGGCTGCTTACAAACGGGGTCAGGGGTACCGGAAGGGCGACCAAACTGAACCGGGACCCCGCCGTGGCCGAACCCGGGCACATGTCGACCTGACGTAGCCCTATCGTCGGCATGCACAGCGAGTGCAGGCCCGACCACGCGGCGCCCTCACCACGATCGCAGGAGGTTCGATGGCGCAGGGGAACGCCACCCGCCGAGCCCGGACTCGGTCCCTCAACGGGCTAGCGAAGAATGGGCAGATTCATCCGCTCGATGCAGACCTGCGCGCCGAAGTGAACCGCGAGCTGGGCGCCTTCCTCCAGGCCAAGCGCGACGAGGCCGCACAGATCGACCCACAGTTCGTCACCGCCGTGGACTCGCTGAGCGAGTTCGTCCTCGGCGGTGGCAAACGACTGCGCCCCACCTTCGCCTGGTGGGGATGGCGAGGAGCCGGCGGCTCGCCGACCGACCCGCAGGCCCGGTCGGTGCTCCGCGCGGTGAGCTCCCTGGAGCTGATCCAGGCCTGCGCTTTGATACACGACGATCTGATGGACGACTCGATCACCCGCCGCGGCGCACCAACGGTGCACGTCGAGTTCGCGGCCCGGCATCGGGCAGCCGGATGGTTGGGCGCACCGGAACGCTTCGGCGCCGCCACCGCCATCTTGCTCGGCGACATCGCGCTGGCCTGGGCCGACGATATGCTGCGAGGCGCAGGCCTGTGGCCTGATCAACTGACCGGAGCGCATGCCGTATGGCAAGCAATGCGCACCGAGGTGCTCGCCGGTCAATACCTCGATGTCCTCACCCAGGCCTGCGGCGACGAGACCCCGGAGACCGCCCTGCAGATCGACCGGTACAAAACGGCGGCCTATACCGTTGAGCGCCCGCTACATCTGGGCGCCGCAATTGGTGGAGCGAACCCGGCGCTGGTCCACGCCTACCGCTGCTTCGGCGCTGACATCGGCGTCGCCTTCCAGCTCCGCGACGACTTGCTGGGTATGTTCGGCGATCCTCGGGTCACCGGCAAGCCGGCCGGCGATGATCTGCGCGAGGGGAAGCGGACGCTGCTGCTGGCCTACGGCCTGCGGGCCGCCGACGAGAAGCGCCAGACCGGAGCAGCCGACGTCTTGCGTGCTGCGATCGGGAACCCGCAAGTGGACGAGGACGCCGTGACCGAGGTCCGCGAGTTGCTGATCGAGCTTGGCGCAGTGGCCGAGGTGGAGCGCCGAATCACCACACTCACCGACTCTGCACTGCGCATCCTGCGCACCGCAGAGCTGGACGAGCCGGCCGGCACCCGGCTCACCGAGCTGGCCGCACAAGCCACCTGCCGGGTGCACTGAGCGACCACGCGTAACGTGCCACCCATGCGCACCGTCCCCGGACCCACCGATCACGTCGTCGTCGTCGGCGCCGGACTAGCCGGCCTGTCCGCGGCACTCCACCTGCTCGGATCCGGACGCCGGGTGACCGTGCTGGAGTCGCAGCCCCACCCGGGCGGTCGGGCTGGACGGCTGGATCTGGGCGGCTACCGTCTCGACACCGGCCCCACCGTGCTCACCATGCCGGAGCTGGTCGATGAAGCGCTGGCGGCGGTGGGCGACTCGCTGGCCGCGCGGTTGGAGCTGGTGGCGTTGCACCCGGCCTACCGGGCCCGCTTCGCGGACGGGTCGGTGATCGACGTGCACACCGACGCCGAGGCGATGGAGGCCGAGATCAGGGCCGTCGCCGGTGCGCGCGAAGCGCTCGGCTACCTGCGGCTGCGGCGCTGGCTGACCAAGCTGTACCAGGTCGAGATCGGCCGGTTCATCGGCGGCAACTTCGACTCCCCGCTGGATCTGGTCGCGGGCCGGGACGCCGTCCGCGATCTGGCGACGCTGGCCGCGCTGGGCGGCTTCGGCCGGCTGGGGGCCCAGGTCGGTCGCTTCCTGAATGACGAGCGACTGAAACGGATCTTCTCCTTCCAGTCCCTCTACGCGGGAGTACCGCCACAACATGCCCTCGGCGCGTACGCGGTGATCGCCTACATGGACACCGTGGCCGGAGTCTGGTTCCCCCGGGGGGGCATGCAGGCGCTGCCGCAGGCACTGGCCGATGCGGCCTGTGACGCCGGCGCCGAACTGCGCTACCAGGCGACGGTGACTGCCCTGGAACACTCCGGAGATCGCGTCACCGCCGTACGCACAGCTGACGGCCAACGGATCACCGCCGACGCGCTGGTCCTGACGCCCGATCTCCCCGTAGTACACCGGCTACTCGGCCGCGCGCCACGGAGGCTGGTGCCACTGCGCTGGTCACCCTCGGCGGTGGTGCTGCACGCCGGCGTCCGGCCGGGCAACGCGCCAGGTTGGACGGGGCTGGCACACCACACGATCACCTTCGGCCAGGCGTGGGAGCGCACCTTCGACGAGATCATCTACCGTGGGCGGCTGATGACCGATCCGTCACTGCTGATCACCCGTCCCACCGCCACCGATCCGAGCCTGGCCCCCGAGGGCCGGGAACTGCTCTACATCCTCGCACCCTGCCCCAACCTGCACACCGCACCACTGGACTGGGCCACCCTGGGGCCTGCCTACCGCGACGAGCTGGTAAACACGTTGGAGCAGCGCGGACTCACCGATCTCGGCGAGGCCATCGACATCGAGCAGCTGGTCACTCCCGCGGACTGGGCGGCCCAGGGACTAGCAGCCGGAACACCGTTCTCGGCGGCGCACACCTTCGCTCAGACCGGACCCTTCCGCCCAGCGAATCTGGTGCGCGGACGGAGCAATGTGGTACTCGCCGGGTGCGGCACGACGCCCGGGGTGGGAGTGCCCACCGCGATCATCTCCGGTAAGCTCGCCGCTGCCCGGATCACCACCGCCGGAGCACGCCAGCGCACCGCCGTGAGCGGCTGATCCCCACTGAGTTGTTCAAGCCGAGGTCACTACTAGGTCACGACCAGGTCACCACGGGTTCCACCTACTCCACGCTGTGGGAACATACGGCCGCCATGACGATGAACCCACGGCCTGCCACAGCGGCTCCTCGCTACACACCTCTCGCGCCTCGGCCAGCTCACGAGTCGCAACAGCAACAGCCCGCGTTGCTGCTCGACCGGCTGCGCCCGGGGCGGCTGCTCTCGGGGACCGTGCTGCTTGGGATGACCGGCTCCCTGCTGGTCGCGGTGATGGCGATCGGGGCCGGCGGCATCCTCGTCACCGACCCGCTGATCGCCAGAGGTTCGCTTTCCTGGACCAGGTACGGGCACGGGCACGACCTCGCCACCATAGGGCTCTATCTCGGTGTCGGGATGATGGTGTGGGCATGGGTACGGCTGGGACGCGATGTGCTGGCCGGCACCACCAGCGCCCAGCAGGTGAAGCTCGCCTGTGCGGTGTGGGTCGCGCCCATTTTGCTCTCACCGCCGCTGTTCACCAGGGACGTCTATAGCTACCTGGCGCAGGGTGCCCTCGCCGCGCGCGGGCTGGATCCCTACCAGGTGGGCCCCCTCAAGCTGCCGCCCGGAGCCATCGCGGACAACGTGCACTACGTGTGGCAGACGACCCCGGCCCCTTATGGCCCGCTGTTCATCTACCTCGCCAAGCTGGTGAACCGGCTGGTCGGCGACGATCTCATCCTGGGTGTGATCGCACTGCGGTTGGTGCTGCTCAGCGGCTTGGCTCTGCTGGTTTTTGCGCTACCCCGGCTGGCCGGGCGGCTCGGCGGCGATCCCGCCGTGACGCTCTGGCTGGTGGTCGCCAACCCGCTGACGGTGGTGCATCTGATTGGTGGTCCGCACAACGATCTGCTGATGACCGGTCTACTGGCAACGGGAACCTTGCTGATGCTGGAACGCCGGCACATCGCCGGAATCGCATTGGGCACCATGGCGATGGCAATCAAGGCATCAGCCGGTATCGCGCTGCCGTTTCTGGTCCTGATCTGGGCGGCACGGCTGCCTGGTGACCGCCGCGCCGCGTTGCTGCGTGCCGGCGCGGGCAGCGTGGCAGTATTCGGCACGACCTTCGCCGGCATCACCTGGCTCTCGGGCGTGGGCCTGGGCTGGGTCCCTGCCCTGGACACTCCGTCGCTGATCGTCAACTGGATGTCGCTGCCGACGGCGGCCGGTGAGCTCGCATACGGCCTGGTGTCTCCGTTCGGCCATGTGAGCAAACACCCATTCATCCTGGTCTGCCGGCTGCTGGGATCCGGGGTGTTCCTGGCCGTCTTCGCCCGGCAGTGGTGGCTAGCCAGGGACGGGGGAGCTCAGGCCGTTCGCCGAACCGCGCTGACGCTGCTGTGGGCGGCGCTCCTGGCTCCGGCCACCCTGCCCTGGTACTTCAGCTGGGCACTCGTTCTCGCCGCCGCCCTGCCGTGGCCGCGGCGCACCCTGGCCTGGGCGGTCGCCGGCTCCGTCTGGCTGGTGGTATGCACCTACCCCACCGGGGAGGATGCGTTCTCCGCTTGGCCTTACCAGCTCGGGATGGTGGCCGCGTCGATGGTGGCGGCTACTGCCCTGCTGCGCCGCGACCCCTTGGGCTTGCGGAGGCGCATCGAGCCCACCGCGCCGGCACCAGCAGGAGCGACATGAGTCGTGAGCTCGATGCCGCAGGCATCACCGAGCCCGCGCTGCGGGCCTCTTACACGCGATGCCGAGAGCTCAACGCTGCGCACGGCCGCACCTACTTCTTGGCTACCCGGCTGTTGACACCGGCGCAACGGCCAGCGATCCATGCCCTCTACGGGCTGGCGCGCTACGCCGACGAGATCGTCGACGACCTCTCCGACACCCGGCCTTGGCCGCAGCGGGTCGCGGAGTTGGAGGCGCTGGCGGGCCAGCTTCGCAACGGGCTGGCGGCGGGTAGTTCGGACCACCCAGTGCTTGCAGCACCTGTGCACACCGCAGTTCGCTACCGGATCGATCCGCAGCACTTCACAGATTTCATGGTGTCCATGCAGATGGATCGGCCGGTGGAACAGGGCGGCGTGGCCGGCTACCGGACCTTCGACGAGCTGGCCCGCTACGTCTACGGCTCGGCGGCGGTGATCGGGTTGCAGGTGCTGCCGATTCTGGGCACCGTGGTCCCCCGGGAGCGGGCTGAGCCGCATGCCGCCGCGCTTGGCATCGCGTTTCAGATCACCAACTTCCTCCGCGACGTCGGCGAGGATCTCGACCGCGGACGGGTTTACCTGCCTGCCGATGAGCTGGCTTCATTCGGGGTGGACCGGGAGCTGCTCACCTGGTGCCGCAACACCGGAGCGCCCGATCTCCGGGTGCGCCGCGCGCTGGCCTACCTGGTGGCCCGCACTCGGGCGATCTATCGTCGGGCAGCGCCGGGGATCCCGATGCTCGCCCCGGTATCCCGGGCCTGCGTGGCCACCGCGTTCCGCCTCTACGGCGGCATCCTGGACGAGATCGAGGCGGCTGGCTATCACGTGTTGGCCCGCCGCGTGACCGTGCCGCGCTACCGCCGGCTCGCCGTCGCTCTGCCCGGCTTGAGCCGAGCTCTGCTTGCGCGGACGGTGCGACCAGGCTGAAAGGGCACTCATCGGCTGCTCGGTCGCGGGCGTACACTGCAACTACCTTTTGTACGATTTGCCGCAATCTTCGGGTCGGCCGCTGAGGGCATCGTGATCATCTGCCAGAGAGCTCGGCACACTGCGCTGCCGTCGGTTCTGGCCGCCGTCCTGCTGCTTGTCTCTTGTGGAATGGGAGGTGCCGGGGTGCTCATGGCGAAGGGGGTGTCCCGGGAGCTGCCGCGAGACGCTCCGATCGAACAGACGGTGACCGGGCTAACGAGGTTCGGTCACGATCTTTACACGGTGACGGCGGATCCCACCAAGAACACTGTTATCTCACCGCTGAGCATCGGCTACGCATTCGGCATGGCCCGCGCCGGTGCGGGCGGGCTGACGGCGAGCCAACTCGATCAGGTCTTCGGATTCCCGGTATCCGGTCCGCACGCGGCGTTCAACGACCTCGACCGGCAGATCGGCACGGTCGGCGAGCTACCACCTCGACAGTCCACCCGCGCGACCAGGGCACCAGGGCAACCACCCGCTCCCCCGGTGGTCGCCATCGCCAACGGGTTGTTCGTCCAGAACGGTATGCCGGTCAAGGACGGCTTCCTGCGGACCTTGGCTGCGCAGTATGGCGCAGGCGCCCGACTCGTCGACTTCCCCTCAGGCCAGGCCGCCGACCAGATCAACACCTGGGTACGCACCCAGACGGCGGAGCGGATCACCAAGTTGTTCGACTACCTGGATCCGCTCACCCGGCTGGTGCTAGCCAACGCCGTCTATCTCAAAGCCGACTGGCAGTTCCCGTTCGGCATGCCGACGACCAACGCCCCGTTCACCCGGGCCGACGGCACGACGGCGACGGTGCCCATGATGCACCAGAAGGGCTCCCTGCGCTATGCCAGCGACCAGGGCTGGCAGGCGGTTGAGCTGCCCTACGCTGGGAGTCAGCTGGCCATGCAGGTGATCGTGCCACAGGGAGCGCACGCACCAGCCGAGTTGTTGTCACCCGGGACACTGTCCCGGGTCCAGGCCGAGCTGCGGAGCGAGCGGGTGGACCTGTCCATGCCGCGGTGGGACTTCGCCACCGATCTCGACCTGCTGCCCGCGCTTCGCAACCTTGGTCTGACCGCCCGGGACGACTTTTCGGGCATGTCACCGGAGCAGCTCACGCTCGCTCAGGCGGTGCACCGAGCGAATATCACGGTGGACGAGTGGGGCACCGAGGCAGCCGCCGTCACCGGCCTGGCCTTCATCACGTCCGCGCCAGTAGCGCCGCCGATCGTGGTCCGCGCCGACCGGCCGTTCGCCTTCGCGATCGTGCACCGGCCGACCGGGGCACCGCTGTTTATCGGCCACGTCGCCGATCCGCTCGCAACGTGACCGCCTCGGCAGACACCGTCGCTTTCAGGCCTTCATCGGCGATGAGAAGGCGACCTGCCTTGCGGGCCGCTGCGGGGCGCGCGAGCACCCAGGCCAGGCCGACCAGCAGCCACAGCGCGGACGCTGCTGGGTAAGCGCTGGCGGCACCGGTCGGGTACGGCCAGGTGTTGCGGAACAGTGTGTAGCCGATCAGCAGCAGCGCCAGCACCGGGATGACGATCTCCCAAACGGCAACTTCACGGCGGTCGGAGAAGAACAGCAGCCTCGCCGCGCCGATCGTGGCCAGTGCGTAGGCCGCCAGCAGGATCAGGGTGCCGATGGTTCCGGACGCCAGAAACAAGTCGAACGGCTTTCCGTGCAGTACGAACCAGGTGGCGGCGTTGACCGCATACATGCCGATGACGACTGCCGCGGTCGCCCGGACCGGTGTCCCTCGCGCCGGCGAGACGGTGGCGAATGCAGCCAGCCCGACGCCATCCCGGGAAAGCGCGAACAACAGCCTCGCGGCGCCGACCGCACAGGCAAGCGCGCAGCCGAAGGCGCTGATCGCTGCACCGATCGTGATGACCTCGCCGACCCAGCTCGCCAAGTATTGCGCGCCCAAATCGCCAAGTAACGATCCCGAGTTGGAAAATGCCGCGACGCCCTTGTCGTCGGCACCGAACCCCATCATCTCGACCGCGGTGACGAACACAAAGTACAGACCGCCGAAGATCACGGTCCCGAGGATCGCTCTGGGAATGTCCCGACGAGGCTTTCGCGCCTCCTCACCCAGCGTCGCCGCAGCCTCGAAACCAGCGAAGGACAGGAAGCCGAATACGACACCGAGGAATACCGCAGAGACACCGATGCCGGGCGGGACAGTGAATACCGAGAGGTCAATCTTGTGGCCCTGTGGCGCGGTGCCCGTCGCGAGCCGGATGAGTATCACCACGGACACCAGCAGAATCAACACGACGGTCGCGCCCTCGATCGACAGCAGGATCCTGGTCGCGCCACGAACGGATGCGGCGGCCAGGGAGAACACCCCGAGTAGCGCGATGGCGCCGATCAGGAACCCCGACCACAACGGCTGGTGCGTCCATATCCCCAGGCTGTCCAGGAAGGTCGCGCCGAAAATGCCCGCCGCCGTCGAGGTGACCACCCCGTAAAGCGTGTAGGTGCCCAGAAGAGCCCATCCGGCGACGACGCCTGCACGAGCACCCAGGGTGGCGCCCACGAAGCCGTAGACGCTGCCGGCGTGGTGGAACCGCTGACACAGCCGGACGAACGTGTATCCCACGAGCAGCACTCCGACCGTCGCCAGGGCGAACGCCAGTGGCACGGCTCTCCCCACCGCGCCGGAAGTGCCCTGTGGGTTGATATTGGCCGCCATCGAGGGCGCCATCAACGCCAGCGAGATGCCAATGGCCTCCCACACACTCAGCTCCCGGCGAAGTTGCGCGCTGTTCGGTTCCGGCCAGCCCTTGGATGTGCTGGACATCAGGCCGCCTTCCACTGGTGAGCACCGTCCGCCATCAGCCTGTCATTCCACATCTGCCAGCCGGTAGACCCGCTTCGCGTTGTCCGCGCCCACCAACTGAGCGACGCGCACGGCGTCGGCAGCCGACCACTCCCCCGACTCCACCCACTCACCGAGCACGTCGGCCATCGCGCGGCGCCACAACACGGCACCGAGATGATGCAGTTCGGCAGGCCCCCACGCATCGGAGGAGAACAAAAGCTTGCCGAACGGAGCCAATTCCAGGGATTCCGCGACAACTGCACGGGAGCGCGCACCGGTGTAGTTCACGGCCAACCCGACGTCGAGATATACGTGCGGGAACACCTGCGCCAGATAACCTGCGGTGCGGTGATAGGGGTAGCAGTGCAGCAGCATCACCGGCACCTGGCGATGGTGTATCAGCCGCAGGAAGCCGGTCATCAACGAGGGATTGCAGCGGTGCAGAGTCAGGTCGGGATCTCCGTACCCGACGTGGAACTGCATCGGCAGGCGATGCTCGGCACCGGCCCACAGCAGGTGGCGAAGCAGGACCGGATCGGTGAGGCGTAACTCTCCGGTCGCTCGCTGGCGCAGCCACCGTCCCGCGGCGCGGCGCACGTCGTCTGCGCCAGGAGGTTCGGGATCAAAGTCAAGGCCGTACCGGTAAGCGATGACGGACTTGAGCCCCACCGCGCGCCGACCCCGTTCCTCAAGCGTCGAGGCGAACCGGTCCGCGAAATCGGCCGCGGTCACACCGCTAGCCGCCACCTGCTCGGCGACCGATTCCAGGCGCACGATCTCGGAGGCGCCCGCACCTGAGGCCCTCGCCATTTCTGCGGGTTCCAGGGTCCGGTCAGCACCATAGCCGGTCTCGACAAGGAACCATCCGACGCCGCTCGCGGTGAGAAGCCGGCGCGTCACCTCCCGCGCGCCGAGCTCCCGGCGGCGGGCGAGGTATGCCGCGCCGTCCGCATGGGGAGGCAGGTCGAGTACCGGGGCGCACCAACGGCGAACCGCGAAACCCACCTGCGAGTCGAGATGCGTCGTGCCAACAGGTGCGGGCCACAGCGACTCGCTGAAACCCGCCTCAAACGCAGCGTCCTCGACATCCTCCTTCATCGCGCCGTGAACGTGATGGTCGACCAAACGGAGGGCGTCGATGGCGACGCGCAGCGCGTCAGCGCTCACGGACGGCCGCGGATTGGGCGTGAGCTGCCAGGCCTCGCGCGCATTGCTTGGCGAATCGTTCGATCCCCCACCGCAACAGCCGACCGGTGCCGGGCACCTTCGGTCTGAACGAGATCCGCCAGCGGATCCTCGTTCCGTCCGCCGCCGGTTCAAGATCGACATCTCCCCGGTAATCCCGCACCGGGAGCCCGGACAGATGCAGGTAACTGAACCGGCGGTCGGGAATCAGCTCAGCGACCTGGTCCCGGCCCGTGACCCTCCCCTTGCGGAAAACTCTGATCGCGCCGACTTCTTCCAGCCCCTCAGCGCCTGCCGGCTGCCGCTGGAACGAATCGATCTCCGTCCATCTCGGCCAGCTCGCACCGTCACGCAGGAGGGCGTACACATCATTCGCCCCGGCGCGCGTGTGGACCTGGATGTCGATGTGCTGCTTGTGAACCATTTGGTACGTGTACCATCTGGTTCAATCAAGGGCAACCGGATAGCTGGAGCAGCGCTTGCCGATGAGCGATCCGAAGCAGCGACTGCTCGCAGACACCCTGGAGTACCTGGCAACCAACGGCGTCGGCGACCTCAGCCTGCGCCAGCTGGCCACCGCACTCGGCACTAGTCATCGGATGCTCATCTATCACTTCGGGTCCAAGGAAGGACTGCTCATCGCGGTTGTCCGCACGATGGAGCAACGGCAACGCGAGGCCTTCGCGGAGCTTGAGCGCGATCCTGATGCCTCCCCACTGGACATCGCGCGGCGGTTCTGGCAGCGGCTGGCGGACCCGGCAATGTGGCCCTACGAGCGGCTGTTCTTCGAGATGTACGGCCGAGCGCTGCAGGGCGATCCCTGCGCAGCTCCATTGCTGGATGGCATTGTCGAGAACTGGCTGGCGCCGCTGACCGAATGGAACCGCAATCAGGGCATCCCACTACCAGCCGCCCACGCCACTGCCCGCCTAGGAGTCGCGGTGGCGCGGGGTCTGTTGCTCGACCTCCTCGCCACCGGCGACCGCGAGGGGGTCGAAGCAGCCATGGAGCAGTTCATCGCGATGACCGAACAGCTCTCCCGTTCCCGAGCTCAACAGCTGAGCGGTTCCGGGTCGACCGGACAGCCCTCGTGTTGAGCTCGGGAACCAGGGTGATCTCCCGGCGTATGGGCCCAAGGGTGCCCGGAGGGCATTGCGTCAGCGACGGCGTCAGCCGCCCTTGACGCGGCCGGCACGGCGTGGACGACCTCGGCCGAGGGAACAGCTCGCGCACTCCTGTCATGTTGCTGGCGACCCTGGGACCAGAGGATGCTCTCAGCTTGGACATGGAGCTGCACTTCCCTCTACTTGCCCAGGACCGCCCAGGAGCAGCTCTTTGTTGGCATCGATAAGTTCGCCACCACGGGTAGTCATGTTGGTGTGCAGGAGCAAACCCCGTTGGACGCGGCGATTTTCGAGGCCGCCCGCGCCAAAGAGCTAGCCGATACCAGCGGCCAAGACTTGTTCTTCACCCTGACCTACAACGAGCAGCATGACGACGCCGCCGCCTGGTTCACCGCGCGGGGCTGGCAGGCGGTAGCAACGCCGTTAGCCGATTGGATACGCGGTTTAGCCCGTCCGCTTCCGACGTCGGTTCCGAGGCAGCAGTGATGATCGGCGCAGTGAGCTTGGTCAGCGCCATCCGGAAGTAGTAGTCGTTCGGGACGGCCCGCTCAGGGTCAGTCGAACCACTTCCTGTCCGGCAACGCCTCGATACGCTCGTTGCGAAGATCGACAACAGCGGAACCCCTCGGAGCATCAGCTTGGAAAGCTGAGAGCGTGTGAGGGGCGGACATTTCGATATGGGTCGAAGCGAGTGGGGGCTAGCGTGGGCGGATGACGTTGAGCGACCACGCGAATCCCGGTGTCCCGGTCGCCGGCGGAGATACGGACCTGTCGGTGATCGGCGCCGTGCTGGCTGACCGTAGCCGATGCAAGATCCTCCTCGCGCTCGCCGACGGGCGCGCCCTTCCCGCAGGCATGCTGGCCGGAGAGGCGGGTGTCAGCGCCGCTACAGCCAGCTCTCACCTGCACAAACTCTGCGCCGCAGGCTTGCTTGAAGTACTCCGTACCGGGCGGTACCGCTATTACCGGCTGGCGGGGGACGAGGTTGGCCAGCTCATCGAGACCCTCGCCCGGCTCTCACCCACACAGCCCATCCGCTCACTGCGGGAAGGAACCAGGGCACACGCCATCCGGTTGGCCCGCTGCTGCTATAACCACATCGCCGGCCGGCTCGGCGTCGCGATCACCGCCGCATTGATCAATCAAGGCGCTCTGACCGGCCACGACGGCAGCATCGACCTCGATCGGCTGGACCGCGACCGGCTCGCCGGCGGGCTCCGCGACGGCATCGTCTACCAGCTCACCGAGACCGGCCGCTGCACCCTCGGCGAGCTTGGGGTGGCGTTGCCCGCGGACAGCACTGTGCACTGCTGTGTCGATTGGACGGAACAACGCCACCACGTCGCCGGGCGCCTCGGACATGCGTTGCTCGACACCCTCATGGCGGCCGGCTGGATCCACGCCGCCGACCGCTCGCGCGCTCTGATCACGACCGAGGCGGGCAAACGTGGTCTCCGCGAGCATCTAGGCCTGTCCTGGCCACCGCCAGCAGCCAGTGCGGTTCAAGGAGCCAGTGCGGTTCAAGGAGCCAGTGCGGTTCAAGGAGTCAGTGCAGTTCAATCCGGCCACTCGCGCCCAGCACGGTGATCTGCTGGCCCGTGGTGATGCGCAGGGTCGCGTCAGGAACCCCGACCACGGCGGGGATGCCGTATTCGCGGGCGACGACGGCGCCGTGCGAATTCGCTCCACCCATCTCCATCACCAGACCGCCCGCGGTGAGGAACAGCGGCGTCCAGCCAGGATCGGTCGAGGGCGCGACCAGGACCTCCCCCGGCTCCAGGCGAGCCCCGACTGGGTCGAGCACCACCCGCGCCGTTGCCGTCACCGTCCCGGCCGAGGCCGGTGTACCCGTCAGCTGACCCCCAGCCAGCTGCTGGGCAGGGGCGGCGAGGGCCTCGGGCTGGGTGCCGTCGGAGAGCATGACCCGCGGCACCTGGCGGCGCCGTAACTCCCGTTCGTACTCTTCCCGGCGCTGCGCAACGACAGGGCGCAGGTCCGCACCCACGAGTGCGGCTCGCGCCTGCGCAAGGTCGAGGAAGAACACGTCCTCCGACTGGTCCAGCAACCCGCCCTCGGCGATTTCGGCGCCGACAGTCGCAAGCTGTTCGCGGACATGTGCCAGGACGAGCACCAGGTAGTCCTTATGCGTCTCGCGCAGACCGGCCAGTTCCCGCGCCCGCCCCAACGCGAAGCGCACCACCGCACCGCGCAGCCGGCTGCGCCGGCGCACTCGAGCGACCACGCGTGTCAGCGCAGCCTCGGCAGCCCGGGCCGCTCGAGTGAACTGTACGTCCGGCGCGTGGTAGGGGTCCTCGAGTCGCAGGTAGTTGGCCAGCACACCCAGGACGTAGGTCGGGTCATCAGACCACCGCGGCATGCCCACGTCGATCTCGCCGACCGCGTGGTGACCGTGCCGGTTCAGGAACTCGGCCAGTCCCCGCTGGAGCACTGGTGGCAGCTCGCCGCCGCCGAAGCGGCGAGCCAGGGCAGCCGGGGTCCCCTCCTGCAGTGCTGCAGCGGCGGCCGCGTCGGCGCGAAGCCTGGTCGCCAGCGTCCACAGCTCAAGATCCATCTCGGTGGTGACGTTGTGTGGCAACCCACGCAGCACCTCACCCAACTCGCCGGGTTCGACGTCGGCGCGGGCGAGCTTGCTGGCCAGAGCCAGCGCGAGGAACCCAGCACCGGGAGCGGGCACGACCGTTGGCATGATCGGGACGACCGCGGTGTGCAGCAGCAGCTGCGCGTGGTCCAACCGTTGCGCGGCGCTGACCCCTGCTGGCACGGTGAGCTGCGCTTGCAACCGCTGGCCGACCCGGTCCACCCGCCGACGTTCGGCGGCGGGTGAGATCAACCCGTGGACGAGGTGCAGTGGAATCCGGAATTGCACGGCCACCGCGAGCACCCGCCGGATGAACGGCCACCAGGACGTGTTGCGCACTCCGAGCCGGGGGTCTTCACACAACTGCCGGAGCACAACCGCCGACCGAGCCTCCATCACGTCGAGAATCCGGGGTACCAACATCCGGCCGATCCGGCTGCGCAGCACGGATGTCACGTCGACGAACGGCCGGCCACCGGCCTCCGCGAACGCCGCCGGCCCGACCAGTGGGTCGGCGACCTCGGAGCCGAACACCACCTTCGAGCCGCAGGAGCCGAACAGCCGGGCCGCCGCGTTACCCATCGGGGTCATCGGGCGGGTGAGGCCTTGCACGAGGCTGACGCAGACGTAGACGTGCAGATCGCCATCCGGTGGGGTGGGCAGCGGATACAGCGTGGTGATCGGCCGGGACTGGGTCAGCCACAGCGTGCCGGCGGCGTCCAGCGCCCACTCGATGTCCTGCGGTGCGCGGTAATGCTCCGCAACGCGCTCCCCCATCCCAGTAAGATCACGGATCTGCGCGTCGCTCAGGCAAGCCTGCTCGGCCTCCGCCGGCAGCGGGACCTGCACGGTGCCGCCGCCGGGCAGTGAGCGGACGGCCACTCGCTTGTCCCCCAGCCTGCGTTCCAGGATCGTGCCGGTCGCGTCGACGACGAAGTGGTCGGGGTTGACCGCTCCGGACACCACCGCCTCGCCCAGCCCTGGGCTCGCGTCGATGACCGTGTGCCTCCGGTGGCCCGTCACCGGGTCGGCGGTGAACAGCACGCCGGCGACCCGCGGCTCGATCATCTGCTGGACGACCACGGCGAGCCGCACGGTCGCGTGATCGATCCCGTTGGTCGTGCGGTAGCTCACCGCCCGGTCGGTCCACAGCGACGCCCAGCACCGGCGTACCGCGTCGAGCACCGCGTCTGCGCCGACGATGTTGAGATACGTGTCCTGCTGGCCGGCGAAACTCGCCCAGGGCAGATCTTCGGCGGTCGCCGAGGACCGCACCGCGACCGGCACGTCGTTGCCAAGCGCGCGGTAGGCACGGACCACCGTCTCGGCGACGCCCTCAGGAATCGGCGAGGCGAGGATTGCGGCGCGGGCTCGTTCGGCCACCGACTCGGGCGAGCCCACCTCCATCGCCCCGGCCTTACCCCCCCCCCCCCCCGGGGGAAACCCCCCGGGGGGGCCCCACCCCGGGGGCCCCCGCAACCCCCCC
>CAXUFG010000016.1:0-13640 GCA_964250265.1 uncultured Pseudonocardiaceae bacterium | reverse complement strand
GGTAAGCCGCCGTGGTGACGCAGAACCCGGGTGGCACCGGAAAGCCGGCGCGGATGAGCTCACCGAGGTTCGCCGCCTTGCCGCCCACCACTGGCAGCAGCTGCGCGCCGAGGCAGCCGAGATCGAGAACGAGCTCCTGGTCGATAGCACCAGGTCGCTGGGCTGTGGCCATGCCCGACGGTAACTCCACCGGCCAAAAATCTCAACACATGATGAAAATTGCCTAGCAGTGCTCGGCAACGAGTTGATCGACCGTTGTCCCCTCGACCAGCCGGTCCAGAGCGGCGATCATCGTGGCACACTCGCCGGCAGGATGGTTGGTCGGACAATCCAGTGCGTGGGTCAGGAACCGCTGTGCTCCGCGCGCCTGCGCGATCACCTCGTCGAGTTCGGCGATCTGCAGACGCACGGTCTGGCGCCACTGCGGGCCGGGTGCGTTAAGCACGGCGGCGGCGGTGTCCAGCGGTAACCCCAGCCGCTGAGCGATCTTGATGAACGCGAGCCGGCGTAGCTCCTCGGGTCCGTACATCCGTCGCCCTGAACGCCGGGCCTTCGGGGACACCAAGCCGCGCTCGTCGTAATACCGCAACGCCGAGGGTTTCAGTCCGAGCCGCTGCGCGGCTTGGCCGATCGGGAGGAGATCCATGAATTCCATTTGACTTCAAGCCGGCTTGAACCCGCAAGGTGGACCCATGACCACCGATGCTGTCAATCACCACGCCGGCCATCCGGGCTTCGCCGGGGTGACCGGGCTGTTCGCCGGACTGACCATGATCGTCGCGGGAAGCACCGTCGCCCGCCTCGTCGCCGACTTGGCCGCCATATCGGATGCTGACAATGTTGTCGACATCGGTTGCGGCCCAGGCAGCGCCGTCAGAGAGGCCGCCCGCCGCGGGGCGCGGGTGACCGGCGTCGATCCGGCACCCGTGATGCTGCGGCTGGCTCGGGCGTTGACTCGCGACCGATCTAGGGTCACCTGGGCCGAGGGCACCGCGGAAGATCTGCCACTGCGCGACAGTTCGGCGACGGTGGCGTGGTCGCTGGCGACCATTCACCACTGGCAGGACGTCACTGCGGGACTCGCCGAGGTGAGGCGTGCACTCGCCGCTGGCGGGCGGTTTCTCGCGCTCGAGCGCCAGGTGCGTCCCGGCGCTACCGGGCTTGCCAGCCATGGGTGGACAGAGCAGCAGGCCGAGGCCTTCGCGGCGCAGTGCCGGGCGACCGGCTTCGACGACGTTCGGATCGAGCAACACAAGCCCGGCCGACGGGCCGTCTATGTGATCAGAGGGATCCGACGGTGACCACCGCTCAGCCGTATCGAAGAGATCCCGGCGTGGTGAGCAACCCGCCGGTCTCCAGCCACGTCTTGAGGCCGGAGAGGATCATCGGCCAGCCGCCGTAGAGCTCGCCGTTCGCGCCCTCGCGCAGCTGATCGTGGGTCACGGTCAGCCGGCAGGAATCGCCGACTGGCTCGATCTCCCAGGTGACCCTCGAGGTGCCTTCGCTCTTCACGTCGTCGCTCCAGAGCGCGATCATGCTCTGGACCAGCCGGCGCGGGGGATCGACCTCGAGGTTTTCCCCTTCACCCAGAGGGCCGCCGGCGGCTGGGTGGCTCATTTCGTACCGTGAGCCGGTTGTCCAGTCCGAGTGGACCCGGGCTCCGAAGTTGTACTTGCTCCTGATCTCGCCATCGGTGATCGCCTCCCAGAGACGCTCCGGGGTCGTACGGATGTAGATCTCGAAAACCTTCTCCATGGGGGTCTCCAGTTTGTTCTTGAGACCGCTGAGCGCAGCCGCCCAGGGCTCGGCGTACTTGCTCACCCACCGGTCGTGAACGAGCCGGATGGGGACTGGGTTGAGGAAGTGGAGCTTCTCGCGGCCTCGCCGCTTGCTGACCACTAAGCCCGCCTCCTCGAGCTGCTTGAGGTGTTTCATCACGCCGAAGCGCGTCATCGAGAAGCGCTCCTCGAGCGCGTTCAACGTCTGCCCGTCCTGGCGGAAGAGCTCGTCAAGCAGGCTCCGGCGCGTCGGATCGGCCAGCGCCTTGAACACGGCGTCCACGCTGAGACATTATGTGACTATTTAGTCACATGTCAACCGTCGGGCACCCGTGACCCAGCGGGCCCGATTGGTAATCTTGGGCCGTCTGTCCGACATTCCCGTTCCATGATCGGGTTCGGCCCGGAAGTGAGACTGACCTATCTGATGCTGGACCGCACGATCATCGACGCGCTGTTCCCTGGGGACCTACCCGAACCCGGGCATTGGGAAGGGCGCTACCCACCACGGGCGCTCCCCGAGGGCGCTCACGTCACCCGGTTCGGCCCGTCGCCGACCGGGTTCGTGCATATCGGCGGCATCTACGTGGCGACCCTCGACCGCGACATCGCAGCGCACTCCGGGGGCGTCTACCTGGTGCGGGTTGAGGACACCGACCAGTCCCGCGAGGTCGAAGGCGCCCTGGCCCAGTTCGCGCGCGCGTTCGACTACTTCGGCATCCGGCCCGACGAGAACGATGAGCACGGCAACTACGGCCCCTACCGGCAGTCCGCCCGCGACCGCATCTACCTCACCTACGTGCGGGAACTGTTGCGTCAGGGCACGGCGTACCCGTGCTTCGCCACCAAGGACGAGCTCGCCGGCATCACCGCCCGCCAGCAGGCGGCGAAGCTCCCCACCGGCTACTACGGATCATGGGCCATCTGGCGTGACGCCGATCCCGCCGCCGTGCAGGCCAAACTCGCCGAAGGCGCCCCGTACGTGGTGCGCTTCCGCGCTCCTGACAACGCTGCTGGCAGCCGGATCCGGTTCACCGACGCGATCCGGGGCGTCTTGGAGCACGAGGCCAATCGCAACGACACCGTCATCCTGAAATCGTCCGACCAATCCCCCCGGCTGCCGACCTACCATTTCGCGCACGCCGTGGACGATCACTTGATGCGCATCACCCTGGTCATCCGGGGCGATGAATGGATCTCCTCGGTTCCGCTGCATCTACAACTGTTCGACGCATTGGGCTTCGAGCCGGTCACCTACGCGCACGTCGCACCGCTGATGAAGCAGATCTCCGGCGGGAAACGCAAGCTGTCCAAGCGCGCCGACCCTGAAGCGGGCGTCGATTTCTACATCGAAGCCGGCTATCCCGCCGAGGCGGTCCTGTACTACCTGAGAGGTCTGGCCAATGGGCGGCTCGCCGAACTTCCGCTGCCCGAAGCACTCGTCACTCCCCTCCGGCTGGACCAGTGCGGCGTCGCCGGGCCGCTGGTGGACCTGGTCAAGCTTGAGGACATCAGCGCTGACCACATTGCCACCCTGCCCGGACACCAGGTCCTGGACGCCGTCCGCACCTGGGCTGACCAATTCGACGCCGAGCTGGCCACCGTCCTGGACACCGAGCGCGATCTGGCCCTGCGCGCGCTTGCCGTGGAACGAGAGGGGGTTGCCAATCCCCGCAAGGATTTGCGCAAGTGGTCGGACTTCCGGGCGGCCTACGGCTTCTTCTTCCCGCAACTGTTCGCCACGCTGTCCGGCCCCACCGATGAAAGGCTCATCTCACTCGGTGTGGATGCCGCCATCACCGCAAGCTTCGCCCATGACTTCGCTGACGGCTACCAGCACCTGGACGACCCCCAGGAATGGTTCAACCAAATCCGCGAACTCGCGGCAAAGCACGGCTTCGCGCCTAACGCCAAGGAATACAAGAAAAACCCCGACGCCTACCCCGGCTCGATCCGCGAGGCATCGCAGCTCATCCGCGTCGCGCTCACCGGCTCCACCCGCAGTCCGGATCTCCATGCCGTCACCCAGGCACTCGGCGCTCCAGAAGTGCTTCGCCGACTGCGCGCGCTGACCGGCTGACTGCTCACCGCCATTCGGAGCCGAATCGCGGTGGCGAGGGTTTTAGGGGCTTTCGTGCAGGGGTAGGCGGACCTGGAAGCGAGTGTCGCCGGGGTGGGATTGCAGCTGGAGGTCGCCATGGTGACGGCTGACCACGACCCGCCAGCTGACGTCGAGGCCGAGTCCGGTGCCCTGGCCGACCGGCTTGGTGGTGAAGAACGGCTCGAAGATGCGCTTGGCGATCTCGGGTGGCACACCGGGTCCGGTATCGCCGATCTCGACCACGGCGAGCTCGCCCTCGCGGGCGGTACGCACGGTGAGCGTGCCCGTTCCCTCCATGGCGTCGGCGGCGTTGTCGATGAGGTTGGTCCACACCTGGTTGAGTTCTGCCGGGTACGCGGGAATGGCGGGTAGCTCGCGGTCGTAGTCCTTGACGATGTGGATGCCCTCACCAAGCTTGCGGGCGAGCATGACCAGCGTGGCGTCCAGGCCGTCGTGCAGGTCGATGTCCTGGTGCGGGGCCCGGTCGAGCTGTGAGTACTGCTTGGCGGCACCCACGAGGGCGGTGATCCGAGCGGTGGCGTCCCCGATCTCCCGGACCAGGTTCTCGGTGTCCACGGTGTAGGCCAGCCACCGCAATGCGCCCTCCGGCGACTCGGCCGGCGCGGTCTCGGCGACCTCCTCCAGATCGGCCACCCGCAGTCCACCCGCGACGAACACCGGCGCGAGCTCCCACCCCCGGGCAACGTCGTGCTCGTCGAGCCAGTCGGTCAGCTCATCTTCTAGATCACCGGCCTGCAACGCGGTCAACGAGGGCGCGCTGCGACCGGTCGCCACGAACCGCTCCTGCAGGATGGTCAGCGTTTTCAGGGCGTCCCGGTCGAGCCGGCCCTCGGCAAGCAGCGCCAGCTTGTGCCGCATCCCAGCCAGCCGCTCGCGTAACGTGTCGGCGGCCCGACCGGCCGCGGCGGCGGGATTGTTCAGTTCATGGGTCAGCCCGGCGGACAGCTTGCCCAGAGCCAGCAACCGCTCGCGTTGCCCGACCAGCGCGTTGGAGTTGGCGATGCCGACGAACATGCCCTGCAACAGGTGCACTGCCATCGGGTACCAGCGGCGGAACACCTCGTTGAAATCGCGGCTGGGCAAGGCCAGGAACCGGCAGTCACTGAGCGTCCGCACCGAAGCCCCATAGGTCTGGTCGACCTGGTCACCGAGGTAGAACTGGGTGGCCCCGAAGTAGACCCCGCGCTGGTCGGTACGGGTGATCTCAACCTGATCACCGGCGACCAGCCGGGTCATCTGCAGCGTTCCCGACAGCAGCACGTAGAAGCATCGGGCCTGCTCACCTTCGGAGACAACGATCTCGCCGCCGCCGACCTCGACCGTCTCGCTGTGCTCGCTTACCCAATCCAGCTGGGCGTCGGTCAGGTCGGTGAACAGGAACAGTTCGCGCAACTCCGAGTGACTCACTGGTCCTCCAGGTAACGGTGCACCAGCGTGACGGCCATAGCGCCCTCGCCGACCGCGGAGGCGACCCGTTTAACCGACTCGGCGCGCACGTCGCCGGCCACGAACACCCCGGACAAGCTGGATTCGAGGTAGTAGGGATCGCGGTCCAGCGCCCACCCCGCGGGACGGCGCCCGTCGACAACCAGGTCGGGACCGGTCTGGATGAACCCGCGGGCATCCCGGGCCACGGCGCTACCAAGCCAGTCGGTCCGCGGCGCGGCGCCAATGAACACAAAAACATGACCGGTGGGCACGGTGTCGGTGGAACCGGAACGGGTGTGGCGCAGGGTGAGCCCTTCCAGGTGCGCCTCACCGTGCGCCGCTGCGACCTCGGTGCAGGTCCGCACGGTGACGTTGCCCAGCGCGGCCAGCTGTTCGATGAGGTAGTGCGACATCGACCGCGCCAGCGAGTCCCCGCGGATCAACAAGCTCACGTGGCGCGCATGCCGGGAGAAGAACACCGCGGCCTGGCCGGCCGAGTTGGCGCCGCCCACCACGTAGACGTCCTGCCCGGCGCAGGCCGGAGCTTCGGTCATCGCCGAGCCGTAGTAAACACCGCGGCCAGTGAGTTCCGCGACGCCGGGTGCCTCCAGCGCCCGGTAGGCGACACCGGTGGCAAGCACCACGGAATGCGCGGCGATCTCACTGCCGTCACCGAAGTGCACGACCCGCGCTGAGCCACGCGCCTCCAGCCCGACGACCTCCCGAGCCGACAACGCCTCTGCGCCGAATTTCTGAGCTTGCCGCCGAGCACGGTCGGTCAGCTGCGCGCCAGAGACTCCGTCGGGGAAACCCAGGTAGTTCTCGATCCGGGAGCTCTGCCCGGCCTGCCCACCGCTGGCTTGACGCTCGACCAGGACCGTGCGCAGCCCTTCGGAGGCGCCGTAGACCGCGGCACCCAGACCGGCAGGCCCGGCACCGACCACGATCAGGTCATAGAAGGCCTCCGCTGGTTGGGTGGACAGCCCCACCGCGGCGGCGATCTCGGCATCACTGGGCTGCTGCAGCGACCGCCCATCGGCGGTGATCACGACGGGGATGTCCTGGACGGTCACCCCGGCCGCGTCGAGTAGCCGCTGGCCCTCCGGGTCGTCGACGCTGTACCAGCGATAGGGGACTGCGTTGCGGGCCAGGAAATCCCGCGCCTGGTAGGAGGGCGCCGACCAGCGGTGCCCGATCACCTTCGTCTGCTCGACGGCAGTCTCCCCGATCGCCCGCCATGTTTCGACCAGCGCGTCGACCACCGGGTAGAGCTTCTCCTCCGGCGGGTCCCACGGCTTGAGCAGGTAGTGATCGACGTCGACAACGTTGATCGCCTGGATCGCCGCGTCGGTGTCGGCGTAGGCGGTCAGCAGCGCCCGCCGGGCCCGCGGGAACAGATCCATGGCCTGCTCGAGGAATTCCACCCCGTTGAGCTGCGGCATCCGGTAGTCGGCCAGGATCGCCGCGACCGGTTCCCCACGGCGTTTGATCTCCTTGAGCGCATCCAGAGCGTCCAGCGCCGAGTCGGCCCGCACCACCCGGTAGTGCTCTCCGTAGCGGCGCCGCAGATCCCGCGCCACCGCACGCGACACGCCGGGGTCATCGTCAACGGTCATCAGCACGGGTTTCGGCATCACCCCAACTAACACCATGGTGGGAATGCAATATTTCGCCCGTGATCAAACAGCCGGTGGGGTGGCGGAGCCCCGATCGATACGCAGCTCCGCACGAGGGTGGAGGAGAACACGTACTTGCGGATGCTGTTGACCCGGTCCGCGTACGGGCCGGTCGCGGCCGGCCAGGCCGGGGCGAAGTAGTCGTAGGTGGGTGCGGCCCATCAGCATCGCGTCGCAGAGGTCGAGGTCCGCCATGGCCAGCGCGGCGCCTCGTCGTCGAACTACGGCCCGGAGAACGAGCGCGGGCTGTGGTGCACGCCGTCCAGGGTGAGCAGCCCAGCCACGGTGAGCTTCCGATTCGTCATGCGGCTCCTCAGGTCGTCGAGCAGCGGTTGCCGGTGGTCCGAAGAGGGGATTCGGACAAGATGAGGGATTGCGACGGCACGAAGACCCGACTGATGAGGAGCCAAGGATGAGCGATGACCTGTTGAAACCGGCCGCTGAGCTTGCCGCCACGGGCAGCAAGCCCTTTCCCAACGAGAGCACCGAGTATCGCCAGGCTCGAACCGCGCTACTGGCCGAGGAGATCGAGCTTCGCCGTCACGTTCAGCGCGTGGCGGCCCAGCGCCGCGCGCTTCCGCCCGGCGGCGAAGCACATGCCTACCGGTTCCTCGACGAGGAGGGCCACGAGCTCCGGCTCGTCGACCTGTTCGGCGAGCACGACACGCTGTTCACCTACTTCTGGATGTACGGCCCCGAGCGTGAGCGACCCTGTCCGATGTGCACCTCGCTCGTGGGATCGCTCGACATTCCAGCGCTCGACATCGAGCGGCGCATTGCGGTCGCAATCGTCGGCCGATCGCCCGTCGAGCGGCAACGTGACTTTGCACGCGAGCGGGGATGGCGCCACCTGAGGTTCTACCAGACCGTCGACGACCACTTCGCGCGCGACTATCGCGGACTGGACGAGCAGGGCAGTGAGGCTCCGATCGCGGCAGTCTGGACGCGCGAGGGCGACAAGGTACGCCTCTTCTGGGCGGCCGAGGGCGGCCCCGAGACGGCCGACCCCGGCTTCGACCCTCATCTGGCACCCGACCCGACACCGCTCTGGAACATCCTCGACTGGACACCGGGCGGCCGGGGCACGGATTGGTATCCGCAGCTCGAATACGCCCTGAAGGAAAAGACTGGGCCCCACCCCACCTGATCGAGCAAGCGTGGCTGATAAGCGCCCTTCCCAAGCCTCGCCTTCCTCGCGCCCCTGCTCGAAGGGCACGGCCGTCACACGAGGCTGTCGGGCAACCCGGTCGCGGGCACCTCAAGTCCCAGGCTGCGTCGTCGACCCGAACCAGCACAGTGCCGACGGGTCAGGTTCGAGTGACACGAGCGTCTCCGCGTCGGTCGGGACGGCGAGGTTGTCGTTGTTACAGACCCCGCCCGGACTGGAGAACGCGCAGGCCAGCACTGCCTGGTAGTTCAGCGCCTGATGGTCGTACAGCTTGGCCAACGGGTCCAGCCAGCCGGCATCCTTGTTGTAAAAGGCGACCAGGTACGCGTCGCCGACGTGCTGGTAGCCGAACTCCGTGGGTGGCGTGCAGGGCACGATGTCGTAGGTATTCTGAATGCGCAGCGTGCGCGTGGCCGGGTCCTGCTCCCGAGGTTGGGAATTGTAGAGCTGGGCGAACGCTGCGTCGCCCACCTGGGGGCAGGCGTAATTGTAGTTGGAATAGGGGATGTCCTGGTAAGGAGATAGCGCCAGATCGAGTGTGAACAGTTCGCACAATGCGGCGCCGAGGCTGTGGCCGGTGACGAAGAGCCGATGGATCGGTTCAGCGGATGCCTGATATTTGTCAAGAAGACCGAAGAGCTGTTCCTGCATGGATTGCGTGCCGGCCACGGTGCCGCTGTAGATACTCCAGAAGCCCGCCGCCACATTCGCATCTGCGGCCGGGGAAGGTACCCGCAAGGGCACGAAATGTTCTTTCTCCCAGAACTCCAGGTCATCGAGCGCGTCTAGCATGGAGTAGGTGCCGCGGAACGAAAACACATAGGAGTAGGGCGCCGACTGCGAGCGGAATACCACTCCGAAACACTCAACCTGGCTGAAGGTGCTGAAAACGCTATCGACCCCGGTCCAGCAGTCTACGAGATCATAGCCGGTGGGTGGGGTGACCATATGTGGATTGCAGTGGGCCGGATCGTGCGGGTCCAACGCATAGTAAGACTCGATGCTCGCGTCGATGAGCAGCAGAGCAATCGAGGCGTCTATACTCGTAGTCACAGACAATGCACGCTCCGTTGTGTGGGATTCAGACCGGGCGGAGCCCTCGGACGAGAAGCCTGGCTACGTAGGTCGCCAATTCTGCCGCGGTCCACGGGTGGTGTTCCAGTAATAGCATGCGGGCGCAGGATTCGGACACCGAGGCGATCAGCTCTGCGACGACTGGCGCCTTGCGGTCGACGTCAGCAACCTCGTCGGCGACCATGTGCTGGCGGACGAGCTCGCGTAGCTGTCCCACCACCGTCTCACGGACCCGGCGAACCCGCGCGGCTATTACAGAACCCGAGCCCCACCCGGAGTCGAAGACCACCCGCCAGGAGTTCGGCGCCTGGCCCGCTCCGGCGAGAAAAGCAGTGAGCCCGGCGGCCAGCACCGCCTCCACATTGTTGGAGATCAGATTGGTGGGCAACGATTCAGTGATGGCCTCCAGCAGGCGATGCTCCTCCCGGTCGAGCAGCGCGAGCAGCAACTCGTCCTTGTTCGGGTAGCACTCGTAGATCACCGGCTTGGTCACGCCTGCCGTGTCGGCCACCGCCTGCATCGACGTGCCCCGGTAGCCGCGCTCGACGTAAACCGCCAACGCAGCGTCGAGGATCAGCGGCCGCCGGCGTTCGGGTCCGAGGTGGGGGGCACGAGCGCGTCCAGCACGGCTTGGGCTCCGCGTCTCCCGCGAGACCACCTTCCGCTTCTCCACTTGACAAAACTACCACGACGTAGGAAGTTCCTACTGAAGGGTAGGAAACCGTCAGGAGGTGAACGGTGGCCACGTCATGACCAGGGACATCACCGCGACCGACGGCGTGGCGCTGCGGGTCCACGAATCGGGGCAGCGCGGCGCCCCCACAGTGATCTGTCTGCATGGCTACCCCGACGACCACACCGTGTGGGACGGCGTGGCAGCCGAACTCGCGCCGCGCCATCACGTGGTGAGCTACGACGTCCGGGGAGCCGGCGAGTCCGGGAAACCCCGCGGGCGCCAGGCATACCGGATCGACCAGCTCGTCCGGGACCTCGCCACGGTGATCGACGTGGTCAGCCCCGAGGGTCCGGTGCATCTGCTGGCCCACGACTGGGGATCGGTCCAGGCCTGGCAGGCGGTGACCGGCCGGCGGCTGCGTGGCCGGATCGCCTCTTTCACGTCGATCTCGGGGCCGTGCCTCGTCCACGCCGACCAGTGGTTCCGGGCGCGGTTACGCCGGCCGACGCCACGGGCGCTCCGGGAACTGATCACCCAGCTGGCGGCGAGCTGGTACGTCGGCTTCTTCCAGTTGCCGCTGCTGCCGGAGTTGGTCTGGCGCGCGGGGCTCGCCGGGCGGGTGCTGGCTCTGGTGGAGGGCTCCGGTGCGCCCGCGGTGGCCGACGGAGTCCACGGCGTAGCGCTCTACCGGGCGAACATGGTTCCCCGGCTGGCCGCACCGCAGCCCCGGACGACGGACGTCCCCGTGCAGGTCCTTGCGCCCCAACGGGATCCGTACGTGTCGACATCGCTGCAGACCGACATCCGGCGTTGGGTACCCCAGCTCGCGGTTCGCGAGCTGGCCGGCGGCCACTGGCTGCCACGGACCCACCCGCACGCGGTGGCGCGCTGCGCGAGCGAGCTGATCGAGCACGCCGAAGGCGGTCCGGAATCGCGCGCCCTGCGCCGTGCCCGCCGCGCCGGGCGCCCACAACAGCGGTTCGAGGACACCCTGGTGGTGATCACCGGCGCGGGCAGTGGCATCGGCCGGGCCACCGCGCTGGAGTTCGCCGAGCATGGCGCCGAGGTGATCGTCACCGACATCGACCAGCAGGCCGCCGAGCGCACCGCCCGACTGGCCAGCACGCTTGGCCCGCGCGCCAGCGCATACCTGGTGGACGTCTCGGATGGCGGCGCGGTGGAGAAGTTCGGCGCGGCGCTGCGGGAAAACCACGGCATCCCGGACATCGTGATCAACAATGCCGGCATCGCCGTCGCCGGGCCGTTCTTCGACACCACGGTGGCTGACTGGGAACGGGTCATCGATGTCAATCTCTGGGGCGTCATCCACGGCTGCCGGGTGCTGGGCGGGCTGATGGTGGACGGCGGTGCCGGCGGCACCATCGTCAACATCTCCTCCGCCGCCGCGTACCTGCCCACGCGGGCCCTGCCGGCGTATGCCACGACCAAGGCGGCAGTGCTGGCGCTGAGCCAATGCCTGCGCGGGGAACTGGCCGGAGCCGGCATCGGCGTAGTGGCGATCTGCCCCGGCTTCGTGCACACGAACATCACCAACGCCGTCCGGTTCGTCGGCCTGGGCGCCACCGAGGAACGCGCCGCGAGGCAGCGCGTGACCAGCCTGTACCGCCGGCGCAACTTCACCCCACGCCAGGCGGCCCAGCAGATCCTGCGTGCGGTGGAGCACAACTGCGCCATCACCCCGATCACCGTCGAAGCCAGGGCCGGGCTGCTGGCCTCCCGGCTGACTCCAGGCCTGCTCCGCGCGCTGGCGCGGGTCGACCTCACACCGTAGGTAGCACGTCACAAGTCAGAAGGCAGGTCAGGAGATGTTTCGGCGCCGCAACCTCTCGGGGCCCGCTCACCCCGGTGCCATCGACAACCTCATGCTGCAACCACGAGACGTCGCCTTCAACTGGACCAACCTGCCCACCCATTGGGTGCCGAACCAGCCATTTGTCACCCACACCATCAATGTGCTGCACCTGCTGCTGCCAGCGGGAGAGCAGTGGTTCGTCGACGTGTTCACCCAAGCGCTCCCCCTGATCAAGGACGGCAAGCTGCGCGAGGAGGTCCTCGGCTTCATCGGCCAAGAGATCACGCACGCTCGTTCCCATCAGGGGGTGCTCGATCACTGGAAGGCCAAGGGCATCGACACCGATCCCTACGTCCGGCAGATCGAGTGGATGTTCCACAAAGCCCTCGGCGACCGCGACCTGGTGTCCAAGCGGCGCGAAGAGTGGCTGATCGAGCGATTGTCGATCATCGCGGCGATCGAGCACATCACGGCGATGCTGGGGAACTGGGCGCTGAACTCCCCCGCGCTCGACGCCGCCGGTGCCGACCCTACCATGCTGGATCTGCTGCGCTGGCACGGCGCCGAGGAGGTCGAGCACCGCGCGGTCGCCTTCGACCTGTTCACCCATCTCGACCGCCGCTACCTGCGGCGAGTACGGGGAATGATGGTCACCTGGCCGATCATGCTGTGGCTGTGGGCGCGTGGCGTGGTGTTCCTGATGCGCACCGATCCGGAGCTGTCCGGCCGGCGCCGCAAGGCGCGCTGGCGGTACTACTTCCGGGCCAGCCGCCGGCACCTGCTGCCCCCGGCGAACGAACTCGTCCGGGGGGTGTTGAAGTACAGCCGACCGCGGTACCACCCGTCGCAGGAGTTCTCCACCGGTCAGGCCGTCGCCTACCTGGCCGTCTCGCCGGCGGCGACCGCTGCGACGGCGTGACATGGACGCCGATCCCCCCGCGCCACCCGACCTACGGGGGCGCCAACGTCCCGATCGGTTGTTCAGAGCGCTCGGGGCCCTGATCTCCGGCCTGGAATGGATCGCCAGCGGCGCCTACATCCGGCGCTCGCAACCTCAGCAGGTGGATCGGAACCTGCATCTCGTGGTGGAGGAGGTCCGCCTCGAGGCGCACGATGCGCGCAGCTTCCGGCTGGTCACCGCCGATGATGCGGAACTGCCCCGCTGGCAACCGGGCAGCCACCTGGAGGTGTTGCTGCCCTCTGGGCGGCGGCGCCAGTATTCACTGTGCGGGGACCCAGCCGACCGTCGTTCTTACCGGATCGCGGTCCGACGGCTCGATGGCGGCAGTGGCGGTTCGCGTGAGCTGCACGACTCGGTCAACGCCGGCAGCACGCTGACTGTCCGCGGCCCGCGCAACTCCTTCCCCTATGCGCCGGTCGTCCGATCGCCGGCTCAGCCGGCAGCGGCCGGGTACCTGTTCCTGGCCGGCGGGATCGGCATCACCCCGATCCTGCCGATGGTCAAGCAGGCGGCTACCGATGGTGCACCGTGGCAGCTCGTCTACACCGGACGTTCGCGCGCGTCGATGCCGTTTCTCGACGAGCTCAGTGCGCTGGATCCCGACCGTGTGTGGATTCGACCGTACGATCAGCACGGCTTCCCCGCTGGTGCCGAGTTGCTGGAACGCGCCCCCACCGGGGCCACTGTGTACTGCTGCGGTCCCGCTCCCATGATCGCCAGCGTCCGCCGGGATCTCCCGGCGAGCACCGCGGCGGCGTTGCACATCGAGCGGTTCTCCACACCTCCCGTGCTAGGCGGCGTGCCGTTCGAGGTCGCGCTGCAACGCAGCAACTGCGTGCTCACCGTGCCTGCTCATCGGTCCGCACTCGACGTTATCCGCCAGACGGTGCCGGTGGATTCAAGGGAGGCTCGCAACACCCTGATTGAAGTGGGGTGTTGTGATG
>CAXUFG010000015.1:6156-42843 GCA_964250265.1 uncultured Pseudonocardiaceae bacterium | reverse complement strand
GAGCGCTACCTTGACACGGTAGAGGTCACTGGTTCAATCCCAGTATCGCCCACCATCACAACTATCTCCACTCCAGGCATCTCCAGCCAGGCCTCCGACGACGCGTTCGACCGGATGTTCCTGTAGATGATGATCGTCCCACCTCAAGTGGCCATCACGACAGCCAAGGCTGAGTTGCAGGACGGGCAGCCTGACACCCGCCAACCCGCCAACGCGTTGTCGACGCCCACAGCGCGAGATCACCGAGAATCCAGACCTCCTCGGCGAGTAGCGATGTGCCTCTTGGCGACCGTGTCCCCGACTGCCTACACCGCCGAGATGACTCTCGCCGGGTAACCAGACCGGGGCCGGGCTCGCCGCAGTCGAGCAGCGGACCCGCCTCGAGGGTCCCACCGAATGAAGACAACCCCAAAATCGGAATACCTATAGGGGGTAGGGGTTACAGTGGGATGAGGAGGTTGGGTGATGAACGGCTACATCGAGAACAAGGGCGCGCTGTTGGCCCGGCTGGCGCGCGTCGAGGGCCAGGTCCGTGGTCTGTCGCGGATGGTCGAGGCCGACAAGTACTGCATCGACGTGTTGACCCAGGTCTCGGCGACCACCCGGGCGCTGCAAGCAGTCGCCCTGGAGCTGCTGGATGACCACCTCAAACACTGCGTGGTCGAGGCCGCCGCGCAGGGGGGCGAGTTGGCGGAGGAGAAGGTCCGCGAGGCCACCGCTGCGATCACCCGGCTGGTTAAGTCATGAACTCCGGCCCCACTCCGGCGGCGAAGGCGGGGAGGAATCCAGGGTGAGCGTACTCAACGCGATCGGGCAGAGCCTGTACGAGGCGTTTTCGATGTTCTGGGAAACGCTGTGGGCCCTGGTACTGGGGTTCGGCTTGTCCGGGGCGGTGCAGGCCTTTGTCAGCCGGGGGCAGATGCGGCGCGTCCTGGGAGATCACCGGCCGGTGACGGTGGGTAAAGCCGGGTTCCTCGGCATGGTGTCCTCGTCCTGTTCCTACGCCGCCACCGCGCTGGCCAAGTCGCTGTTCGCCCGGGGCGCGGATTTCACCTCCTCGATGGTATTCATGTTCGCCTCCACCAACCTGGTGGTGGAGCTGGGCATCGTGCTGTGGCTGCTGCTGGGCTGGCAGTTCGCCCTGGCGGAGTTCGTTGGCGGCGCCATCATGATCGTTCTGCTCGCCCTCGTACTGCCTCGAGTCATCGCCCGCCACGACGTCGAGGACGCCCGTGCCCGGCTGAACCCCGGTCAAGGTGGATCGGATGGGCATGCCCACCACGGTCAGCCGGGCGAGGACCTCGTCGCTGATGACTCGGCCGGCCAGGAGCAGCGGCGGCCGCTGGCTGAGCGAATCCGCAGCCGAGCCGGCTGGTCGGACGCCGCCGGCTACACGATCAGCGACCTGACCATGCTGCGTAAGGAGTTGGTCGTCGGATTCCTCGTCGCCGGCTTCGCCACCGTACTGGTGCCCACCGCGGTGTGGCAGTCGCTGTTCCTCACCGGTCACGGGTTCTGGTCCTCCCTGGAGAACGTCGCTTTGGGCCCACTGCTGGCGATCCTGGCGTTCGTCTGCTCGATCGGGAACGTGCCACTGGCAGCAGCGCTGTGGGTGGGGGGCATCAGCTTTGGCGGGGTGATCTCCTTCGTCTTCGCCGATCTCATCACGCTGCCGCTGCTGCTGATCTACCGCCGCTACTACGGCACCCGGCTCACCCTACGGCTGCTCGCGGTGTTCTGGGCGGTGATGAGCATCGCCGGGCTGGCCACCGAATATGTGTTCCGCGCGCTGGGCCTGGTGCCCGCCGTGCACCCGAAGATGATCGCGATGGAAGGCGTGACCTGGAACTACACCACCATCCTCAACCTCATCGCTCTGGCCGCGTTCGCCGTCTTGTACTGGCTCTACCGCAACCGGGTGCGCTTCGGCGGCGGCACTGGCTACGCCAAGGACCCGACCTGCGGCATGCAGGTCGAGACCGCCACCGCCCCAGCCACCGTGCTCCGCGATGGGCAGCGCCACTACTTCTGCTCCGACCACTGCCAGCTCCGCTTCACTGCCGCCGCAGAGGTCACCACCGCAGCCAGCCCGAGGAGTCCACAGCCGTGACCGACCACCACTCCTCCCGCACCTCCACCGCCGGCGGCTTCGGGTCCGTGCCCTGGTCAGTCGCCGCGGCAGCGACCCTGCACTGCCTGACCGGCTGCGCGATCGGGGAAGTCGCCGGCATGGTCATCGGCACCGCAGCCGGGTTGCACAACGTGGCCACCGTGGTGCTCTCCATCGTGCTGGCCTTCGTCTTCGGCTACGGCCTGACGATGCGCGGAGTCCTGCGCGCCGGAGTGGGTTTCCGCCAGGCACTGACGGTGGCTCTGGCCGCCGACACGGTATCCATTGCCGTGATGGAGCTGCTTGACAACGCCGTCATCCTCGCCGTGCCCGGCGCGATGGACGCCGCTTTGACCAGCGTGCTGTTCTGGGCCTCCCTAGCTTTCTCCCTAGTCGTGGCCTTCCTGCTCACCACCCCCATAAACCGAGCGATGATCGGCCGGGGGAAAGGACACGCAATCGTGCACGACTACCATCACTGACCGTCAGAATATCGAGCATTTTTATCCGGGATGCAAATCTCCGCGAAACGCCAGACAGAATAGCTCGATTAGGCCACAGACCTGGAGAGAGCCGACTGCCCCGGGCGCATTCGAGTCACGGAGATCGCCGAAGGCAACCCGTTGATCATAATCGTTGATCACGGGATCCGCTGGACCCGCCCGGGAGCTTGCCGGGGCATGAACTGTTGTTTGATCGTGATTGTTCAACTACGATCTGTGGCTGTGCGCGGATCCCGGGATAGCGACGACTTGGTTCCCCTGCATGAGCCCTTCGAGACCGCGCTACGCGGATTCAACCGGCAACAGGTCCTGGATCATCTCGATTCGCTGGATGGTCGCATCGCGATAGTCGCAGCCGATCGGGATGCCGCCTTGGCGCAGGTCGCCGAGCTCAGCAGAGTTTTGGATCATTTGCGGCGATCAGAGGGCGAGCTGCTCGTGCACCTGCGCCGGGAGGCCGAAAAGGCGAACGCTGAGGTTGAGCGCATCTTGGCAACACCGATGGCCGAGGCAAGTGCCCGGATCCAACGCATCCTGCGGCTGGCCGAGGAGGAGGCAGCCGAAGTCAAGACCCACGCTGAGGCAGAGATCATCGCGAGCAAGGCCCATGCCGACCAGGACATCGCCGAGCGCAAGGCCCGCGCCGACGACCAGATCGCCGTCCTGCGAGCACAAGTCAGCCGCGAGACCAAATCACTGCTCGACCATGCCAGACGGCAGTGCGATCAGTTTGAGTCGGAATCCCTCGCGCGCCGGGAAGCAGCCGAACACGATGCGGCGAGGGCGATCGCCCAACGCGAGACCGCGGCGAACGAACGGATCCGCAACGGCGAGCTGCGCAGCCTCGCGGGCTTACATCTCATGCTGCGGGTGATGGATGAGCATCTGACGGATCGGGTGTCGGCCCTCGCTCGGGACGAGTCGGCGCTGCGCGAGTTGCGCGCTCAGGTGACCAGCGAAGCGACCACTCTCAGGACTGTGCGCGCCGAGGTCACCGCTGCGGTCATCGCCGCTCATCAGCTCTTGACCGAAGCGCTCGGGCAGGTCCGCAAGATTCCGGTCGAGCGGGCACTAGATGATCCGGACCCGGCTCAGCAGCCAGACGTACCGACCCAGCGGGGCGCCCAGAGCGGCAAGGTGTATCTCCTGAATACCGCCGAGGACCGGCGGTTGCCTCGGACTTCGCACTGATCGACGCTGATCTGAGCGACACTGACTTGATCGACCCCGATTTGATCGACCCCGTGGGCTTTATCGATGCCGACGCGCGCTGGAGCACGCACAACTACCACCCGCTGCCGGTGGTGATCTCCTCCGGTGAGGGTGCCTGGGTCACCGACGTCTCTGGTAAGCGTTACCTCGATTTCCTTGCCGGCTACTCGGCGCTGAACTTCGGGCACCGGCATCCCGCCCTGGTGGCCACGGCGATAGCGCAGCTGGGCCGGGTGACGCTGACGTCGCGGGCGTTTCACCACACCCAGCTCGGCTCGTTCTGCCGCGAGCTGGCCGAGCTGACCGGGACCGAGATGGTGCTCCCGATGAATACCGGTGCCGAGGCCGTCGAGTCCGCGATCAAGGTGGCCCGACTGTGGGCCCACCGGGTCAAGGGCGTCCCGGACGGTAGCGCCGAGATCGTGGTCGCAGGTGGGAACTTCCACGGCCGCACCACCACGATCGTGTCGTTTTCCACCGACGAGGCGGCCCGGGCGGGTTTTGGCCCGTTCACCCCTGGCTTCGTGGTCGTGCCCTACGGCGATCTCGACGCGCTCCGCGGCGCGATCACGTCCCGGACGGCCGCGGTGCTCTTGGAACCGATCCAGGGCGAGGCTGGGGTCCTGGTACCGCCCCCGGGATACCTCACCGGTGCCCGCGCGGCGTGCGATGACGCCGGAGCACTGCTGATCGCCGATGAGATCCAATCCGGGCTGGCTCGCACCGGGGAGCTGTTTGCGCTGGATCACGATGGGGTCCGGGCCGACCTGTACACCCTGGGCAAGGCGTTGGGCGGGGGAATCTTGCCGGTTTCGGCCGTAGTGGGGCGGCGCGCGGTGCTGGGGGTACTGCGGCCTGGAGAGCATGGCTCGACTTTCGGTGGCAACCCGCTGGCCTGCGCAGTCGGCCGCGCAGTGATCGCTCTGCTCGCGAGCGGGGAGCTGCAGTCCCGCTCCAGCGAGTTGGGTGCGCACCTGCATGCGCGGCTGCGCACCCTGGTGGGGCACGGAGTCGCCGCGGTCACCGGACGAGGCCTGTGGGCCGGTCTGCACATCTCCCCCGGTGGGCCGACCGGGCGCATGGCGGCAGAGGCGTTGATGGCCCGTGGTGTGCTGTGCAAGGAAGCCCACACCACTACATTGCGAGTCGCTCCCCCACTAGTGATCAACCAACGTGATCTGGACCTCGGTCTGGATGCCATCGTCCACGTGCTCACCCGCTGAGCAGGGCCGGCCGATCACGCTCACGGCAGGCTCACCGGGAGGCTGTCAACATCGTGACGCCACCCCCGGAACCTGGATGCGAGGAGAATCTGTGCGCCACCGGATGCTGGGGTGTCTGGTGGCGTCGATGGTACTGCTCGCGGTCATGACGGGGGCCTGCACCGCAGGACCCTCCAACCGACCACCGGTGGCAGTGCGGGACGCAAACCTGCCCCCGCAACGCTTCCAGCAGACCCCGCCCAGCACGCTGCCCCTGCCACCGGTCGGCGACTACCGCCGTAATTCGTTGCCGTGGCGGGACTGCACCAACGCCATCAGCACCGCACTCGGTATGTCCAGCACGCGGCTGGTGGAGTGCAGCTACCTTCGGGTCGAGGCCACCGTGGCCAGACCGACGCTGGGAAACTCCCTCAAGCTGGACCTGACCAGGATCGGCACTGGGCCAGCCCCGCTGGTGGTGCTCAGCGAGACGTCCGGGGAGCCCGGAACGGTCCGGGCCGCTCGGCTGGCGCAGCAGCTGCCGCCCGCGATGCTGGACCGCTTCACCCTGATCGGGCTGGCCCGGCGAGGTACCGGGCCCAGCGAACCGCTGGACTGCATACCGAAGACCGTCCGGACCCGGATCGTCGGTATCGATCCTGATCCTGCCGACGCCGCACAGCTCGATGCGCTGCTCGACACCACCCGCACCGCAATCCAGACCTGTGTGCAAGACCTCGGAGAGGTGCTCATCACGATCAACTCCACCAACACAGCCGACGACCTCGAACAGCTCAGGGCGTCGCTGGACGCGCCGGTGCTCAACATCATCTCGCAGGGTGAGGCCTCGCGGTCAGTCATTGATTTCCTGCACCGGTATCCCAGCTCTGCGGGACGGGTGGTGCTGGACGGCGCCGTTGATCCCACCCTCGATGATGTTGCCGCGGCTGAGGCCGAGTTGGTCGCCGCGGACGCCGGCTATACCGCGTTCGCCGCCGACTGCGTAGCCCGGGGCTGCCCGCTGGGATCCGATCCTCGCGGTTCCTTGATGGCCTTGGGTCAGGCACTGGGGCGGGTCCCGCTGCAGGTCGGATGGCAGCGGATCAGCGCGGGCATCGCCTACCAGGCAGTGCTCAAGACGGTTGGTGATCCGGAGCGCTGGCCGCAGCTGTCCCACGCGCTGGCAGCCGCCCGCGACGGTAATGGTACCGAACTGGCCGCCCTCATGGCGCCGACGCTGAGCGCCGAGCGCAGCTTGCCCGCGCGCTTCGACGCCGCCCTGGCAACGCATTGCAACGACACCTCGACCCGGGTGCCACCCGAGCGCGCCCAGCAGCTGGTGCACCAGTGGCAGCAACGCTCCGCGCTGTTCGGCCCGCTGTTCGCGGCGCGGCTGTTGTGGTGCAGCGCGTGGCCGGTGCCCTCGCCAGCACCGGTGGCGCCGCAGGACCGGGCGCTGCCGCCGGTGCTCGTGGTGGCCACAACCGCGGATCCCGTGACCCCAGCCCAAGGGGCCAGAAGGACAGCTGAGTCGCTGGCCTCCGGAACGTTGGTGATCTGGCAGGGCCAGGCGCATGGCGCGCTGCCTCGTAGCCTCTGCACCGTGGACCTGGTCACCCGCTTCCTGATGGATGCCTCGATACCGCAGCAAGGCACACTGTGTCCGCCGTAGCGAGTTTGTCAGGAGGTGAGTGGCCCTCATGCCGTTGAGCTCGTCGCTCGATCACTCGCCATCCGCGGAGCGCTCGATTGAGCTGTCCATCGGTGGCATGACCTGCGCGGCCTGCGCGGCACGGGTCGAGCGCAAGCTCAACAAGCTGGACGGCGTGCGCGCCAGCGTGAACTACGCGACGGAGAAGGCCAGCGTGCAGGCGTCATCCGGGGTGGCGCTCGCCGAGCTGATCACGGAGGTTGAGCACGCGGGTTACCGCGCCGCGGCGATCGAGCCCGAGGCAGCGGCGCCGGAGGAACCATCCGACGACCGGGTCCGGTACCTGCTGCGACGGCTGGTGGTGGCGCTGCTGCTCGGGGTGCCGCTGGGAGATCTCTCGATGACCGTGGTACTGCTGCCCTCGTCGCGGTTCACCGGGTGGCAGTGGGTGCTGCTGGCGCTGACGTTGCCGGTCGTGACGTGGTGTGCCTGGCCGTTTCACCGCAACGCCGCCGTCAACGCCCGGCATGGGTCGACGTCGATGGACACCCTGGTGTCGTTGGGGATCATCGCAGCCACCTGCTGGTCGGTGTACACGATGTTCTTCCACGACGGGGCGGGAAGCCGGATCGACAGCGGCTGGGGACTGATCTTCCGGCCCGCCGGTTCCATCTACCTGGACGTATCCGTCGGCGTGACGATCTTCCTGCTCGCTGGGCGGCTATTCGAGGCGCGGGCTAAACGGCAGGCCGGTGGCGCGTTGAGCGGGCTGGCCGGGATCGCGGCGCGAGAAGTGTCCGTGCGACGCAACGACGGGCAGGAGCATCGCATTCCGGTCACCCAACTACAAGTGGGTGATCACTTCGTCGTGCGCCCCGGTGAGACCATCGCGACCGACGGTGAGGTGGTGGAGGGTCACAGCGGTGTGGACAGCAGCGCGATGACCGGCGAATCAGCACCCGTTGAGGTCTCCGGGGGCAGCCCCGTCATCGGCGGCACCATCGCGTGCAGCGGTCGCCTCGTCGTCCGCGCCACCAAAGTCGGTAAAGACACCCAGTTGGCCCAGCTGGTGCGGCTGGTCGAGCAGGCGCAGAACGACAAGGCCGGCGTCCAGCGGCTCGCGGACCGCATTTGTGGCGTGTTCGTTCCGGTGGTACTCGGGCTCGCGATCCTGACCTTCCTCGGTTGGCTGGTCATCGGCGGAGCGGTGGAACCCGCGTTCAGTTCGGCGCTGGCGGTGCTGATCATCGCCTGCCCCTGCGCGCTGGGACTGGCCACGCCGACCGCACTCATGGTGGCCTCCGGGCGCGGGGCCGAGTTGGGCATTTTCATCAAAGGTCACCAGGCCTTGGAGTCGGCCAAAGCCATCGACACCGTGGTGTTGGACAAGACCGGCACCATCACCAGCGGACGGATGACGGTGGCCGACGTCGCGCTACGCGAGGGAACCGAGCTGGATACGGTGCTGCGCCATGCCGGCGCCGTGGAGGACGCCTCCGAGCATGCCGTCGCTGCGGCCCTCACCGCGCTGGCCCGCGCGGGACTGGGTGACCTCCCCGCGGTCACCGACTTCACCAGCCTGTCTGGTCTGGGAGCCCGAGGCGTGGTCGAGGGCCAGGAAGTGCTGGTCGGATCTGCACGGCTGTTGATCGCGCGAGGCATCTCGGTGCCAGCCGGGCTGGAGGAGCAACGCGCCCAGTGGGAGCGGCAGGGTTGCACGACCGTCGTCGTGGCAGCGAACGGAGTGACTGAGGGCGCCTTCGCGCTGACCGACACCGTGCGGCCCAGCGCCGCTTCCGCAGTCGCCGAGTTGCACCGGCTCGGACTGCGCACAGTGCTTCTCACCGGCGACAATGAGGCCACCGCTCGGGCGGTCGGCGCCCAGGTCGGCATCGAGGACGTCATCGCTGAGGTGCTGCCGCACGACAAGGCCGCCGTGATCGAGACGCTGCAGGCGCAGGGACGTTCAGTGGCGATGGTCGGCGATGGCGTCAACGACGCACCCGCACTGGCCCGCGCCGACCTCGGTTTGGCGGTCGTCTCCGGTACCGACGTCGCGCTCGGCGCCGCCGACTTGATCCTGATGCGCAACGACTTGACCGTTGCACCGCAGGCCATCAAGCTAGCCCGTAGCACGCTGCGCACAATCCGCAGCAACCTTGCCTGGGCATTCAGCTACAACATCGCGGCGCTGCCATTGGCGGCCTGCGGCCTGCTCAATCCGCTGATCGCCGGGGGGGCGATGACCCTATCCTCGCTGTTCGTGGTGACCAACAGCCTGCGCTTGCGCAGGTTCGGGCGCGTCACCAGCCGTCAAGCAGCGCACTGAGGCGATCTGTCCGGGACTTTCCTGCTTGCGTTGTACGTCCCTTGTTCACTCGTGCGAAAACTTCCCGTCTCGCGCAGGCGGGAGAAAGTAGGCAATCACCGGTCATGGGAAGTAGAAGTGAGCGCGTTGTCACGAGACATCCAGGCCGTCGCCGAGGACGTGGCGACCCTCCGCAGCGAGATCGACCGCTTCCGCGCTGAGCTGCGTATGGTCCTCGAGCGATTCCTCGACGAACAACGGCCCGTCACACCGCAGGAAAAGCGCACGGGATGAAGAAGACGTTACCGAGGCCAAGCACAGACTGAAGCTGCTCGCACACGCGACCAGCCCGGCGAGCGGTGGGGACCAGACCGCTGCCGGGCTGTTCGCACGCCCAGCCCCCCAGAGGGGAAATCTCTGCCGAAAGGGGCTCGGGCGTATTGAGGAGGATGCATCCAATGAATCGGCGACCGCGCTGCTGGCGTTACTCGCGGGCCGACGTGATCGCGATCACCAACGCTTTGCTGCCGGGCGCAGCGGTTCCCGCCAGGCACCGAGCAAGCAATTTCGCGATCCAATCGTCACTTCACGGAACTGCTCAATAACACACCGTTATCATGTTCAGAGATATGTGCCGCGGCCCCGAGTCAGTGGCCGAATATTTAATAGTTCTTCGGAAAGTGGCGGCCCGGCCCCCCCCCCCGGGGGGGGGCGGGGGGGGGGCCCCCCGCGGGGGGGGGGGGGGGCCCGGGGCGGGGGTCTCCCGGGGGTGGGTTGGGTGTGGGGGCCGGGCCGCCGCGAGGGGACCAGGACCGCGCGGAAAGATCACCGCAGCCGAGGTGCTCTGGTCCCTCGGGAGTGGGGCTTGAAGACGGGGTGACATCACTACAATAGGATAATCAGCGCGAGCGCAGATGTGTTACCACATCGCCGTTATCCGCCTTCTCTCATGCACATTGTACGTTCCTCGTTCATTCGCAGATAACTTCGAGGTCAGAAAAGCGAACGGTCGCCGACGGAATGCCACGGGAGTGCATCGGGGGAACCGAGCGACGATAACAGTGGGTGACGGGACGCTAACCGGACTTGTTGTCGCTGTCAGACCGCTTGGCGCGGCTCGGCTGCACCCGTAGGGGCTCGCCGGGCATTTTCGGGTACTCCGGAGGGTAAGGCAGATCACCGAGATCGTGGTCGCGCTCGTCGCGCGCCGCCCAGTCCAGCAGCTTCTCCAAGCCGAAGGATTCGCCGTCCAGCCCGGCGTGGGGATCACCTTGCTGCGCGAGCAACGCGGGCACGGTGAGCACGTCGAAGTCATCCGGCTGCACGTCCGTGAGGTCGTCCCAGCTCAGCGGCATGGAGACCGTGGCGCGCGGAGTACCGCGCACCGACCACGCCGAGGCGATCGTGCGGTCCCGGGCGGCCTGGTTGAAGTCCAGGAACACCCGCTCCCCGCGCTCCTCTTTCCACCACGACACGGTGGCACGTTGCGGGATCCGCCGCGCCACTTCCCGGGCCAGCGCGATCACCGCCCGGCGAACCTGCACGAATGTCCACTCCGGGCGGATCCGCACCCCGAGGTGAATCCCGCGGCCACCGGAGGTCTTCGGGTAGCCGACCAGCCCGGCCTCGGCGAGCACTTCCCGGAGTACACCGGCCACCACGACAGCGTCAGTGAAACCGGTCCCCGGTTGCGGATCGAGATCAACCCGCAACTCGTCGGGATGGTCCAGGTGGGGACGGCGCACCGGCCACGGGTGAAAGTCGAAAGTGCCCAAGTTCGCCGCCCAGGCGAGCACCGCAGGCTCGGTGGGACACACCTCGCGGGCGGTCCGTCCGGACGGAAAAGTGATCTCCACCGAATCCACCCAGTCCGGAGCGCCCTTGGGCACCCGCTTGGCGTAGAACGCCTCCCCGGTCACCCCGTCCACGAAGCGCTTCAGCGTGACCGGGCGCTGCGCGAGGACCCGCAGTAGCGGCTCGGACACCGCGAGGTAGTACTCCACGACCTGCCGCTTGGTGATGTCGCGCTCCGGGAAGTACACCTTGTCCGGGTGGGAGACCCGCACGATGCGCTCGCCTTCCGGCCCAGGCACCGTGAGTTCCAACGCATCACTACGGCCCACAACCGGCAAGCTACCGCATAACGCCCAACGGATTGGGGCTACCGTGATGCTGTGGCGCAAAGCGACCGTGGGCCCCAGGACGAGCCAGAACGGCGTCGGCTGGACGACGACCTGATCGGGCTGGATCGAAACGATCCCGACGTACAGGCCTTCTGCGAGCACTTGGACCGCGCCCACCGGCAGTATCCTGGGTTCACGGTCGAGGGTTACCTGTCCGGCGTCCGTGACTTCGCCGAGTCGGCCAACCGCGCGCAAGGTCTCCGGCGGATAGCGGCCGTGCTGGTGGTGGCGCTGATTCTGCTCACGGTGGCCGACGCGTTGTGGGAGATCACGACGCTGGTCATCACCACGCTGCTGGGCTGATGCGCCAACACCCGCTCGCGTAGCGTGTTGGCTATGGATCCGGTTAAGGGCGTGGCACCCAAGGTCGTCAAATCCGACGCGGAGTGGCGCGAGCAGCTGACCCCGCAGGAATACGCGGTGTTGCGCCGGGCAGGCACCGAGCCGCCGGGAACCGGCGAGTACGAGCACACCAAGACCCAGGGTGTCTACGAGTGCCGGGCCTGCGGAGCGGAGCTGTTCCGCAGCGACCACAAGTTCGAGTCGCACTGCGGTTGGCCGTCGTTCTTCACCCCGCTGGCCGGTGATGCGGTGCTGCTGCGCGAGGACCGCAGCATGTTCATGAAACGGGTAGAGGCGCTCTGCGCCACCTGCCACAGCCATCTGGGGCACATCTTCGAGGGTGAGGGCTACGACACACCCACCGATCAGCGCTACTGCATCAACTCGATCTCGCTTCGCCTGGTACCTGGCAATGAGGACGAGTCGGGGAGCTGACGTTAAGGCAACGCAGCCACCAGCTCAGCGACGGGTACCCGGGGACCGGTGAAGAACGGCACCTCTTCACGGACATGCCGCCGGGCCCGGCTGGCCCGCAACGCGCGCATCAGATCGACGATGCGGTGCAGCTCATCAGCCTCGAACGCGAGGATCCACTCGTAGTCGCTCAGCGCGAAGGAGGCCACCGTATTGGCCCGCACGTCGGGATAGTCGCGAGCCTGCATACCGTGCTCGGCGAGCAGCTCGCGACGCTCCGCATCAGGCAGCAGGTACCACTCGTAGGAACGCACGAACGGGTAGACGCAAACGTACCGCTTGGCCTGTTCACCGGCCACGAACGCCGGCACGTGGCTCTTGTTGAACTCCGCGGGGCGGTGCAGCGCCACCGTTGACCACACCGGCACGCTGGCCCGGCCCAGCGCGGTGCCGCGGCGGAGATCGGCGTATCCGGCTTGCAGAGCCTCGATCTCCTCGGCGTGCCACCAGATCATCCAGTCCGCGTCCGCGCGCAGACCAGCGAGGTCGTAGACCCCGCGCACCGCCACGCCCTTGCCTTCTACCGCCTCAAGGTAGTGCTGCACCTCACGGGCGGGCTCAGCGCGATCGGCGGCCAACCGCCCGGGCTCGACCCGGAAGACCGACCACATCGTGTAGCGGATGGTGGCGTTCAGCGCTGCGTAGTCCAGGCGGGTCATGCCTCCATCGTCCCACCTCTGGCCGGCGGGCCGACACCGCTGAGATACCCGGCGATTCGCCGCGCCGCGGCGTCAGCCGTCGCGATGCAGGCGGGCAGGCCGACACCGTGCAGGGTGGCACCGGCAACCGCCAGGCCGCCCCACCCGGCTATGGCCCGTTCCAGGGCAGCGACAGCATCGACGTGCCCAGGCGCGTACTGCGGCAGGCCGCCTCCCCAGCGGGCCACCACGCTGGCCACCGGCACGGCAGTGATCCCGGTGAGCGCGGCGAGATCGGCGCGCACCGCGTCGACCAGGGCGGCGTCGTCGCGCTGCAGCACCCGGGCCTCACCGTGGCGGCCCAGCGAGGCCCGGATCAGCAGCACCTCGGGCGACGAAGCGTGCGCCCACTTGCGGCCGGAGAAGGTGAACGCCTTGACCGCGAGGGGCTCGGTGGCGGCCACCAGCACACCGGACGTTCCCGGCAGCGCCTGCGCGGCATCCAGCGGAAGCGCGAGCCCGACCACCGCACACGAAGCGACCTCGACCCGGCCTGCGGCAGCCGACGCAGCGGGCAACGGATCGGCCAGCAGTCGCCACAAGGCGGGCGCTGGGATTGCGAGCACCACCGCGTCCGCGTCGAGGTGCTCGGGCTCGGCCGCCCCAAGAAGTCGGCTGCCGATCTCCAGCCGCCAGCCATCGGGGGTGCGGGCCAGCCCGCAGGCCGGAAGCCCGAGCCGCGGCCGCACCGCCGCGGCGGCCACCAGCGCGTCCACCAGGCCGCTGAGCCCGCCGCGCAGGGTGCCAAACACCGGCGATGGCCCACCGGGAGACGACCCGGAGCTCAGTACCGCGCTGGCGGCGGCGAGCAGCGAACCAGCCCCCCGATCCAGCGCACTGGCCACCCCAGGCAGGGTGGCTCGCAACCCCAGTGTGTCCGCGCGCCCGGCGTACACCCCGCCCAGCAGCGGGTCGACCAGCCGGTCGACCAGCTCGTCCCCGGCCCGCTCACGAAGCAGCGGCCCGACTGCGGCGTCCTGCCCGGGCTCCCAGCTCAGCGGCATGGTGGGTTCCGCGGCCACCCGCACCACCCCCTGCTCGGAGAGCAAGCCGGAGACGTCGGTGGCGGCGCCGGGCAGGCCGAGCACGGTCCGGGTGGGCAGCGCCACGGTCCGTCCACCGGCCCGCACTGTGGGAGCCGCCGGTGTGGGATGCGTCAGCTGCCCGCGCAGTCCCAGTTCCTCGATCAGGCTGACCGCCTCCGGCCGGCGCATCAGGAAAGCCTCGGCACCCACGTCGAGCGCAAGGCCGGCCAACTCGACGGTGCGCAGGGCGCCACCGAGCCGCCGCGAACCCTCGACGAGCACGATCTCGGCGTCCGGGCCGAGCAGCTTGCGCAACCGGTATGCCGCAGCCAAACCGGAGATCCCTCCACCGACCACCGCCACCCGCACACTGCTCACAGCGAGTGCGCCAGCTCCACGATCCGGGTCAGAATGTCCGGGTCGGTTTCGGGCAGGACGCCGTGGCCCAGATTGAGCACGTGGCCATCCGCTGCCCGCCCCTCGGCGATCACCCGCCGAACCTCCCGCTCAACGGCCGGCCATCCGGCGAGCAACACGGCCGGGTCGAGATTGCCCTGCAGCACGATCGGACCGTGCGGCCGGCTTGCACGAACCCGGCCCGCGGCCACATCCAGGGGTACCCGCCAGTCCACCCCGATGACCTCCGCACCCGTCAAGGTCATCGCACCGAGCAGCTCCCCGGTGCCCACCCCGAAGTGGATCCGCGGCACACCCGTGCTGGCCAGGGCCGCCAGCACCCGCGCCGAATGGGGCAGCACGAACTGCCGGTACTCCCGTTCGGACACCGCACCCGCCCAGGAATCGAACAGCTGAACCGCGTCCACCCCAGCGGCTATCTGAGCCCGGAGGAAGGTGAGGGTGAGCTCGGCGAGCCGCTCCAGCAGCGCGTTCCAGACGTCGGGTTCGGCGTGCATGAGCGCCTTGGTGTGCTCGTGGTTGCGGCTCGGGCCGCCCTCGATCAGGTAGGACGCAAGGGTGAATGGTGCTCCGGCGAAACCGATCAGCGGGGTCTGGCCCAGCTCGGCCACCAGCAGCCGCACCGCAGCGGCGACTGGCTCGACTGCGTCGGGGTCCAAGACCGGCAACGCCATGACGTCGGAGGCGGTGCGCACCGGACAGTCCAGCACCGGCCCGGTGCCCGGCACGATCTCCAGCCCGATGCCCGCGGCGTGCAGCGGCACCATGATATCGCTGAACAGGATCGCGGCGTCCACCCCATGGCGGCGCACAGGTTGCAGCGTGATCTCGCAAACCAACTCGGGAGTCATGCAGGCCCTCAGCATGGGCTGGTCTGCTCGCAGCGCACGGTACTCGGGCAGCGAACGCCCGGCCTGTCTCATGAACCACACCGGCGGATACTCCGGGCGCTCGCCCCGGGCAGCTGCCAGTAAAGGTGCGTCGGGAAGCAATCGCCGGGTGATGGCTGGCGCACTCGTCTTGGTCATCTCAGCACCCATAGTCCCACGTACCCGACCCCACCGCTGGGCCCTCCCCGTCTTCAGCGTGCGCTCAGGCTCCCGAACTCAACAGCAGAGTTGCTGGAGCTTGATCAAAAAGCTCTGCTGTTGAGCTCGGGAGGACCAGAGTTCCAGGAGAGGTCAGCTGAGCTGACGGGCGGGTGCGGCGTTTCGGCGGGACTGTCGGCGACGGTCCTCCTACAGTTCGGGGTGTGCTCGACCTGGCGGACGCCCCGGAGATCTTCCGTAATGCAGTGACCGCGATCAACACCGTGCAGCCACGGCCGGAGCTGACGTTCGAGCCAATCCCGGCCCCGCGCCGGCTCGCGCCCTGGGGCTACGCCTGGGGCCTGGACCTTTCCGGTGCCGGCCAGCCCTCAGCGACCGGCCGGTTGGTGCTCCTGCATGACCCGCAGGGCCAGGACGGCTGGGACAGCACCATGCGGTTGGTTGGCTTCGTCCGTGCTGAATTGGACATCGAGTTGGTTGGTGACCCGTTGCTCGCTGCGGTGTGCTGGTCCTGGCTCGCCGACTCGCTCGTCAACTCGGGCGCCGAGCACAGCGCACTCGGGGGGACCGTCACGCAGACCTCGTCGACTCGGTTCGGTGTAATAGCCGGACCCGAGCGGTCCAACGACATCGAGCTGCGAGCATCGTGGACGCCATTAGGGGACGGTTGGACGGCGCATGCCGCGGCCTTCTGCGAGCTGATGGCGGCAGCGGCCGGGCTCCCGCCGGTCGGAGTTGTCGCTCTCGGCCCCCGGCTTGGTTGACTCACACCGGCATGACACCCGCTCGGGTGCGTATTTAATATTGCGTTAATAGGGTAAATCGCCCAGCATGGCACTCGTGTTACCTCGTCGTGGCCACTCTCGCCTGATCGGGCGACCTCCGATCGCGGGTTTGCGGGCAGATCGGCAAGAAGGTTCACGCGGGGCCCCCCGTTACGCCGCTCGGGGGGATAGTCTCCCCCGTACGACACCATCCTCGATCGAGCGGCGGCGCGGTTGCTCGGACGAGGTCCCGGTGCGGTCGGGGGCACGACCGACTCCAGGGAGGTAGCTACGTGGCTGTTGTCGGATACGGCGCGACCGTCAGGTCCGCCCCATCCGGCGCCGTGCCGGCGTCAATGGTCCCGCATCCGCGGGAGGAACTGTTCACTGTGCTGGTGGTCGACGACCATCCGTTACTGCGTGAGGCTATAGCATCACGTTTAGTGACGATGGGAGCCGTCACGGTGCATGAAGCCGCATCGGTCGCTGAGGCCCGGACACGGGCCTCAGCCTCGGGTCCGTGCGATCTGGCGATACTCGACCTGACCCTGCCCGACGGCAGCGGGCTGGATCTGATCGGCGAGCTACGCGGGCAGGGCTGGACCCGCATCGTGGTGCTCGCGTCGTCGGACGATCCGCATGCCGTGCGCACGGCATTCCAGTCCGGCGCCCAGGCCTACCTGCTCAAGTCGGCGTCCGCCTCGGTGGTCACCGACGGCGTGCGCCGGGTACTCGAGGGCGGGGTGTACGCGGACCCGACCGTCGCGCCGATCCTGGCGTCTGGCACCCGGGTAGCGGGCACCGACAACACGCCCCGCGAGCTGTCGGCCAGGGAGGTGGAGGTGCTCCAACTGGTCGCCGACGGCCAATCCAACAAGGAGATCGGTGAAGCGCTGAATCTGTCCGCGCTGACGGTCAAGAGCCACCTGTCCCGGATTGGGCGCAAGCTCGGGACTGGTGACCGGGCGCAGATGGTCGCTCTCGCGATGCGTGCGGGGGTCATCCGCTGACCGAGACCACTCCGGTTCCGTTACTGGTACCGGCCGACGGGGTCCCCCCCGTCGTCGCTTCCGCGGGTGCTTTGGCCGCCGCGGTGGCCGCGCTGTCCGGCGGTACCGGCCCGATGGCCGTGGACACCGAACGAGCATCGGGCTACCGCTACTGGCAACGCGCATACCTGGTACAGCTCCGGCGTGAGGGCGCGGGCACGGTGCTCATCGACCCGATCGATCTCGATGACCTGTCCGGTCTCACCGGCGTGCTCAACCCCCTGGAATGGGTCCTGCACGCCGCCTCCCAGGACCTGCCCTGCCTCGCCGAACTGGGATTGCGGCCGGCCGCGGTGTTCGACACCGAGCTGGCCGCCCGGCTGGCCGGATTGGAACGGGTTGGCCTGGCGGCACTGGTCGAGGAGTTGCTGGGTTACCAGCTGCTGAAGGGGCACGGTGCGGCCGACTGGTCCCGGCGGCCGCTGCCTGCGGAATGGCTGACCTACGCGGCGTTGGACGTCGAGCTGCTGTTACCACTGCGGGCGGCAATCGCCGCCGAGTTGGACGCCCAGGGCAAGTCGAGCTGGGCCGCGGAGGAATTCGAGGCGGTACGGACCGCGGGGCCGCGGGGGGGGGGGGGGGGGGGGGGGGGGGGGGCGGGGGCGGGGGGGGGCGCCGCGCGTCGCTGGCCTCGCTGAAGATGGCTTGAGCCGCGGGCCCGGGGGGGGCCGGGGCCCCGGGGTTGCCCGGGGGCCGACGGACCTCGGGAATGCATCGCATCCAGCGCCCCCGTGAACTGGCCGCGGTGCGTGAGCTGTGGCAGGCCCGCGATCAGTTGGCCCGGCAGCGTGACATCGCCCCCGGACGGGTGTTACCTGACGCCGCGATCATCGACGCGGCGCTGGCCGACCCGCCGGATGGGGCTGCGCTGCTGTCCCGGCCGGTGTACAGCGGGCGCGCGCAGCGGCGGCACGTCAAGACCTGGTTGGGCGCGCTGGAAACGGCGAGGGCCCTGCCAGTGAGCGAGCTACCACCGTTGCGCGCCCAGGGAACCAGCCCTCCCCCGGTGAACCGCTGGTCCGATCGGGATCCAGCCGCAGCGATCCGGTTGACCGCTGCGCGTGCCATGTTGATCGAGATCGCCCAGCAGCACCGGCTGCCGGTGCAGAACCTGCTGGCACCTGAGCTGGTGCGCCGGTTGTGCTGGGAGCCCCCGGCGTTGCTCGATGCCGCCGCGATAGAGCAGCAGCTCGTCGCCGGTGGGGCTCGGCGGTGGCAGTGCGAGCTGACCACGCACCCGCTCGCCACAGCCCTCAAATCAGCCGCTGGCCAGCCCATCCCGGCGCAGCCGCCCCTATAGCCCGACATGGAGACATATCGGGGCTAACAGGTACCCGATTACCCCGATATGTCTCCATGTCGGGGTAATGCGGGCAGGGTGACGGTGACGGCGAGACCGCCGGCGGGGACGGGTTCAGCGTGGACGGTGCCGCTGTGCGCGGCCACCACGGCGCGGACGATCGACAGGCCCAACCCGGCTCCGTCGTGGGAGGTGCGGGCCACCCCCCCGCGGTGGAAGGGCTCGAACAGGGCGCTGACCGTCTCCGGCGCGATCACCTCACCTGAGCTGCTGACTCGCAGCGTCACTTGCGGCCCCGCCCGGTCTGTACAGACCTCCACCCAACCGCCGCACACGTTGTGCCGCACTGCGTTCTCCACCAGGTTGCCCACCACCCGTTCCAGCAGGGCCGGATCACCCACCGTCAAAGCCGGCGTCACCCGGGTGGTCAACCGCAGGTCCCGATTCCGCACCTCGGGCGCGACGATCCGCAAGGCGGCACCCGCCAAGCCGGCGAGATCCGCCGGCTCCCGGGCCCGCAGCGCGCCGCCCTCGGTTCGCGCCAGCAGCAACAGCCCGTCCACCAGCTGCTGTGCGCGCAGCGTCGCGTCGCGGATCACCACAGCCATCCGGCGCAGCTCGGCCTCGTCCGCGGCGGGATCCGCCAGCGTCACGTCCACCTCGGTGCGCACAACCGCCAGCGGGGTCCGCAGCTCGTGGCTGGCGTTCGCGACGAACCGGCGTTGCGACTGGAAGGCGGCCTGCAGCCGGTCGAGCATGGCGTCGAAGGTGTCGGCGAGCTCGGCCACCTCATCCCGCGGCCCGGGCAGCCGCAGCCGCTCGTCCAGCGACTCAGCGGACAGCCGGCGTGCGGTGGCGGTCACGTCGTGTAGCGGGCGTAGCACCTGACCGGTGATCACCCAGGCCAGCAGCACGGTGGCGAGCACCGCGAGCAGGAAGGCCACCGACCCCGCCTGCAGCACCCGGTGCCTGGCCGCCTCCTGCAGCGCTGCGCCGAGACGATCGGCGGCCACCGGGACTCCATCGACCTTGACGGTGCTGCCCGGCGGCAGGTCCGGCACCGCCGCCACCACCCCGCCCACGAGCAGCCAGCCCAACCACAGCAGCAGCGCGCTCACCGCCGCGGACAACCCGGTCGCGAGCAACGTGAGGCGGGCGCGCAGCCCCGGCCCGCGCCGGGGCCGCACCAACGGCTCAGCCGGGTGCAAGGTCAGCGCTGGGCACTCGGTAGCCGGACCCGACCACGGTCTCGATGATGCCCGGCTCACCGAGCTTCTTCCGCAAGGTCATCACGGTCACCCGCACCGTAGTGGTGAACGGATCGGCGTTCTCGTCCCACACCCGCTCCAGCAGCTCCTCGCTGCTCACCACCGCCCCCCCGGCTCCGAGCAGCACCTCCAGCACCCCGAACTCCTTGCGGGTGAGATCCACCTGTGCCCCAGACCGGCTGACGGTACGCCGGGACGGATCGAGCACCACATCGCCGGCGTTGAGCACCGGGGGTACCGCGGGAGTGGCGCGGCGACCCAGCGCGCGCAGCCGGGCCACCAGCTCGGCGAACGCGAACGGCTTGGACAGGTAGTCATCGGCGCCCAGGGAGAGCCCGGTCACCCGATCGGAGACAGTGCCGCTGGCCGTGAGCATCAACACCCGGGTTACCGCCCCGGATCTAGCGATCTCGGCGCACAGCCGGTCACCTGACATTCCGGGCAGATCGCGGTCGAGCACCACCACGTCATACCGGGTCACCGCAGCCTTCTCATGCCCGCTATCGCCGTCATAGGCGACGTCCACGGCCATGCCCTCACGGCGCAAGCCACGAGCAATCGCGTCAGCCAGCGGCTGCTCATCCTCGACGATCAGAATGCGCACCCCCCTACGGTGCCACAGCCGGTTAGCACACTGACAACCGCTGCCGCGATGGAAGCCCGGGGGCTATCCGGTCGCGCCCGGAGTTTCCGCAGGGGCGGGCTCGCCGACCGGCCTGATCAGCCCGGCGGCCCAGCCAGTCACCGCCCTGGCAACGTCCTGCGCGGTCAGCCCGAGATCTGCGAGCACCTCATCGCGCGAGCCATGCCCCAGGAACCGCTGCGGGATACCGAGATCACGGCAGGGCATGTCGATGCCGGCATCGCGCAGCGCGGCGGCCAACGACCAGCCGAAACCGCCGTGGCGGCCGCCATCCTCCACACTGACGACCAGCCGGTGCCGGGTAGCCATCCGCACCAGCACCTCAGGTACCGGCTGCACCCACCGAGGGTCGACGACAGTGACCCCGATGCCCTGGTCGGCCAGGCGCCGAGCGGCCGCCACGGCGAGCGCAGCGAACGCTCCGACGCCCACCAGCAGCACGTCGGTTCCGTCCTCCGGAGCGGGCCGGGCCAGCACATCCACTCCCTCGACGCGGTGCAAAGCCGGCACTGCCTCGATCACCGGGCCCTTGGGGAACCGCACGGCGGTGGGACCGTCATCCACTGCGACGGCCTCGGCCAGCTCCTCGCGCAGGGTCCCGGCGTCCCGGGGGGCAGCCACCCGGATGCCCGGGACGATCCCCAACACCGACAGATCCCACATGCCGTTGTGGCTGGCACCGTCATCACCGGTGATACCGGAGCGGTCCAGGGTGATGGTGACCGGGGCGCTCAGCAACGCCACATCCATCAGCAGCTGGTCGAACGCACGGTTGAGGAAGGTGGAATACAGCGACACCACCGGGTGCAACCCACCCAGGGCGAGCCCTGCTGCGGAGGTGACCGCGTGCTGCTCGGCGATGCCGACGTCGAAGCACCGATCCGGGAAGCGTTTGGCGAAGGCAGCCAGACCGGTCGGGCCGGGCATCGCCGCGGTGATCGCGACCAGGTCTGCCCGCTCACCAGCCAGTCTGATCAACTCTTCGGTGAAGACGCTGGTCCAGGAGACACCGGCGGGCGCCAGCGGCGCACCGGTCTCCGGGTCCATGACCTTCACCTGATGCATCAGCTCGGCAGTGTCGTTCTCCGCGGGCGGGTAGCCGTTGCCCTTGCGGGTCACCGCATGCACGATCACCGGCCCACCGAAGTCCTTGGCGCGGCGCAGGGCGGCCTCCATGGCGCGCAGGTCGTGCCCATCGACCGGGCCCAGGTACTTCAGCCCGAGGTCTTCGAAAAGAACCTGCGGGGCCAGGGCGTCCTTCAGGCCCCGTTTGGCTGCGTGCAGACCGGCATAGATCGCGCGGCCCACCACCGGGGTGCGCTCCAGGGCCTGTTTGCCGGTGCGAAGTACCAGCTCGTAGCCCGGCTGCAGTCGCAATGTGGAGAGGTGCTCGGCGAATCCTCCGATGGTCGGTGAGTAGGAGTGGCCGTTGTCATTGACCACGATGACCACAGGCCGATCCTGGCCGGCGGCGATGTTGTTCAGCGCCTCCCAGCACATCCCACCGGTCAGCGCACCGTCACCGACGACGGCGACGACGTGCCGGCGCGATCCACGATGCGCGAATGCCTTGGCGAGCCCGTCGGCGTAGGACAGGGCTGCGGAGGCGTGGCTGGACTCCACCCAGTCATGCTCGCTCTCGGCGCGGCACGGGTAGCCGGACAAGCCGCCCCGCTTGCGCAACCGGTCGAACCCACCGGCGCGTCCAGTGATGATCTTGTGCACGTACGCCTGGTGACCGGTGTCGAAAATCACCGGGTCATGCGGCGAGTCGAACACCCGGTGCACCGCCAGAGTGAGCTCCACTGCGCCCAGGTTGGGACCGAGGTGACCTCCGGTGCGCGACACCTTCTCGACCAGAAACCTGCGGATCTCGCCAGCCAGCTGCGTGAGAGCGGCCACATCGAGGCGTTTGATGTCCTGCGGGCTGTGCACCGACTGCAACAAGGTCACCAGATCCCCCATCTACCTCACGATGGCCACCCGCCACCCAGTCTAGGAGAGAAGGTTCCCTCCCGAAGGCACGATTAAGTCTCCATCAGTGAACGGAATCAGAGTGTCGTCACCTGCGTCACAGTGTCGCGGGAATTGCTCCGTTACACGTCGGGCGCAGCGGTGAGCAAGGACAGCAGGGTGGCATGGTAGACGGCTTGGGTGGTGGGGATGGTGCCGAGCTGGATGCGTTCGTCGGTCGCGTGCAGGCCCGTGTAGGTGACGCCGAAGCCGGCGGTGGCGGGGATTCCAAGTCCTGCCAGGTAGTTACCGATGTTGGACGGGCCAGCGATCTTGGGTTCGACCGCGACACCGAAGGTATGCGCGGCGCGTAGCAGGGTGTTGCGCAGCCGGGAGTCGGCCGGGAGGGCGTAGGCGGGCCAACGGGTGACGAGCTGGACGAGGGTGGGCCGGGTGCCGGGCCATTGCTGATCGACCCGGGCGATGACGTGGCTGAGCAGCGTGGAAGCTCCACTGTCGTCGAAGGTGGGGGTGGTGCGGATGTCGATGTTGAGCGTGCACAGGTCGGGGGTCACCGAGTAGCCCTGTCCGCCTTCGATCGCGGTCACGGTCAGCTTGCCGGGGAGCGGAAAGTTCTCGCAGGCACTGTCAGGCAGGTCGGCCGCAGCGAGTTCACCGATGAGCTGTGTGGCTTTGTCGATCGCGTTCGGAGTCGATCTGCTTCCCCCGGAGTGCGAGGCGATGCCGTGGATGTGGAGTTGGACCCGGTAGACGCCGCGTCCACCGATCACGAGTTTGTCCATACCTGGGTAGCCGATCATTACCCCGGCGACATCGCCGGGCGCGTCGGTGCCTTCGAAGTAGGCTTTCGCGCCGCCGAAGCGGCCGGTGTGCTCATCGAGGTCGAACAGCAACACCAGGCTGCCGTGCAACTGCTCGGCGCTCGCCGCGAGCCTGGTGGCGAGGTGGCAGAAGATCGCCACAGCGACCTTCGAGTCGGCGCTGCCGCGTCCCCACATCCAGCCGCCCTCGATGAAGCCGGAGGTGGGTGGATGGGTCCAGGCGTTCTCGTCGCCGAAGGGCGCGCTGTCCAGGCAGGCGTCCAGCACCCAACGGGGACCCGGGTGCACACCCAGGATCTCGGTGGTCAGGCCGACGACTGCCCCGGTGCCATCGCGCAGCACCGTGGTGGCCAGGCCGTGCTCCCGCATCCAGCCGGACAGCAAGTCGACGATCGGGTCGTAGGGGTCCACGCCCGCCCGGCTGGGGATGCGAACCAACGCCTGAGTCAGCTCACTGACGGTGTCCTGGTCCTCCTTGGCGGCTGCCAGCACGCGGCCCTGGTCGAGGTCGTGGGAACGCACGATCACACCTGCTCTCCATGACCGGGGTCACTATCAGGAGCCCGGACTACGGGCAGCGCCCGGATAGCCTGCACAGTCTCAACCCGCTTGGCCGCGGCGTAGCATTGTCGGGCGTGGTCGATGAGACGCTCGGCGGCCTTCGGGCCGAGCAGGATGCCGGAGTCGAAGGCCTCTGCGGAGGTCAGCGAGGGGATCGGTACCACGGCACTGATCTCCGAGGCGCAAAAGAACCGCTCCGGTGCGCTCGGATCCTCCACGACCATGCCGACATGCAGAGTCTTACCGAGGCTGCGATCGGCGGGGTCGCGGTGATCCAGTAGTCGCAGTAGATGTTCGGTCAGCACGGCGTGGCGGGGTGGCCCGAACAGCACCCGGTAGTGCACGAGTTCCGGTCTCGCTATGAGTGCGGATTCGATGGCCGCCAGGTAGGTAGTGTCCCGAGAGCGAGACCCGGAGACGGCGAGATACCGTCGGGCGCCGCCGACGACCACGGCCATTGCCTTGTGGAGGTCGCGGTACCCAACCAGCAGGCGGGGTGTTTCCTCGGCATTGGTTAGCGATGCGTCCTGGTGGGCGAAGAGCACCTCGGGTGGCTGGCCGTAGTAGTCGGCGAGCAGCCTTCGGTAGCGGATGCTGGTGACGTGCCTGCCCAGTTCCCACCCCGACAGCATGCTCGGGGTCACGCCGGCCGAACCGTTCTCGGCGTGTTGGTCCAAGTCGGCGCACACATCTTCCAACGTCGCTGGGATTGCCAGACGGGCTTGACGCAGCGGGGAGACGACCTGACTTCTGGTTATCGCCTTGCCTCCACGCATCACATCGTCAACCCTTTCGCTTTGCTGGCCTCTAGTCAGCTTCCGCTGGGTGCTGCATGGTCATCTCGCGCACAGTGTTGGTACTCGTGAGCTTCTCGCAGACTGCGAGCCAGGCAGGGTGCCTCGCGACGAGGGTGTAGCCCTGAGGCGGGTGGAACGAGCCGAGCATGTCTGTCAGCTCCGCCGCGCTGAAACCCGCGTACTCACGTATACGGGTGACGGGCAACGCGTACCCACGCTCCAGACCTTGGAGGTATTCGTAGACCGAAGCACCGTTGCCGACTCGGGCCTGCTCGGCAATCTCAGCGATGCGCTGGGGGGCATCGCTGATCGCCTCGTCGAGGTCGATGACGGCGCTTAGGCGGGACACCGGTGCGGTCAGGTACGCGTACCAGGTTGTCGGGCGGCCGGCGAGGTAGCGGCGGCGGAATTCGTGTCGTTTGAGACCCTGCCACATGAGCTCGTAGTACCCGGGGTTGAGCGACATGAGGACCGGTTCAGGTGGCCGGCTCAGCTCGAAGTTGCCGAACAATACTTCCTGCACCAGCGGGCTACCTCTCTGTTCGCTTCGGTGTCGCAGCTGATGACCAACTGTAGCGACCACTTCGAGCTCTGCCACCCCGGCGTGTCGGCCTATCGCCCGCGCCACCACCATTTGTCATCGCAGATGAGTAAGGGATAGAAAATCGGTGAACAAGATGGTGCGCAACCAATGATCTGGTTTCTGTGGACACGCCGAGTGACGCTTACCTGCCAGAGACCATCGGGCATGGAGGCAGGTATGAAGATCGGCGCGAGCGATGCCGTGATCGGTTTCCCTTGCGAATCCACCCCAGGCGATCGGCGAACACTGCTCACCCCAACCGTTGCGCGGGCGCTCACCCAAGCCGGATTCACTGTCATCGCAGAGCAGACTATCGCCGCAGGAATCGGTTGCCCGGACGCAGTGCTGCACGACGAAGGCGTCCACTTCGCCGATACGAGCGGCGTATGGTCTGCGCCCCTGGTGCTGCGCTACAAATGCATTGACCCCGACGACCTGGCACTGCTGACGTCACGTCAGTCGATCGGTGCGCTGTTCCACGCCGAAGGCGACCCGGGCCTGCTCACCGCGCTGATCGCCGCCGGAGTGACGGCTTACAGCTACGAGTTCCTCACCGAGGACGGTCGGTTCCCCCTGGGTATACCGGGCGGCCAGATTGCTGGCATCCAATCGGTCCTGCTCGGCGCCCAGGCCCTGCAATCGCCAACCGGACGTGGTGTGCTGCTCGGTGGCATGTCCGGCGCGGAACCTGCGCGGGTATTGGTGATCGGGTGCGGGAATGTCGGTGCAGCCGCGGCGAAGGCCGCCGCCGCGCTCGGCGCCAGGGTAACCGTGCTGGCCCGATCCGACGCCTCAGCCGAGTGCTACGCATCGTGTGCTCCGGCTGGCGTGCAGATCGAGGTGAACACACCGGAGCTGCTGGCTTCTCTCCTCGCGCAGGCGGATCTGGTGATCGGCGCGATTCTGGTGTCCACGTTCGATACCCCGCCCATGATCACCGAGAGCGACCTGGCTGCTATGCAGGCCGGCGCGGTGATCGTCGACGCAACCTGCGGCTATGGCGAGGGCTATCTGCCCACCGCTGGTCCCGCGCAGGCGCCCGGTGACCCGCCCCGCGGCGTGGACGGCGTGTTGCACGTCAAGATTGATACCCTGCCCGCGTTGGTGCCCTTGACCGCGAGCCAGGCGTACACGGCGAACGCCGCGCCGTACCTGGTGCGGCTGGCCCACGTCGCTCTCCACGACATCGACGATCCGGTGATCGCCTCGGCTTGCATCGCCCACGACGGAGCGCTCGTGCACCCGATCTGCCAGCAGCACGCGGCATACTTCGGTGTGCCAGCGTGAGCCCCGACATCACCCCCGCCGCCGTGGTGGACGGCTACGAGCTGCGCGCGCGGTTCGCCCGCGCGGAGGCAGATGCCGTGTCCCACCCACGCTTGCTGCGTGGGCTGCTGCGCAGCACCCGGCACGTGGCCGAAATCCCGTGCGGAGCGGGTCACTTCCTGGCCAACTACGCAGCCATCGGGGCGAGGACAACGCTGATCGATGGCAACGACGCCATGCTCGCGACCGCGATCGAACAGGCGGCCGACATCGGGCTGCCCGCTGACCGCACCCATGCCCACGTCCAGTACGTGCAGGAGCTGGACGAATTGGCGGATGTGGACCTCCTGGTAATGCCCAACGCCGCGCTCAACCAACTGAGCTGCCAAACCCCGCTCACCCAGTTGCTGGCAACGATCCACGACACGCTACAGCCTGGAGCCGAACTGCTCGCCCAGGTCACATGCACCCACCCCGGCGGCGGGATTGACGCCACAGGCTGTTACGACCCCGCTCGCCCACACGACGTGTGGTTCGCCGACCGCTACCTCGACCCCAACCGAGCGGATGGAGCAGTGCTGAGGCGTCGTCGCCAACGCCATCAGGGAAACGGTGCCGTTCGGGTGCACATCGAGTTCGACTACATCGACACGGCCGGCGTCAGCCTGCACACCACCAGTGTCGAGCTGTGTTTGTTCTCCGCAGAGGAACTGGCTGCGGCACTCACGTCGGCAGGATTCAGCCGCCTTAGGTTCCTACCCGGCTACGGCGGACTCTCCGAGATCGTCGCCCAGACCGGTAGTGGTGATAGCCGGTGACCGATTCGAACACCATCGCCGGTCCGCAGGAGTACTGGGACCGCTACTACGCCCAACGGTTCCACTTCGGGCTGGGCACCGAAGACATCCTCGCCGCCCTCATGCGAATCCCGCCGGTGGAAACCTGGGCTGACCTCGGGTCCGGATCGGAGTCGATGCTGTGGGCGATCGGTCTACGCGCCCAACGACTGGTGGCCGTGGACTCCGACCCGCAGCGATTGGCCATCCTGCGTGCATTCACCGACGCAGCGCTTCCCCGAGGCGCCCACCGCACCGCGCTCGCACTGTGTAGGCGCACCAATCCCCCTGACTTCGCCATCCGCTGCCGATCCCTCACCGCCACCGTCGTGGTCGACTGCCTCACCAGCCATCCCCCCACTGATCCAAGCTTGCCCGTCGCCGGTTTCGAGTTGGTCACCCAGTTCGGGCTACTCGGGCTGTGCCGGGATGCCGAGCACTTCTCCGGCTGCTTCACCGCGGCACACCAACTCGTCAAACCCGGCGGATGGACGGCGGGCGCGAACTGGGTAGCCCGCAATCCCTGCCAGCGGGTCGAGTTGACCGAGCAGCTCTATAGGAGTGCCGCGGTGCGCGCACGAATCGACCTCCTGCTGGCCCGCCGGGTGCCGATCATCGGCGACCCCGACTTCACCGACGTCTGGACTTACATCGGGAGGAAACACCGCCATGGACACCGAGGCGCCCGCCACGCCGTCAGCGACACCAGTCGGGCTAGCTCCGCCGGTTGAGCTGATCTTCGCGCCGGTCGGGATCGCACATCTCACTGACACCAACGCCGACCTCATCCGCGCCGCCGCCCAGGGACAGCAGCAACTGCGAGTCACCACCGCCGCGCAACTCAACGGCACCCCGCACATCGGCACCGTCGTCACCATGCTGACCGTCTTCGCCCTCACATCCCACGCCGCCGAGACCCTCGACCTGCCCGCGACGATCATCTTCGACGCCCTGGACAATGCCCCCGCTGAGCACGTCGAGATCGACGGGCAGACCTACACTCGTACCGTCGCCGACCTCGTCGATTCCGGCCATCTCGACCGGGAGCAACGCGTCTCCGGCTTCGAACGCCTCCTGAACTGGGCATCCCAGCGCTGCGGCATTCGGTACGAGTTCCGGCCCTATACCGTCTACCAAGCGCTCCGACCGGTACGGGAATGCCTGCACGCCATCGCCTCCCGCCAGAACGAGTTCGCTCCAATCGTCGCCCCTGCCGACGGCGTCCTGCGTATTCGGCCCTGCTGCCCCGAATGCCGATTGATGGAGAAATCCGCGGTGAGCCTTCGGATCACGCCCGGAGACGGTGAAGTCCACCTCGACTCCCGCTGCCCCGTCCACGGCTCTTACCGCGAAACCATCGACGTAGCCGGACCGGGCGGCTGGTACGACGCCAACACCCCGATCCGTTCCATCCAGAAAGGCTTCCTGCTCGCGGTGGAACGGAACCTCTACCAAGCCTGCTCTGTCTCCATTGACGGTGCCGATTGGGGCGGCGCCTGGCACGCCCACGTTCTCGCTCCCGCCCTGACCACGCTCGGCATCCCCGCACGGCAGTGGCCGGTCAGCGTCTTCACCCCGATAATCCTGGACCGCAGTGGCGGCAAGCTCTCCAAGACCCTCTATGTGCGATACGGCACCAGTTACGCCGATCTGCCAGAGGAGTTCTTCGATCTCGACGTGCTCCTTGACCACTACGGCGACGCCGCACTCGATGCCATCTGGGCCGAAGTCCAACGCTGGGCGATCGAGCCTCGTCGGCTACACCGCTCCTACACCGTCGATTACCTCGCCGCTCTTCTTCCCGATACCAGGATCCCCAGCCAAGCCACCACCGCGCGACCCGTCCCGGAGCCCGCACCATGACCCGCGTCATGTACGACCTCATAGACTGCGTCACCCCCAGTCCTGAGCCGCAAGAACTCCTCGACGCTATGCATACCGCGGCCACCCGCCTGGGCGCCACCGTGCTCGGCGAACTATCAGTACGGTTTCAGCCTCACGGGATCACTTGCGTCCTGGTCCTCGCCGAATCGCACCTCATCGTTTCCACGTGGCCCGAACACAAGCTTGCCCATATCGACCTCCTCACCTGCCGTGCCGACACCGACCCCGAACACGCCCTCGAACCCATTATCGAGATTCTCGGCAACACCAAGGCACACAACCAATCCATCAAGCGCGTGACACCATTTTCTCTCCCAGCAAAAGCAGTTCCGCGGTGACCACGGTGGCCCGATTGGTGATGCGGGTCTACCTCCCAGAGGGATACACCATCCGGTGGCGACGCGGCGACGCGGCGGCCTACGTCTTCGCGGACCGGGAAACCGGCGATGGTGACCGCGTTGTCGGGGTGATCGACACCATCCCGGTCTCGAAGACTGGCTGGACAGATGCGGCGGAAGTCAGGGCGGTGGCAACCCGGTGGCTACGCGGGCGCCGGGGCGGAGACCGTTATTCTATGCGCTAGACGAACATAATGAAGGAGACCGGTAGATGGAACTCGCCAAGAGCGACCGTGGCTGGGTGTCGGGTATCGCTGGCGACGATGTCGTCACTATTGGTGATCCTCGACTTAAGGCTGTGACCGACCCTATTGATGACGTCCGTGATGTCGCTGAACTCCTCGCGCGGATGGTGGATCGGTTGCGCGAGTTGAGCGGTGCCGGTCTGGCCGCTCCCCAGATCGGCGCCTCGGTTAGAGTTATCGTTGTCGAGGTCAGGCAGACCGACGTATTCCCCGACCGCCCCACGTCCCCGCTGATGCAGATGATCAACCCGGTGATTGTAGAACAGTCCGGGACAACTGAGACCGGGTGGGAGGGCTGTTTCAGCGTCCCAGGGTTTATGGGTCTTGTGCCACGAGCCGAAACCATCACCGTCGAATACATCACAGCGGAGGGCGACGATGTCACGGCGCTGTACTCCGGGTATGTGGCCAGGGTGATCCAACACGAAATCGATCACCTCAACGGCGTCGAGTTCGTTGACCGGATGACGTCAATGGAAAGCCTGACAACTGTGACGAACTACTTAGAGTTTCATAGGTGATCACTACCCGGGCGTCAGCGAGCCAGCAGAGCTACGCATTCGACATGGTGGGTCATCGGGAACGCGTCCAGTGCCCGCAGCGCCACCAGGTGGTAGCCGCCTTCGAGATAGGCAGCGAGGTCACGGGCCAGCGCCGCCGGGTCGCAGGCCACCTGGATGATGCAGGAGGGCCCGCGGTCAGCCACCGCTGCCGCCACCGCCCGGCCGACGCCCTGCCGGGGTGGGTCGAGCACCACCACGTCCGGTACTCCAGGCAGCTGGGCCAGCGCCCGTTCGACCCGGCCGGTGACGAAGCACACCTGTGTCAGGTCGGCCAGCGCCGCCGCACCGTCGGCCACGGCCCGCCGAGAGGACTCCACGACTGTCACGGAGCCGTTCGAACCGACCTGACCAGCCAGCACCGCGGCGAACAATCCCACTCCGCCATAGAGATCCCACGCCGTCCCCCCGGGGGGCGCGGCTGACCACTCGCCGACCAGGACGGCCAGCGCGTCGGCCGCTGCGGGGTGCACCTGCCAGAAATCGGGGGCGGAGAGCTCCCAGCGCCGACCCGCGGCGAACCGCACGACACGCCCGGTGCCGCGGACCTGCTTCGGCGGCCGGCCCGGACGACGTTGCGCCACGTGCGGCTGGCCGGAGTGGTCGGCGACCACATCCAACTCCCCACCCGACCGCCAACGGCGGGACAGTACCTCCTCCAGGGAACCGGGCACCGCCAGCGGGCAGCCCGGCACCGGCAGCACCGTGTGGCTGCGGTGCACCCGGAAACCGGGCTGCCCGGTGGCGTCCACCGCAAGGCGCGTTCGGGTCCGCCAGCCCAGCGGACCACCGGGGAGTTCCTGCACCGTCACCGCGACGTCCAGCCCGGCGATCCGGTGCAGCTGCTCAGCCACCACCTGTGCCTTGAGCTCGCGTTGCACCACGGGGTCGACATGCTGGAAATCACAACCGCCGCAGCCACCCGGACCCGATACCGGACACGGCGGCGGCACCCGACCCGGCGAGCCTTCCAGCACCGCCACCGCGTCGGCTCGGCAGTACGACCCGCCCCGGTCCTCGGTCACCACCGCCCGAACCCGCTCCCCGGGCAGCGCGTGGCGCACGAACACCACCCGGCCCTCATGACGGGCAACGCAGAACCCACCGTGGCCCACCGGCCCGACAATCAGCTCCAGCTCGGTCATGGCCGATCAGCCGACCGCCGCTGGGATCTGGTTGCCGGGGTGCCGCTGGTCGACCCATCCCCGGCACCGTCGTCCGAAGTGCCTGCCGGACCGGTGTTGATGCCCCAGCGCACCGCACCCGGGGCCAGCTGCTCGCGCTGCAGGACCTTGGCAGATGAGCGTAGCTGCCAGGGCACGCTGGTGACCATCACACCCGGCTCGAACAGCAGGCGAGCCTTGATCCGAAGCGCACTCTGGTTGTGCAGGATCTGCTCCCACCAGTGGCCGACGACGTATTCCGGGATGAAGACGGTGACGACGCTGCGGGGGTTGTCCGAGCGGGCCCGCTTGACGTAGTCGACCACCGGCTTGGTGATCTCCCGGTACGGCGAGTCAACCACTTTGAGCGTCACGGGGAGCTCGCGCTGCTCCCACTGGGCGACCAGATCTCGGGTACTCGCGTCGTCCACGTTGACAGTGACCGCCTCAAGCACATCGGGGCGGGTGGCGCGGGCATAATTCAGTGCCCGCAGGGTCGGCAGATGCAGGGTGGAAACCAACACGATCGCGTGATTACGAGAGGGCAGCACGGTGTCGGCTTCCTGGGGTACCAACTCCGCGGAGACCCGGTCGTAGTGCTTCTGGATCGCCTGCATCAGCGCGAAGATCGCGACCATGGCCGCGATCGCGATCCAGGCACCCTCGGTGAACTTGGTGGCCAGTACCACCACCAGCACCGAGCCGGTCATCACCAGCCCGAGGAAATTGATCGCTTGGGAGCGCCGCATCCTGCGACGCTGGGCAGGGTCATCCTCGCGAGTCAGCAGCCGGTTCCAGTGCCGCACCATGCCGGTCTGGCTGAGCGTGAACGAGACGAACACCCCGACGATATAAAGCTGGATGAGCCGGTTGACCTCGGCACCGAACGCGATCACCAGCAGGGTCGCCGCGCCGGCCAGGAAGACGATGCCGTTGGAGAAGGCCAACCGGTCCCCCCGGGTGAGCAGCTGGCGGGGTAGGTAACGGTCCAGCGCCAGGATCGAGCCCAGCACCGGGAAGCCGTTGAACGCGGTGTTCGCCGCGAGCACCAAGATCAGCGCGGTGACCGCGGTGATGAAGTAGAACGCCGGCGGGAAGCCGTCGAACACCACCTGCGCGATCTGAGCCACCAACGTCTTCTGCTCGTAGCCGCGCGGCGCGCCGATCAGCTGCCGCGCCGGGTCCTCGGCCATCTTCACCCCGGTGAGCTGGGCCAGCACGATCAGACCCATCAGCATGGTCACCGAGATCACCCCGAGCAGTAGCAGCGTGGTGGCGGCGTTGCGGGACTTGGGTTTCTGGAACGCCGGCACTCCGTTGCTGATCGCCTCCACCCCGGTGAGTGCGGCGCAGCCGGAGGAGAACGCCCGCAAGACCAGGAACGCGAGCGCGACGCCGACGAGTGGGTCGCCCTCGGCTCGCAATCCGTACCCGGCTGATTCGGCGCGTAGGGGCTCACCGAACAGCAACACCCGGATGAGTCCCCAGGCGAGCATCACCACGATACCCACCATGAACGCGTACGTGGGAATGGCGAACGCCGTGCCGGACTCCCGGATCCCCCGCAGGTTGATCGCCGTGAGTACGACGATCGCGGCCACCGCGAAGCTCACCTTGTGGGTGGCGACGAAGGGTAGCGCCGAGCCGATGTTCGAGGCCGCCGAGGAGATCGACACCGCAACGGTCAGGACATAGTCGACCAGCAACGCGCTGGCCACCGCCAGCCCCGCTGAACCGCCCAGGTTCGCCGTCGCGACCTCGTAGTCCCCACCGCCCGAGGGGTAGGCCCTGACGTTTTGCCGGTAGCTGGTGACCACGACCAGCATCACCGCGGCAACCACGAGCCCGACCCACGGGGCGAACGAGTACGCCGAGATACCTGCCACCGAGAGGATGAGAAAGAGCTGATCAGGGGCGTAGGCCACGGAGGACAACGCATCGGAGGCGAAGACCGGCAGCGCGATGCGCTTGGGCAACAGCGTGTGGGCCAGCCGTTCGCTGCTAAACGGCCTGCCGACCAGGATCCGTTTCACCGCGGTCGCGAGCTTCGACACCCGCAAAGCGTACGGCCGCGCGACGGCCCGGCGAGACACCGCAGTCTCATCGGCGATACGTTTGGTTGGCTATCCCCTGGCAGTTCCCCCTGGCAACCCGTTAGCGACACCGACCCGGGAGTGACCGCGTGCATGTCGTGATCATGGGTTGTGGTCGGGTGGGTGCCGGTCTGGCGGTGGCGCTGGAGCGACTCGGCCATGACGTCGCGGTAATCGATCACAATTTGCGGGCCTTCCGCCGGCTCGGTGCCGACTTTCACGGCCAGCAGATCCGCGGCGGCGGATTCGACCGCCAAGTGCTGGTCGAGGCCGGAATTGAGCGGGCGGGCGCGTTCGCCGCGGTGTCCAACGGCGACAACTCCAATATCATCTCGGCCCGGGTCGCCCGGGAGACCTTCGGGGTGGCGCACGTCGTCGCCAGGATCTACGACCCCAAACGGGCCGCAGTCTACGAGCGGCTGGGCATCCCGACCGTCGCGACGGTGCCCTGGACCACCGACCGCTTCCTACGGATGCTGCTGCCCGACGGGGTGGCCGCCGTATGGCGCGACCCCTCAGGCACCGTGGCGGTGCTGCAACTGCCGGTCCACGAGGGTTGGGCTGGGCACACCGTTGGTGAGCTGGAGGAACACACCGGCGCCCGGATCACGTTCATCGTCCGATTCGGCACTGGTGTCCTGCCCGGCCACCACACAGTGGTGCAGGCTGATGACCAGGTGTACGCCGCTGCGATTGCCGGCACCGTCACTGATGTCACCACCGCAGCAGCTGCGCCGCCGCCGAGCGACTAAATCACGAGTTGAGTTACATAGTCCACCGACCTGGGAGCCGCCATGCGCGTGACGATCGCCGGAGCGGGCGCAGTGGGCCGGTCCATCGCGGCCGAACTACTCGAGTTCGGCCACCAGCTGATGCTGATCGAGCGGGATCCCGATCAGCTTGACCCGCACGAGGTCGAGGGCGCCGAGTGGGTCCTGGCCGACGCCTGCGAGGTCGCTTCGCTGGAAGAGGCCGGGCTGGAACACTCCGATGTCGTGATCGCGGCCACCGGTGACGACAAGGTCAACCTGGTGGTGTCACTGCTCGCCAAAACCGAGTTCGCGGTGCGCCGGGTGGTGGCCCGGGTCAACGACCCGCGAAACGAGTGGCTGTTCACCGAGGCGTGGGGGGTGGACGTTGCGGTGTCGACCCCCCGGATGCTCGCTGCGATGGTGGAGGAGGCCGTCTCCGTCGGCGATCTGGTGCGGCTGATGACCCTGCGACAAGGCCAGGCCAATCTGGTGGAGGTCACGCTACCCGCGGACACCCCGCTGGCCGGGCGGCCGGTGCGGCAGCTGCAGCTGCCCGCCAACGCCGCGCTGGTCACCATCTTGCGCGGCGGCCGGGTGATCGTCCCGCAGGGCGACGACCCGCTCGAGGGCGGCGACGAGCTGCTCTTCGTGGCTGCTGCGGAGGTCGAACCCGACGTGCGCGCGGCCCTGGGCACGAGGCATGCCTAGGGCGCGGGGCTAGCCTGGGGCCTAGCCAGCCGCCAGCACCGTGCGACGGATCGCCCAGATGGTGACCAGCGCGGCCACCGCGGTCAGCGGTAAGCCCATCAGCAGCCGGGCCAGTCCGAGCAAGTCCGTCTGCTGAAGGTCGTAGAGGTAACGCTGGACGACAAAGCGGGCCAGCAGGACTACCCCCCAGACCACGGTTGCCACGTCGAAGGCGAACCGGGCGCGTCGGTTGGTGCGCCAGCCGTAGCCGGAGCCGTTGAGCACCGACCACAGCACACCGACCAGCGGACGGCGCACCACCACTGACACCATCAGTGCCACCCCAGCGACCAGGCTGTACCAGATGCCGTAGAGGAAGAACCCTCGCGCCTCACCGGTGCGGTAAGCGATGAAGGCGCAGAGCGCCACCCCGAGGATCCCGGACACAGCCGGCTGCAGAGCCTCCCGGCGGACCAGCCGCCACACCCCCAGCGCGAGCGCGATGCCCAGCGAGGCCCAGATTGCTGGTTGCAACCCGGCTAGCGGATTCACCGCGACGAAGACCACCACCGGCACGACGGAAGCCACCAGACCCCAGGCGCCACCTAGCTGGTCCAGCAGGGTCGGGGTGCGCTGCTCGGCGAGCGCCAGGTCCATGCCAGTGGAGTGCTCGGGTACGGGCTGCCCGGGCGGGGACTCGCTTGTGGACTCAGTCATGAACTCCGCTGCAGCTCGTAGTAGGGGTTGTACAGGACCTTACGGCCGTCCCGAACGGCGAGCCGGCCCGACGCCTTAACGGTACGACCGGGTTCAATGCCCGGTATTCGCCGCCGTCCCAGCCACACCAGGGTAACTGCCTCGGAACCATCGAACAGCTCGGCCTCCAGGGTGGCCACCGCGGCCCGGGGACAGTGTTCCACGCTACGAAGCCGACCTAAGACGGTCACGGCCTGACCGCAGCTGCAGTCACTGGCGCGCCGCGCGCCTGACTGCTCAACACGGCGGCACAGATCTTCGGCGTCGAGTTCGGAAGCGTCGCTGGTGAGCTGGCGGACGAGTCGCCGCCAATAGCCGGGGTTCGCACCGCTCATGTCGATCTCCGGACTGCGATCGCGGGTGCCTCGACGGACCCGCCTCAACCGTCAGGGTAGCCCGATGGTGCAGCGATTCTCGCCAAGCCCCGGCCGATGTCGCCCATCAGTGGCGTCAGCCCCGCGCGCCGGAGTCCGGGTCGTTGCTCGGACCACCGTCAGCTGCGGCGTTGACCAGCTCGTCAGTGGCCAGCTTGAGTTGCTCCCCCAACGGCCCTGGTAACCGCAGCGGCAAGGGGCTGCGCACCGGCAACGGTTCTGAACCCCGAACTACCACTGTCTGCCGGACCACGTCACGCAACAGCGCAACGCGTGGCTGCGCAGCCTCGGCAGGGCCGCCCGCAACTCCCCGGAGCATCCACCGAGGTCCATCCACCCCGAGGAACCGCAGCACCCCCTGCTCCGTCACGGCCTCGACCTCCTCACCCCATTCGCCGGCCGCCGAACCGACCCGCGCGCCATCAGATTGCAACTTGGTCACCAGTTCGGGGACGACTTCGTGCCATAACCCGCCGCTGCGCGGGGCGGCAAACGCGGTGAGCGTGATCTGGCCGAGGTCGGTCATCAGATGCACCGCACGCACCGGACCGGAGGAGTCCACCTCAACCTGAAGTTGCGCACCCTCGGGTACCGGCAGCCGCAGTGAGCCGAGATCGAGCCTGATCCAGCCGTCATCGGGTTCGGTCTCGACGTCGTAGGGCCCCAACGCCGCTCCTTCTGGGCCGGCCGCCCCTCCTGGAACGGCCGCCCCTTCTGAAACACTGTGAGCGGCATCGTC
>CAXUFG010000015.1:0-6056 GCA_964250265.1 uncultured Pseudonocardiaceae bacterium | reverse complement strand
CGGCCGCCCCTCCTGGAACGGCCGCCCCTTCTGAAACACTGTGAGCGGCATCGTCGGGAATCTCGGTGTCCTCACCGGAACGGGATGGCTGCCCGACGACCTGGGCCCTGTGGCGACGTCCGAACACTGCTCAACACTCTCCCTAACTAGGTGGTCCCGCCCCGCTGCGTGTAGTGCACACCGCCGTGCCCGTTGAGCCATAACCGCTGGCTCCCCGGGACGACTCCGGTAGCGTGGTCACCTCACGAAACGCGGCATGTTCGACCCGCTGCACGACCAGTTGGGCGATGCGGTCCATCCGTTGCAGCACCACCGGCTCGTGGAGATCATGGTTGACCAGGCAGATCCGCAGCTCGCCCCGGTAACCTGCGTCGATGGTGCCCGGCGCGTTGACTATCCCCAATCCGGCCTGCGCCGCCAAGCCAGAACGTGGGTGCACGAACGCTGCATAACCGGCGGGCATCGCGATCGCAATACCGGTACCCACCACGGCCCGCTCCCCCGGTCTCAGCAGGAGATCCTGGGTGGTGACCAGATCGGCTCCGGCGTCCCCGGCGTGGGAGTAACCGGGCACCGGGACCTCCGGGTCCAGCCTGGTGAGCAGGACTTCCAGTGGGGGCATCTCGGCTGTGCACATCCTCTCCGGGCACTCGAGCAGCGAGACTACCCTCGATCCGGTGTCGGGTTCTCAACCCCCGGGGAAGCGCCCATCCCATGCCGAGCCAGCGTTCGCTGAGCGTCTGGCCGTACCGTTGTGGTGGTGGCCGCTGGCTTTCGGGGTGGCCACTCTCCTGGCCGCCGAGGTGCACATGGGTTACCCAGGGGTTCGCGCCTGGCTGCCCTACCTGCTGACGGTGCCGTTGGCCGGCGTGGCGCTCGGATGGATGGGTCGGCATCGGGTCGTGCTGCGCGGCGGTGAGCTGCAGGTGGGCCCAGCGCGTATCCCGCTTCGCTATCTCGGGCAGATCCAGGTGATCCACCCGAACGCCAAGCGACACGCGCTGGGCCCGGATCTGGACCCGGCGGCATTCGTGCTCCATACCGGCTGGATCGGACCCACGTTGCGAATCGCCGTCACCGATCCAGCGGACCCGACCCCTTACTGGATCTTCAGCGTCCGTCACGCGGAGAAACTCGCCGAGCTGCTTCGAAGCCGCTCCGACGAGTTACCACGCGAGGGCCCCGGCCCTCGTCGCGCCAGCAAATGAACTGTGCGTGATGGATGTGCGGCCCCCGCCCTCAGGCAGCACAGTCCCGGCAGACCATCCGCCCATTGCGTTGCTCTGCCAGCCTGCTGCGATGATGGACGAGGAAACAGCTCGAACAGGTGAACTCGTCGGCCTGCTTAGGCAGCACGCGAACGATCAGTTCCTCGCCGGACAGGTCGGCGCCAGGTAGCTCGAAGTTCTCCGCGGACTCCGACTCGTCGACGTCGACTGCACCCGACTGAGCCTCGTTCCGCCTCGCTTTGAGCTCGTCCAGCGAGTCCTCGACAAGTTCATCTGCCTCGCTCCGCCGTGGAGCGTCGTAGTCGGTCGCCATGATTCCCACCCCTGAGTCGTACGGGTCGTGCCGCAGCACAAACGCATAGGCACCGCGATTTGTGCCCGAGACGTCCGTCACACTTGGACGATGCGGGTACGGCCCCGGCGCACCCTCCCGTGAGCCCCTTGGCGGCGCCAGAGCGGCGACAATAGCCCCCCGGTCACCGCGGGCAACGGATTTACCCGGCGTGTCTCCCCCGCGTCGGGTCCGCACTGGCCGCCAACTGGGGGAACTCGACCCCCAATACGCCATCGCCAGCTGTGCTGCCCCGCCCCCGCACCTACGCTCCAACATAGGGGCTGGCCAGGTGAGGGGCCAGGAAGGGCGGGGACCGTGGCTACGGTGGGCTCGTCATACGCGCGGATGGAGGGTTACCGCACTCGCAGACCACTGCGCGCGCTGCTGCTCGCGGTCATTCTCAGTACCGCGGCTGGGCTGGTGTGGTTCAGCGTGCTGCATCAGACCGAAAAGGGCTGCCAGAGCGCTGACCCGGTCTCCGCCGCGGCCGGCTCCATCCAACGGCTCCCGGCCAATGGCCTGGATGGAGTAATGCCCGCACCACCTCAGCTCGCGCGGGTGCAGGTGCTCAACGCCAATGGCGTTCGCGGCGAGGCGACCATTGTCGATGGGGCGTTGGCCCAACTGGGCTTCGCCCCGACCACCAAGGCGTCCAACGATCCCGCCTACCCCGATTTCGACCTGCGCTGCTACGGGGAGATCCGATTCGGCACCGCTGGGCAGGCCGCGGCCCGCACGTTGAGCTTGGCGGTGCCGTGCGCCGAACTCGTCCGCGACGTCCGCCCGGACGCAGTGGTCGACTTGGCACTGGGCACCAGATTCATCGCGCTGCGACCCAACGATGCAGCCCGCGGCGCACTCCTCCAGCTAGCCGGACTCGGGCGCACCGGGCTGGAACAGCCGGGGCCCTACCGCGGAGGCCTGGCCGCCCAGCCGGACCCACAGGCAGGGTCAGAGGCGATGCCAGCGCCAGCGGTACCCGTGGTGAATCCGGAGCTGCTTGCCCTGGCCCGGCGGGTGAAGTGCTGACGGGCTGAGGTGCTGACGGGCTGAGGTGCTGACGGGCTGAGGTGCTGACGCACCGGTCACACTGCATCGGCACCGCACTGCGCGGCCAGCTCCGCCAGCGCGTCGATGATTCCCGGCGCGGCCGCGAGTAACAGGTCCGATCCGCCCTCAGGTAGCCGGAGGACTGCACCGGCTTCTGCCGCTATCAGTGCACCGGCCGCCCAGTCCCAGCGGTGCAGTCCGTGCTCGGCGAACCCATCCAGCCAGCCGGACGCGACCGAGCACAGGTCCAGAGCGGCCGACCCGGCGCGGCGCAGGTCCCGGATCCTCGGCAGCATCCCGGCAACCATGGCCGCCTGCCGGGCCCGCCGCTGCGACCGGTAGGAGAAGCCGGTGCCGATCAGTGCCAGCTCCAGCTGGGTAGCCCCATTGACCCGCAGGGCGACTCCGTCACAGTCCGCCCCGCACCCCCGTGCTGCACTCCACAACCGGGCGGCAGCGGGCTGCCCCACCGCAGCGGCCAGGGACTGGCCATCCCGCTGGACCGCAACGGAGACGCCATACCAGGGAAGGCCGTAGAGATAGTTCACCGTGCCGTCGATGGGGTCGACCACCCAGCACAGACCGCCCGCCGCCGAGCTCGCCCCGCCCTCTTCCTCACCCAACACCGGCTCGCCAGGTCGCCACTGGGCAAGGAGCCGCCGGGCCAACCTTTCGGCCGCGGTGTCGGCGGCGGTGACCACGTCGGTGGCGCTGCTTTTGGTCCCCACCTGCGCAGCGCCTCCGGCCCGCATCCGGACGACCAGGTCGCCCACCTGCTGGACCACCGCCACCGCTGTGGCCCGCAACTGCTCGACATCGTCCCCACGCACGCTCGGCATCGAGCCATCCGACCACAACCCGTCAGGGCGATCCGGGCTAGGGTCGGATCGACCGGCGGCCTTGCGGCAGCCGATCTTGAGAGAACCAGAGAGGATACGGATGGCCACGACATCCGGTTTCGGGGTGGACATCGGCGGATCCGGCATCAAAGGCTGCACGGTGGATCTGCGCAGCGGGGCGCTGGAGGACCAGAGAGTTCGCATCCTCACTCCGCAGCCCGCGACGCCGGCGGCGGTGGCGGAGGTGGTCGCCACTATCACCGGCGAGTTCGGCTGGCACGGTCCGATGGGTGTCACCCTCCCGAGTGTTCTCAAACGGGGCATCGCATTCACCGCGGCCCACCTGGATCCCGGATGGAAGGGCCTCGACGCGAACGGTCTGTTCACCGAGTACTGCCGGGTACCGGTCGTCGTGCTCAACGATGCCGATGCGGCCGGCCTGGCCGAGATGCGCTTTGGCGCCGGCCGTGACTCCGACGGTGTGGTCCTGCTGCTCACGTTCGGGACCGGTATCGGCAGCGCGCTGTTTGTCGACGGGGAACTGGTGCCCAACACCGAGCTGGGCCACCTGCCGGTCGACGGCGCCGATGCCGAGATCCGGGCGGCCGCAGCGGCCCGGGACGACGAGGACCTGTCTTGGGCAGATTGGGCCTCCCGGGTGTCGCGCTACCTGCAGGTTCTGGAGGGTCTGATCTGGCCGGACCTGATCATCGCAGGCGGCGGCGTCAGCAAGAAAGCCGACAAATGGCTGCCCCTGCTGGAGTGCCGAACTCCCGTGGTGGCGGCCGCGTTGCGCAACGACGCCGGCATCGTCGGTGCCGCGGCGGCGGCCGCAGAGGGACGCGTGCGGTAAATAGCGATACTGCGCCCCCAAGCTCGAGCGGCATCGTTACAATATGCTTCAGACGTACACTGGAACGTGGCACCGTCCCCGAGCACGCTGGATCGCACCGCCGTGATTGTCGGCACTGGCTCCAGCGGCGGGCTCGCCGACGGGGACCCGATTTCCGCACCGCGCCCGAACACCGACTGTTCCGAAAGGCCGTCCGTGGCAGCCGCAGAACCCGCATCCCGTCGCGCCGCAGCCTCGAGCACCGCTGCTTCGAATTCGGGGAACGATAAGAAGCCTTCCTCCCGTAACGGTGTTATCAGTGACGCTGAGCTGAGCGCCGTCGCTTCCGGTTCCGCCGCCAAAGATGGCGCTACCGCGACCCGCACCAAGAGCGCGCGCAGTGGCGTTGCGAGGGCACGGACGAAAGCCCCCACCAACACCACCAAGGCGGCCACCAAGACCGCCCCGGGTAAACCGGGTGATCCCGAGGACGGCCTCGGGATCGATCCCGAGATGGATGGCGCTCCAGACCTCGAGAGTGGCCCCGGTGCCGAGGATCTCGCCGATGTGGAGGTCGAGGTCGAGGAGATCACCGTTGAGGCTGAGGAGGCGGAAACGCCCAGCGGCCCCGGTGCGGAGGACTTCGTCTGGGACGAAGAGGAATCCGAGGCGCTGCGCCAAGCCCGCAAGGACGCCGAACTCACCGCCTCGGCGGACTCGGTACGGGCCTATCTTAAGCAGATCGGCAAGGTGGCCCTGCTCAACGCCGAGGAGGAGGTGGAACTCGCCAAACGCATCGAGGCCGGGCTCTATGCCGCCGAACGGGTGCGCCGGAGCGAGGACTTGACCGACAAGGTCTCTCCTCAGCTACGCCGTGATCTGCGCTGGATCGTCCGCGATGGCGAGCGCGCCAAGAACCACCTGCTGGAAGCCAACCTTCGCTTGGTCGTCTCGCTGGCCAAGCGCTACACCGGTCGCGGTATGGCCTTCCTGGACCTGATCCAGGAAGGCAATCTTGGTCTGATCCGTGCAGTGGAGAAGTTCGACTACACCAAGGGCTACAAGTTCTCCACCTACGCCACCTGGTGGATCCGGCAAGCGATCACCCGGGCGATGGCCGACCAGGCGCGCACCATCCGGATCCCGGTGCATATGGTCGAGGTGATCAACAAGCTGGGTCGTATCCAGCGTGAGCTGCTCCAGGACCTGGGCCGCGAGCCCACCCCCGAGGAGCTCGCCAAGGAGATGGACATCACTCCGGAGAAGGTGCTGGAGATCCAGCAGTACGCCCGGGAACCCATCTCGCTGGACCAGACCATCGGCGATGAAGGCGACTCCCAGCTCGGAGACTTCATCGAGGACTCCGAAGCCGTGGTGGCCGTGGACGCGGTCTCTTTCACGCTGCTACAGGACCAGCTGCAGTCCGTGCTGGCCACTCTGTCCGAACGTGAAGCGGGCGTGGTCCGGTTGCGTTTCGGGCTCACCGACGGTCAACCGCGCACGCTTGATGAGATCGGCCAGGTCTACGGCGTCACGCGGGAGCGCATCCGCCAGATCGAATCGAAGACGATGTCCAAGCTGCGCCATCCGTCCCGCTCGCAGGTCCTCCGCGACTACCTGGACTGAGCCGAATCCCCCTTAGGGGATCTAAACAGGCGCTTCGCACAGGTGCGATAAGGCTGATGTTCCGCCGTCGTACCGGTGGATCTTCACGTGTACGGGGGAATAGATCCAGCGTGCCAGGTCTCCAAGAGCGAGCGCCCTCACCCGCC
>CAXUFG010000014.1:30248-44027 GCA_964250265.1 uncultured Pseudonocardiaceae bacterium | reverse complement strand
CCCCTCTGGGCATCGACGTGTCAGCCTCAACGCGGTCTCCCAGATCGGCAAGTGGGCGTTGGATAGCGGTGAGAACAACCTCGCGGCCACGTTTCGGGCCGGTGCCCTCCAGCTCGAGGACCTTGCGCACAGGCTGCGGGAGGACTTGAAGACCTATCTGCAGATCGAGGAGCTGAACCTCCCCCATCCCACCAGGGACTACCAATATGAGGCCCCGCTTGGCGGGGAGCATCATCGCGACGGCTGCCGTGGTGGTCATGCTGCCGAGTTGCGGCACCGGCACGGGCGCAGCCCCGCAGCAAGTCCAATCGAGCCCCACGCAGGCGGCGAGCCCGATCCCACCGGTGGAGATCCCCCGCGACGTCGCTGCCGTGGCTCGCCGGACGTGCGAGTTGCTGACCCCAGAGCAGGCAAAGAGCTTCGATCTCGATGTTCCACCGGAACAAAGAGAGGGCCTTTTCGGCACCCTGAATTGCGAGTGGATGCGCACGAGCGGCCAGCAAGAAATACTTCGGACGGTCACGATCAGCCTGTTCACCAACAACCCGACCTTGGAAGTCGCCTACCAAAGGATCGTAACCTTCCATTCTTCGAGCTCACCAATATTGTCGGCTATCCTGCGATCGTTACAAGAACGAATGCGGACCAGGCCATCTGTGACATTGACCTCAAAGCCGCGGAGCGCCGACGAGGTGCCCGCCGGGCATCTCCTCGGGTGTGATGCCCAGTCGTTCCTGGGCGACCCGGCGCTGGAACTCGGCCGGGAAGAACCGGTCATCGCGACCCTGCAGCAACCTGGTGGGAACGTCGGGCCACTTCGGCAGCGGCCACGGCTTCCCGAACGGGTGGCCGACTGGGCGGGCTCCCCCCTCGCTATCGCCTGCGCCGTCACCTCAGCGGGGACATCGTGGAAGAACGCGTCCAGCAATTCGCTCTCGCCACCGAGTGTCCTGCCCTCGCGAGCGGCCTGCGCAGCTCTCGCCTCGGCGTGGCCGGTGTTGGCCCACCAGTCGCCCGGTGATTCACCCGGTGCCGGGACCATGACATTCACCAGCACCAGCAGCTTGACATCGGCCCGCTCGCACACCATCGGAGCGGTGAAGCCGGCCATGGACTGGGCAGCCACCACGAGGCCAGTCCGATTGCCGATCGCCTCGACCACGGCGTCGGCATACTCGGGCAGCCCGGCTGAGTGGTCGGCAGCCGGCAGGTCCACCGCCACGGCTTCATGGCCCCGCCGGTGCAGTTCCTCGACCAGCAGGTGCCAGTACCAGGCGCTACCTCCGGCGCCGGGGATCAGTACGAAGGTGGCCATCGGCGTTCTCCTTTTCGTCGCTCGACACGCCGGTGTCGAGGGTCGTCACAGCGCAGTGTGCCGGTGAAGCCGTAGTGGCGGCGACGAGGATTGAGCGTCAACGTATGTAACTTGACGCTTACGTAAGCTTATAGTTACATAATCCGGGTGAACACTCTTGCCGCACTCGCCGACCCGACACGGCGGCGCATCCTGGAGTTGTTGGTGGACGGCGAGGTCACCGCCGGCGAGCTGTCGGACGAGTTCGCCGTCAGCCGTCCGGCGGTGAGCCGGCACCTACGCGTGCTGCGCGAGGCCGGACTCGTGCAGTCCAGGGTGGACGGGCAGCGGCGGGTGTACACCCTCGACGCCCGCCCGCTCGCGGCGCTCGACGCGTGGCTTCAGCGCTACCGACGATTCTGGGCACAACGCCTGGACGCCCTCGACACCGAGATCCGGCGAGACCGCCGGAATATGAGGACAACATGACTGTGATCACGCCCCTGGGTCAGGTGTTGCGCGACCAGGATGGGATGAGACTGGAGTTCGTCCGCACCTACGACAGCCCGCTGAATGACGTCTGGTCGGCGCTCACCGAACCCGACCGCGTCGCCCGGTGGTTCGGCATCTGGACCGGGGACCCCGCGACGGGAACGATCGAGTTGCTGATGGCCGAGGACGAGGGCTCGACCCCGCAGCCCGTCACCATCCTGGAATGCCAGCCGCCGGCCCGGCTCGTCATCGACCTGCCGGGCCCGGACGGCACCTGGTGCCTGTCGGTCTCGCTGCGGGCGCAGGACGGCCTGACCACGCTGGTCTTCATCCAGCGCCTCGCCCAGCCCTATGACCCGAGCAGCATCGGCCCCGGCTGGCACTACTACCTCGACCGGCTCGGCGCGGTGGTGGCGGATACCCCGGTTCCCGGCCGCTGGGACGACTACTACCCGTCGTTGCAGGATTCCTACGCCATACCCAGCTGAGCCGAACGGCAGCGCCGGTCAGGAGGCGCTGCCGGTGAACCAGACCGCCGCCGCGCTCAGTGGCTACATCGACGTACTCAATGGAGACGTGGACAGCGGCATCCCGCGAATCCGCGGTGCAATCCAGCAGGCCCGCAAGGCCTCCGCGCCCGGTCAACGCGCCGCCCTAGGCAGGATCCTGCTCGCGGCGTGCGTGGCGTCCGGGGATCAGCGCGCTGCGCTGGCTGCCGCTGACCGGCTGATCGACATGGGCGGGGCGGCCGCCATCTGGGCGTCGGAGGCGCGCCGCGTTCGCGCGGAGTTCGGAGATCCCAGCGGCTGAGGAACGGGTTACCTCGCGAGCCGCTGCTCGGCGAACGCGCTGCTCCGGGCGTTCCTCCACCCTGAGGAACGCCCGAGGAACGCTCCGGCCAGCAGTCTGCACCGCAGAACCGGCTCATGAGGAGGATCGCGTGATCGAGAAGCTACGCAACGACTTCCGGGGCGCGTTATTGCAGCCCGGTGAAGAGGGCTACGACGAGGCCCGCCGTGTGCGGAACGGCGCGATCGACCGGCGCCCCGCCCTGATCGCGCGCTGCGCCGGGACGGATGATGTCGTCGCCGCGGTCCGCTTCGCCCGCGAGCGGGACCTGGTCGTGTCGGTGAAGGGCGGTGGGCACGCCGTCGCCGGGCACGCCGTCTGCGATGGCGGGCTGATGATCGACCTGTCGCTGATGAACGGCGTCCGCGTCGATCCCGCGGCCCGGACGGCCCGCGGCGCCGGTGGCGCCCTCTGGTCCGACCTGGACCGGGAGACCCAACACTTCGGGCTCGGCATCGTCACCCACACCGGGATCGGCGGCCTCACCCTCGGTGGCGGCCTGGGCCACCTCATGCGCCGGTTCGGCCTGACAGTCGACAACCTCGAGTCCGTCGAGCTGGTCACCGCCGATGCGCAGCGCCTGCACGTGGACGCCGAGACCGAGCCGGAGCTGTTCTGGGGCTTGCGCGGCGGTGGTGGCAATTTCGGGATCGCGACGGCCTTGACCTACCGCCTGCACCCGATCGGGCCCCTGGTGCTCGGCGGGCGGATCCTCTGGCCACTCGCCGACGCCCCCGCCGTGCTGCGGAGCGTGGCGGATTTCGTCGCTGCCGCACCCGACGAGCTCAACGTCATCATGCGGATGGGCCTCGCCCCACCGCTGCCGTTCGTCCCGACCGAGCAGTACGGCAAGCCCATCCTGGGGCTGGAGATCGTGTGGTGCGGCGATCACGCCGAGGGTCAGCGGGTGCTCGCACCGCTGCGGGCAATCGGCAGCCCCATCGCGCCTGGGTACGCACGTTCTGGGAGGCCGTGCGGCCGCACAGCACCGGTGTCTACGCCAACTTCATGTCCGACGAGGACGCCGCCGGGGTCGCCTGGTCCTACGGCTCCCGGCTCAAGCGGCTCACCGCCTTGAAGGACCAGTACGACCCGAGCAACACTTTCCGACGCAACGCGAACATCAAGCCCCTGGAGGTCGGAGATGAACCCGATCCTGGTGACCGGCGCGACCGGCACCGTCGGCTTGCACGTGGTGCGGGCGAATGGCGCCCAGGTCGGTTCGCCGCTGCGGTGCTGGGACGCCCACGGGCGCGCATTGAGGCCCACCTGCGGCGCTCGGGGCTCCCTGCGATCGTGGTGCAGCCCAGCACTTACATGTCGAACCTGCTCGGCGCGCGGAGACGATCAAGCACACGGGCATGCTGTTCACGCCGGCCGGCGACGCCAAGGTGACCCTGATCGACCCGCGGGACGTCGCGGCCGTCGCCGCGGTGGTGCTCACCCAGGACGGCCACGAGGGGCGGACCTACCCGCTCACCGGGCCGGCGCCGATGACCGATGTTGTGTGTCGGGGGTGGGGGGGGGGGGGGGGGGCCCCCCCCCCCCCCCCCCCCCCCCCCCACGTTTCCGGTCACGGCCTCTGGATGTGTTCAGTCAGATGACCGAGTAGTGGATTAGGGGCATCTGGTGGTGGGTTCACCGTCGCCGGGGACACAGAGGTCCGTACCCGGACCGCCGTCGATGGTGTCGATGCCTGGGCCACCGACGATGGAGTCGTTGCCGGGGCCACCGAAGAGGGCGTCATTGCCGGGACCACCATTGACGGCGTCCACTCCGCCGCCACCGAAGATGATGTCGTCTCCGCCGAAGCCATTGATGCCATCAGCGCTCGCGCCGCCGCAGATGACATCAGGCCCAGGAGTCCCGTTCAGGGCCTGGGGGAGGGTTGAGTTGGGATTACCGATGGTGCAGCTGGGCGTGTGAACGACGAAGGTGGCGGTGTTATCGCCGGGAGTGCTGTCGTTCGTCGCGGTGAGAGTGACCGTGTTGGGGAAGTTGGTGCCGGGACCGGCATCGGCAGACAGCGTGGCAGTGTAGTTCACCGTGGCTGAGCTGCCGCCAGGCAGGTCAGTGCCGCGGGTACAGCTGAGTTGGTGGCTGGTCGTGGTGCAGGTGAAACCTGCCTGGGGGCTGACCGGGTTGAAGGTCAGGTTGGGGTCCGAGTTGTCGACGAAGGACACCCCGGTGGCTGCCACTGTGCCGCTGTTGGTGACCGTCACCGCGCAGCTGACGGTGCCGTTGGGCAGCGCTGTGGCGGGGGTACAGGTCTTGGTTATTCCGACGGGTGTGGTGGACGCGGGGACCTTGATGGTGAGTGCCTGGTGGCCGATGTCGCCACCGTCGGCGAGGGCGACGATGTCAAAGGGATAGTTGCCGGCTGCGGTGCCGGTGGGCACGGCGATGTTGACGGGTGAAGTTCAGCGTTGCCGGGGTGCTCACCGGACCGGCCGAGGCCGGGGTGAACGAGATCCATGAGGCGTTCGCGTTCGGCAGCACCACTTCGAGGTGGACATTGTTGACCGCGGCGGACTCGGCGTTGATCAGGCTCGTGATCTGGGTCGACAGGTCAGTCCCAAGGGCTGCCGGGGTGCTTCCGGCGAAGCTTGCCGCCGCGATGTCCGCGTAGCAAGCGTCCTCGGACGGGCCCCCGGTTGCCGCGGTCACCGCGAAGAGCGTGGTCTGCTTGGCTTTCAGCGCCGCGACTACGGCATCGGTGGCCAACCCGTGTGGGTCAGGCTATCCGAGGCGGTGCATTGCGGGAAGCCGTGGTTCAGCGCATCGTGCGGTGGCGCATCGGTGATCAATACGACGAACCGGCGGCTGCCCGCACGCCACAGCGCGGGGTCATCCGTCGCAGCGTGGTGATCCTGTGGGGCCAGCTGCGCCGTGGTGCCGCTGCGACGACCACCGATGTGGTTCGGGTGCTCACCGGCCGCGAGCCGCGGACGGTGGCGGAGTTCGTCCGCGATCATGCGGCGGCCTTCCGGTCGTGATCGAGTGCGCCACAATCCACCCGTGGCATTCGCCAATATTCCGCTGACTGCCACGGTGCTGGACGCCGTGTGCAGCCATTGGGACATCCCGACAGCTAGCGCGGATCGATTGCCAGGGGGTGAGGAGTCTGCCGCATACCGGCTCGGCAATCACGTCGTACGCATGGGGCCGCCCTGGCGGAGCAGTTCCGAGTTGGAGTGGTGCTACGCGGTCGTCGCTCACGCCGGCAGGCACGTGCCCGAAGTTGTGGCGCCGATCGCCACGACCTTTGGGCGGATCGTTGTACGGATCGACGACCGGCCAGTGACGGTGTGGCCCTTTGTGTCAGGGGCGCGAGGTGACGACAGCGACCGGTCCCAGCGTTACCAGGCAGCTGGCCTGCTCACTCGGCTGCATCGCTGCTTCGCCAACTATGGTTCGGCTCCGCGTCCGATCAACACCTCCCGCCTGATGCTGGATCCTGATCTCGTCGATCCCGAGCTCGACCAGTGGCTCGATCGCTTCGCGCGGGAACACCCGGTGCGCCAACCTCTGCATGGCGACTTCTACGCGGGCAACGTTGTCGTCCGCCACGGTGTCATCGTTGCTCTGCTCGACTGGGATGACATGATCGTCGGCCCACCCGAGTACGAGCTCGCATGGTCCGCGATGGAGTGGGGAGACAGTCTGTGGGCCGATACCCGCGATGGCGTTCGGCGCTTCATCGCCGACTACCAGGCCGCGGGTGGCTCAGCGAAGCCGCTTGATGATCATGTCATCACGCAGCTCTATCGTGGGCGGGTCCGATGGGAGATCGCATACACGTTCGCTGCCCGTGCCCGTGGTGCTCTCCACGATGACGATGATCGCGACTACGAAAACCGCCAACGAGATTTCTTCCTAGCTCACCGGCACCTCCACTCGTAGTTCCGTTCGGCCCCTGACTGCCGGGGGTAGCGAGATCGACGTCGGCCCACCTGCCACAATGGGACGTCCAGAGTCCATCGCAACAGGGGGGTAGATGTCGGCGCGTCCGCTCAATGCCACCGCGGCTTCGCTGCTGGGATTCCTGCACGAGGGGCAGATGACCGGCTGGGACCTGGTCGCGGTGGCCCAGCGGCGGATCGGTGACTTCTGGACCCTGACTCAGAGCCAGGTCTACCGCGAGCTGGCGGCGATGGCGAACGCTGGATTGGTCGAGCTGGGCCAGCCGGGGCCGCGGGACCGCAAGCCCTACCTGATCACCGAGGCGGGGCGGGGGGCGTTCCGGGAGTGGCTCGATCGCGAGCCGGCCTTGGAGCAGATCCGCTTCCCGTTGCTGCTGACCATCATGTTCGCCGGGCACCTGCCGCCGGGACGGCTTGCGGAGATGGTCGCCGCGCACCGTGCGGTGCACGCCGGGCGGCTGGCGGGTTACCGGCGGGTCCGCGAGGAACTGGACGGCGTGATCGACGGCGCGGACCGGTACCGGCTGGCCACCCTGGAGTTCGGGCTCCGTTACGAGAGCGCGGTGCTCGACTGGTTCGACCAGCTGCCCAAAACGCTCGGCGGCCGAGCTTGACATTCCACTGTGTTAGGTCAATCCTCGATTGTGACCTGACACAGTGGGACGTCGCCGCTTGGAGGTTCGCGTCATGTGGCACACCATCGTCATCGCCACCCACGCCCTGGCGGCTGGCGTCGCGTTGTTCGCCGGATGTATCGCGATCCGGCGCGGCACGTTGTTCGGGACGTACCTGTGGTCGCTGGTCGTGATGGAAGCGTTCCTGGTGCTGGCGATCGCCGCGGAATGGTCGGTGACCGACGTGATCGGCCGGGTGCTCTTCGCCGCTTTCGCCCTGCTCGGCTTGTTCATGGTGTGGCGCGCCGATCAGGCCCGCCGGATCGGGCCGGGCGGTTCCGCGGGACCGTCGGCGAACTACGTCGCGCACGTGGGGTTCACCCTTGTCGCCCTGTTCGACGCGTTCATCGTGATCCTCGTGCTCGATGCCGGCGCGCCCGTCTGGCTCGTCGCTACGGCGGGCGTGCTGATCGCGGTGATCGGGCACTTCGCGCTCCGAGCAGTGCACGAACGGCTCGTCGGATCGACGAGCGACCCGCGATGAGTCCAGTTCTCGGATGATGGCGGTATCAGGCCGCATCGAAGGGCAGGGTTTCACCGGTCTCGAGTAGCGTCTTCAGGCTGGATAGGATTGCCGGCCATCCTCCGCTGACGCCTTTGAGCATCTCGCTGTCCGGCTCGAAATCATCGTGGATCACGGTCAGCTTGACCATGGACCCGACCGGCTCGATCTCGAAGGTCACCTTCGACCGCTTTTCCTTGACCAGCGCGGTGAATACCTCGTCTGTCCAGCCGAACATCTCAGCGTGCTCGGGCTGGTAGTTGTGCCAGCTGTAGGACAGTCGCCGAGGCGGCTCGGACTCGAGAACCACCTGCTCCAGATCGCGGAGCTGCCCGCCGGGAGCCGCTTGCGTCAGCACCGGCGAGCCCACTTTCCAATCCGATTCCAGCTCGACTCCCCAATAGCGCCGGGTGAAGGTGGAATCGGTCAGCGCCTGCCAGAGTTCTTCCGGCGTGGTCTTGATGTAGGTCACATAGACGAATTCGGGCTTGTTCATCGGTTTGCCTTCCAGGGCGTGCTTCAGATCGGCGAGCGCATGCACTCGCTCGTGGTCGTATCGGCTGATCCAGCGTTCGGCGATGTCGTTGATCGGTGCGGTATTGAGGTAATGCAGTTTTTCCCTGCCCCGCCGGATCGTGGTGATCAAGTTGGCCGCTTCCAGCACGGCCAGGTGCTTGCTCGCCGCCTGCCTGGTCATTTCCAGGTCGGCGCACAGCTCCCGCAAGCTCTGACCATTGCGGTTGTTCAGGCCATCCAGCAGTCGCCGACGGCTGGCGTCGGCAAGCGCCTTGAAGATCGCGTCCATACCCCCATCGCTTCAATTATGCATCCAAATGGTTGCGTAACTAGACGATAAGCAGCCTGCCGGTTGCCTGTCAACGGCTCAGGGGTACTAGCGGGAGGCAAGTTCGGCCGCGGTGGAGCGGACCTCGTGCTCGCTTGCGCCAGCTGCGACCAGGCGGCGGTAGCGGTTGAGCAGCCGGGGTGCGTGAAAGGCCAGCACCGCGACGAGAGCGCCGTCGGCGAAGTAGCCCGCCACGGTTCCCTTGACCACGCCGGGATCGTGCAACACCTCAACGGACGTCGCTAGATCGCTGCGCCCGACCAGCTGCAGAGTCAGCCCATACTGATCGGACCAGAAATACGGCACGACATCGGCTTGGCGAGTGATCTGCTTGCCGGCGAGGCGCTGCGCAACGACGGCCGCCTGCTCGCCGGCTGAGGTCCAGTGCTCGATGCGAGGTCGATCTCCCACAGTTGGGTGCCGCCAGGCAGCAATGTCGCCGACCGCGTAGACGTTGCCGGTCCCCTCCACCAGACCCGTGGCGTCGCAGTGCAGCCCGTTGGCGGCCGAGACCTCGAGCCCGGCCAGCCACCCGGCGTCAATCACAGTGCCCACCCCGACCGCGGCGCAGTCCGCCGCCACGATGCTCCCATCGGCTAGCCGAGCGGCGATCCCGCTCTCGCTGACAACGAAGTCCCTCAGCGGTACTCCGCAGCGCACCGTGACGCCATTGTCGATCTGCAGCTGGGCGCACAGCCGGCCCATGCGCTCACCGAGAACCCGGGCGAATGGTGTCGGCAGTGCCTCCAGCATGGTCACCTCGAGGCCGGCGGTGCGGGCGGTCGCCGCGACCTCGGCGCCGATGAAGCCGGCTCCGACCACCAGCAGAGATCGAGCCCGGGAGATCGAGTCTCGTAATCCCCGGCAGTCCTCGAGCGTGCGCAGTACATGGAGCTTGGGATGATCGGGTTGGCCGGGCAGCCGGCGTGGCCGTACCCCGGTCGCCACCACCAGCGCGTCGTAGGTCAGCCGGGAGCCATCATCGAGGTCGACAGCAATATGGTCGACGCCGACCGCTTTCCGGCCCAAGTGCAGGGAGATATCCAGCTCGGTCAACTCGCCGCGGTGGAGCACTGCCCGTTCCTCCGGCCACTGCCCGGCGAGAATCTGCTTGGACAGCGGAGGCCGGTCGTAGGGTTCGTGGGGTTCGTCGCCGACGAGAGTGATGTGGCCGGAAAATCCCTCCGCGCGCAACAACTCCACGGTGCGCAAGCCGCCCAGCCCGGCACCGACGATCACCACGTGTTCCATGCGCCCTCCTGTCAGGGGCTCATGATCTCAGTGGTGCGTTCCTCCAGGTATGCGGGATCCGGTTCGGCGCCTCAGCCTACGAGCAGCTGGCGCTGCCCTGTCCACAGTTCCCGGCGCTCCTCCTCGGTCAAGCCTCCCCAGACGCCGTAGGGCTCTCGTGCGGCCAGTGCATGGTGGCGGCATTGCTCCAGAACGGGGCAGCGCCCGCAGATTTCCTTGGCCCGGTCAGCGCGGCGCGATCGTGCTGAACCTCGTTCCCCATCCGGATGAAAGAAAATGCTGCTATTCAGGCCCTGGCAGGAGCCCTTAAGCTGCCAGTCCCACTCGTGAGCGACCGGCTTCGGAAGTCGTCGGGTGTCCGTCATCTCCAACCGTCCTCGCTGGTCGATCGGTGTGGTGTTACGCGACAAATACCCCCCGCTTGGTGGCGGCAAACCCGATCTCGGCGTCATCTCGGGCGCCGTTTTGGGCTGTCCTGTACCGTGTGCGACCCCTGACGCACGGTGCGGGCGATGATTCGGGCATAATGGAGAAGCGATGCTGGCACCGACACCGGGGCCAGCCGAGGTCAGCTGTGAGCGCCGGCGCGGCGCAGGTGCTTCTCCGTGGGGCTGCGGGGTGGCCACGCATCAGCGGCCACCATCTCCAGGAGAGGATCAGTACACGCGTGCCTTCGAACCATCCCGCCCTCGGGCAACCATGCAGTTTTCGTGAACTCGGAATACGAACGGAACTGCTCATCGTGCTGGCCAGTCAGGGCCTCACTTCAGCATTTCCGATCCAAGTCGCGACGCTGCCGGACGCACTCGCTGGTCGTGATGTGCTGGGGCGGGGCCGAACCGGAAGTGGCAAGACGCTTGCCTTCACGATTCCGACGATCACCGCGCTGGCCCGATCCGGGCGGCGCCGCACCGCTGGCCACCCGCGCGCACTGGTGCTCGTGCCCACCAGGGAACTAGCCAACCAGGTCGCCGACACCTTCGCCCCGCTGGCCGCCTCGCTGGGGCAGCGGGTCACCACTGTCTACGGCGGAGTCGGCCAGGGGCGGCAGACATCCGCACTGCGCGGTGGGATCGACATCCTCATCGCCTGTCCCGGCCGCTTGGAGGACCTGCTCGGTCAAGGCCACGTGCACCTTGACCAGGTCGAGGTCACCGTGCTGGATGAGGCCGACCACATGGCCGACCTGGGTTTCCTTCCGGCCGTGCGCAGGCTGCTGGACCTCACCCCGGCCAAAGCCCAGCGGCTGCTGTTCTCGGCCACTTTGGACAGCGCCGTGGACGTGTTGGTGCGGCGTTATCTGACCGATCCGGTGGTGCACTCGGTCGACCCACCGTCGGCCCCGGTATCCGGGATGGTGCATCACGTATTCACGGTGGATCATGCCGACAAGCTTTCGGTCGTCCGTGAACTCGCATCCGGCCAGCGCCGCAGCTTGCTGTTCACCCGCACCAAACATGGCGCGCGGAAGCTCGCCAAGCAGTTGACCATCGCCGGGTTGCCTGCCATGGAGCTGCACGGAGATCTCTCGCAAAACGTCCGGGCACGGAATCTCGCTGCGTTCAGCGACGGTCGAGCGCGAGTGCTGGTGGCGACCGACATCGCCGCGCGTGGCATCCACGTCGACGAGATCGGCCTGGTGGTGCATGTGGATCCGCCTGCCGAGTGCAAGGCGTACCTGCACCGTTCCGGTCGTACCGCCAGAGCCGGTGCCGACGGATTGGTGATCACCCTGTGCACTCCCGAGCAGGTCGGGCAGGTGCGGTCGTTGACTCGGCTCGCTGGCATCAGGCCGGTGCTGGCGCGCGTGCGTCCGGGTGCCGAGCAGATCGCTGCGCTCACCGGACCTCCGGCTCCCCTGGTGGCCCCGCCGGAGGCCGCGCCGCCATCGCAGCATCGCCGTAGCAGCGCCGCCGGGCCCTCCCGTCGCGCACCGCGGCGGCCCACCCGGCGCCGTTCCGCTCGTCGCGCCGCCTGACCGGGGGAGCTGAGGTCCCGACGTCCACGCGTGCGGCGGTCCGAGGGAAGTCGCCTAGCCGATGGTGGCGGCGGTTGTTGCTGGCCATGCTCGTCGTGGTGGTGTTGTCCGGATCCCTGGCGGGCGTCTCCGTGGCTGGCGCGCTGCGCGCCCCGGGTACCGACAGCGTGGCGGCCCGATTAGCTGAGTGGGGCCGTGACCATGGCTTCGACGAGCTGATCACCTGGTTGGAGAAACAACAGTACGAGCACAACCCACCTCCCACTGGCGGCGTGCCAGTGGGAGGTATCCCGCGGGTGGCGGTGAGACCAACTGATCCACTCGGGACAAACACCCCGTCCCGGGTCCCTGCGCCCCAGCCCCTGCACCCGCCGCCCGGCGTCGCGTCGTTACCCGGCGAAGGCGAGTGGGAGACCGTGGTGACGGCGCACGGCCAGCCAGCCGTCCGGGTAGCCCACGTGCGCCCCGACCGCGAGCACACGTCCTTTCTGGTCGGTGTCATGTGGATCGACCCCACCCTGGTCCGCGGGCAGTTACACCCAGGTTTTCAGGACCCCGGCGGAACCGGGCTGGTCGGCACATCACTGACCCCAGCTGAGCGACCCACCGTGGTTGCCGTCTTCAACGGTGGCTTCCGCCTCAACGGTGCCAGTCACGGTGGGTACTACAGTCAGGGCCGCATCGCGCGGGCGCTGGTGGACGGCGCGGCCAGCCTCGTTCTGCGCGCTGACGGCACGGCCACCGTCGGCGCTTGGAACAGGGAAGTCAGGATGGGCCCAGAGGTGGCCAGTGTCCGCCAGAACCTCGTCCCGCTGGTCGACGACGGGCGGGTCAACCCGACCTGCCAGAGCGGCGGCACCGCCCAGTGGGGGAGCACCATCGGGCAGGTCGCCTTCATTCACCGCTCAGGTTTCGGGGTCACCGCCAGCGGTGGCGAGGTCTATGTGGGAGGTCCCGCCCTCTCGGTGTGCAATCTGGGCCGGATTCTGCAGGCCAGTGGCGTAGTGCGTGGCATGGAGTTGGACATCAACCCCAACTGGGTCAGCGGCGCCTACTTCCTTCCCACGCCCGACGGCCTGCCGCGGGGATTCCGGCTCTTTCCCGGCGAGCGGGTCTCCGCCGAGCACTACTTCAGCCCGTCCAGCCGCGACTGGTACGCCTTTTCCGCTCGCCCTTGACCACGAACGCCCGAGATGGCGCCATACCGGCGCTGTGAGCGGTCGGGCAAACCTCGATATGGCTCCATATCGGACCGTTGGACGGCTGTGGGCGGGACAAGGTGAGGGTGGTTGCGGCCGAATGGGCTAGCGAATGCGGCGTCTGGAGTAACCCCGGCGTCTTTCGGCGCCCAAAATGAGCCGATGGGCGCGGTGGCCCAACCGGTGCTCTCAGATCTTGCCGAGAACTCGATCTGCCTCCCATAGGGTCGCGCTCGCGCGGCGCCGTGCGACAACCAACCTCCCTCGGCAGAAGAGAAGGACCAATGCCTAGCTCTCACAAATCTGTCCTCGCGGCGATCGGCGCCGTCGTCCTTGGCGTATCGCTGGCCGCTTGCGGCGGCTCGTCCACCGCCGGCTCAAGCGTGGCGGTGCCGGCAGCCGAGGTGAGCTACCTGGCCGCACCTGAGGACCCGGCACCTGCCGATCCGCAGCCGAAGGTGGAGAAGGTGTCGGCCAACACGGCGAGCGAGGACGCCATCGCGGCCGCGCTCAAGGCAGCCGGCGTGGCCAGCCCCAAGCGGTGGGCCGCTGAGGTCGTCGAGTACCGGCCATACGCCTCAAACGATCTTGCTCTGGCCAAGTTGCGGGAAAACCTAGCCAAGTACAACCCCGCTCAAAAGACCCTCGATCAGATCTTGTCAACACTCCTGCCGTGACACAGGTGCGCCACGCGCGGCGGGGGGGGGGGGGGGGGGCGGGGGCGGGGGGGGGGGGGGGGGGGGGCGCGCCCCGGGGGGGGGGGGGGGGCGCGC
>CAXUFG010000014.1:0-30238 GCA_964250265.1 uncultured Pseudonocardiaceae bacterium | reverse complement strand
CCACCCTGGCGCCCCCCGCGGGGCGGCCCCCCGGGCGGCCGGGGCGGGGGGCCGGCCTGACCGGGCTCACCGCGCTCGGCATCGTGGGCACCGCCTTCGAACTGGCGACTCTGCATCACTGGAACGGCGTCATGCAACTCGTGCCGTGGGCCGCGCTGGTTGTCCTCGCAGGAGCATTGGCACTACACGCGGGGCGGGCTGGCCGCACCCGCGTGGTGCGCGCGCTGGCGTTGCTCGTGCTGGGCGCATCATTGTTCGGCGTGCTGGAGCACGCGCTGGTCAACTACGAGTCCGGACCGCTCGACCAGCGCTTCGCCGACACCTGGGACGCACTGTCCCCGTGGTTGCGCTGGTGGTACGCGATCACGAGGACAGTCGGCCCGGCGCCGACGCTCGCGCCTGGCATGCTCGGTCAGGCCGCTGCCACCCTGATGCTCGCGACGATCGGCGAGAAAGCCGCGTCCACCGCTGCCAGGCGGCACCGGAGAGTCCCATACCCCAGCCGCGTTCCCCCGCTGACCTACGCTCGCGCCGAAACCTTGGTCGCTGCCGCAGCGCCACACCGGCTCGGCGAGTTCCCTCCGACCAGCCATCGCCGGCCACGCTGGTGACCTCGCTGCCCACCCGGCAAGCGGACGTCGTATGAGCAGCTGGTATCACTACTCTCACGTGATTCCCCAGCGACTCGGGTTCGACCGCGGTCGCAGTGGCTGGTGCGCTGGCCCTGCGCGCTGGAGGGCTGTTTCGACCAGATGGTGGTCGGGCGAGAGCTGGCACACCGGATCCGTCCGTGCGGCGTCCCCGGTGAGCTGGAACGCCTGGCAGCGGCAGCCGCCGAAGTCGACCTCCCTGCGCGGGCAGCCACGGCAGGGTTCCAGCATCCATCCATCACCCCGAAACCGGGTGAACGCGGGGGAGTCGTGCCAGATCTCGCTCAGGGAACGCTCTCGCACGTTGTCGAAATCGAGCCCGACGATTTGGGCGGCCGCCGGGCAGGGCAGCGCCCGTCCGTCGGGGGCGATGACGATATGGCGCCGTCCCCAGCCGTGCATGCACGGTTTCGGGTAAGGCTCGTGATAATCCGCGACAACGTACAAGATCTCCAGAGTATCGCGATGAACCGCTCGCGCGTGGGCGACAGCCAGCCCGGCGGCAAGGACCTGGTCCCGCGTCGGCAGCAGTGCTGACCGGTTGAGCAGCCCCCAGCCGTAGTACTGCGTGTGCGCGAGCTCAAGCCGGTCTGCGCCCAGCGCGGCAGCGAGATCAGCGATCGCACCGATCCGGCCGATATTTCCGCGATGGAGCACGACGTTGATCGTCAGCGGTAGTTGCAGAGCCGTGACCATTCGGGCAGCGGCCAGCTTGCGGTCAAAAACGCGGGCACCCGCCACCTGCTGCGCTGCGGCGCGGTCGGCATCCTGCATGCTGAGCTGGACGTGGTCGAGTCCCGCCTGCGCCAGCTCGCCGGCCCGCCGCTCGTCGAGTCCGACCCCACTGGTGACCAGGCTGACGTAAAAGCCCAGCTCGCGGCCCCGTGCGACGAGCGGGACCAGATCGGGCCTGGCTAGCGGCTCACCTCCGGTGAGGTGTAGTTGCAGCACTCCGAGGCCCCGAGCTTCCGCCAGTACCCGGAACCACTCGGGCAGCGCCAACTCCGTGGCATCCGGGACAGCAACGGGATTCGAACAGTACGGGCAGTGCAGCGGGCAGCGGTAGGTCAGCTCGGCGAGCAGGCCCAGCGCCCTATCCACGATGTGCCACCAGCAGATGCTGGGTGATCAGGTCCCGTAGCAGCGACATCACGTCCTCGAACGCCACGTTGTCGTACACCTCGCCGACCGCTTGGACCACCTCGGCGACGCTACGGTTGCCGTCGCACCGTTGGACGACGGCAGCCGCGGTCTCGTTCAGGAAGAGCACCCCCTCGGGGAACAGCAGGACCGCCTCGTCGCTGAGCGGGTCGGTGCTGGCGCGCACGCCGCGGCACAGCTGTGGCCGGTCGGTGAGGGACAGCGCTGCCGCCATCCCATCGCCGGCCACGATCACAGCGCCGGACGGGAGTGCTCGATCGTGTCCAGCATGCTCCACAGCACGTCGGTCTTGAACTCCAGCGCCCGCGCGGCCGCGTCCTGGCCTTCTCTCGATGTGCAGTGTGCCAGCACGATAGCCAACGCGTCGGCGCATTCTTCTCGTGCTTGCGGTATTCGAGCATCGAAGTATTCTAATGCCTCAGTGTTAATCCACGGGTAGTATCGACGAAATGCGGCCATCCGGGTAGCCATCGCTTCTGGAGCGAACAGCTCGGTCAACGATGACGCGACACCTTCGACCCAGGGTCGCGTTCGAGCAAAGGTGACGTAGGAATCGACCGCAAATCGCACCCCCGGTAATAAATGGCGTTCATCGGTGACCTCCTCCCGGCTCAATCCGACCGCCTCGGCCAATAACAGCCATCGAGCACATCCGCCGTCACTGCCCGAGGTACCGTCGTGGTAGGAGATTCGCGGCAGCCACCGCCGTCGGATCTCTGGTAATGGGCAGTTCGCGACGATGGCAGCATCCTTCTGCGGCAAACTTCGCTGGTAATACCAACGGTTAGCTACCCAGGCCCGCAGGTCGCCGGGATCAAGCTCGCCAGCGTCCATTCGCTGATGAAATGGATGCTTGTCCCAATAGCTGCGCTCGGCGGCGCGTAGCATGCTCTCAAATTCGTCACGATTCAACGCCGGTCGGTCTCTGCCCATCTGAAGCCCCCTGCTCTACAGCTCGTATTCGGCACCGTCGTGCGCCACGGATGCGCCGGCGTCGGCGAGGTACGCCCTTTCGGGTGCGTCTTCGAATAGCATCGGATTGGTGTTGTTGAGGTGGGTATACACGATGCGGGTACCGGTCAGCTGGCGAAGCAGCTGCAAGCTGCCCTCCGCACCGTTGATGGGCAGGTGTCCCATCGATCGGGCGGTGGCGGTGCCCCGCCGGTTCTGATACAGCTCGTCGTCGGTCCAGAATGTGCCGTCTACGAGAAGGAGATGCGTGCCGCGGAGCTGCTCGAGAAGGCGCTCGTCGAGCGTCGCTACCGACGGCAGGAACACCGCGGAACGACCAGTGCGCTCGTCGGTGATCCGGTAACCGATGACCACGCCCGAGCTCCCCGAATCCCCGTGCAGCGCGCTGCTGCCCGTGTCACGGACGCGGGCATAACGGGGCAGCCGACCGGTGGTGGCATCAAAAGGCTCACACCACAGCGGCGAGGCCGCGCCGTGACGATAACGCAGCGCGAATTGTTCACCCGGTCGGACCTCGTGCCAGCGCACCACCGTATAACTCTCCAATGTCGGCAGCAGCCCGCACCGGGACAGCAGAATGCGTACCGCGGCGGTGCCGTATACCTGCAGCTCGCTGGCCTGGCGAAGCGACAACAATCCCAGTGTGTGGTCGAGTTCGGCATCGGTGAGGAAAATCCCGTGTATCGGCGCCGTTGAACCGTCGGGCTCGGGCCACAAGGGAGGGCATTCGCACAGTGCGACATCGAGATCTGGTCCGGCGTTGCCGAGAAACCATTCGCCGGCACCGTCACCAACGGCGATGGTGGAGGAGAATCGCTTTGCCACGGGGCGCGAGCCAGACCTCACGGCGGCACATACCGGGCATCCGCAGTTCCATTGTGGTACGCCACCGCCAGCCGCAGAACCGAGGATGCGAAGGCGCATCTGGAGACTTCTAGCGCTGACCTGCGTACATGGTGACTTCCATGGGAGTATCCCGACGCTCCCAGGTTGGCGCCACCCACTGCCTTCGGGCATCTGCGGCGCTGTGAACCGACTTCGTGGGGCTCGACATCGGGGGCTTTTCGCCGACGCTGTTGACAACGTGACGGTGCCGATCTCCGATAACAACCATAGTCGACCTCCGCCGGCTCCGAGGAGCCGCCTTGTGCTCTGAATCCACCCGCGCCAGGAGAATTTGATCGTGACAGAGCGCATCGAGCGATGTCAAGCAGAGCAACGGCACCTACCCCGTACCGACTTTCTGGGCACGGGTCCGCCCGCCAGCGCGCCGCCACTCGCCGCGCGCGCGGTCGGCATGCCACCGAGCTCCGCAGGACTGGGCAATGTGCAGCGCTTCACCGAGCAGCGCCCGCGCCCGTGCTCTTTCACCGCCACGGGTTAAAAGCGTGCCGTAGTCGGTCAGCGTGGTGGCACGGGCGAGCGGCATGGACAGTTCATGGTGGAGCTCGAGCGCCTGGATGAAGTAACTCTCCGCTAATGCTGGATCCCCCGCACGCTCAGCGAGCGCGGCCTGCCCTGCGGTCACGACGATCTTCGGCCACACGGTGGGAAGGGACACAGCGCGCTGCGCGACCCAGTCGATAACGTGCCGCGCGTCGGTGTCCCGGCCACAGGCCAGGTAGGCGGCCACCGCGTCGGCCGCCCATGGCACGAACGAGGGGTCGGCCTCGCCGGTGCGATCGGCCCACTCCTCGAGCTGCGTGAACAGTGCGCATGCGGTCTCGGCCTGTCCTTGGCGGTGGGCGAGGACTCCCCGCACGTGAAGCTGCCACCCATCGGTGCGATGCAGGCTGTACCGATCCTGATGCAGCTTGGTGGGCAACTGCGCGCAGCAGCTCTCGGCCTGCTCCAGCTCGCCCAGCTCGAGGAGAACCAACGCCCGGTAGGTGAGGCTCAGCGGGGCCCCATGCGGAAACAGCTCGACGAGCTCGACGAGAACATCCGCCGCAGCGAGTGCTTCCTTCAGCCGACCCAGCCGGCACAGGGCATCAATCCACGCCATCTCAGCCTGCAGCAATGCGAGCGGTTCGGATCGGCGTTCGGCTGAGCTCAAGATCTCGGTGAGGGCCCGTTCGGCATCGGCGAACTGCTCGGCAGGCACGGCCAGGATGCCGTAGCTGAGCGTGGGATCCCGGTACCGGTGCCGGTCCATCGACCGCGAGGTGGGGATGAGATCAACGCGTGAGGTAGCGGCCTCGGCTGCCGTCCTGAGGCCCTCCGGGTCACCGCAGCGGTAGGCGATCGCACCCCAGGCGGCCTGCGCCGAGGCCTGCATGACTCCGCTGGTGGCGGCCAGTTCGGCAGCTCGGTTAGCCCACGGGAGCGCGGCGCGGGGACCGAACAGCGTCTGGTGGTGGAACGACTGGTCGAGCAGCGCTCCGATGGCGAGCGCGGGATGGTCCTGCTCGGCCAGGCCCACTGCCGATTCGTAGCAGCCCGCGGCGCGTTCCACCTGGCCGGTGACGAAGCTGGCCTGCCCCAGTTCGCGCAAGGCGGCGATCCGGTCGGCGGTGGGCAGCTGGGGGATACCCAACAGCCGCTCGTAGACGGCTATCGCCTCGTCATTGGCACCGCTCGCGACGAGTGCAGCGCCGAAGTCGAAGAGAAGTCCGGTCGGCGCGCCCTCACCCGCGAGCCGCATCCCTGCCGCCAGATGCTGACAGGCGGCGCGGACTGCACCCACACGCAGTGCCGCCCGCCCCGCCCGGGACACCGTGGCGACCGCCTCTGGGTCACCGGCCAGGTTGGCGGCCACCGCGTGTTCGGCGGCCTCTGCCGGATAAGCGCCGGAGGCAATGAGGGTACGGAAGCAGGCCGCATGCAGGTCCCTGCGCACCGGCGGCGCGATGTCGTCGTACACACCCTGGCGGATCAGAGCGTGGGTGAACCGCGCCCAGCCATCGTCAGCCTCGTACAGGAGGCCACCGCGGAAGAGGCCATCGAGCTCGGTGGCGGCTTCGGTGGCGGACAGTCCAGCCACCACCGTCGCGACGTCAGCACGGAATCGGGTCCCTAGCACACTGGCTGCCTGCAGGTAGCGGCGCCCGGCCGCACCGACTCCGACGAAACGGGAGAACCAGACCTGCCCTTCCGCGAGCTTCCCGCCCCGGCGGAGCTCGAGGGCGACGTGTTCCACCAGCAACGGGTTGCCACCGCACAGATCGATGGCCTGGTCTACCACGGTTGCCGGGACCTGCCCACTGATTCGAGCACACAGCAGCTCCCGAGCGGCAATGGCGCTCAGCGGGGCCAGCGGCTCGATTCGGGCCAACCCCTGGGCAGCCAGATCCCATGCCGAGGTGACCGCTTCGGCCGGCCATGGCCGGGCAGTGGCGATCAGCGCCACCGGCAACGATGACAGGCGACGGCAGATCAGGTGGATCGCGGTCAGCGAGTCGGGATCCGACCAGTGCAGATCATCGAGCGCTAGCAACAGCGGGCGCCTGGCCGCCTCCCGTACCCCACGGAGGATGCCGTAGAAGCGGGCTTGTGGGGAGATGTCGCCGTCCTCACCGCCGTCGGCGTTGCGCACCATGCCGCCCGCGGTAAGCAGGCCCTCGAAATGCTGATCGAGTGCCTGCCCGATCAGTCCGAACGGCAACACCGCCTCTACCTGGTCTCCGCGTCCAACCCCGACCGCAAACCGCGGTCTGGCCATGGTGATCGCATGCTCCAAGATCGTGGTCTTGCCCAATCCCGCCGGCCCGACCACGAAGAGCGCTCCCCCCCGGCCTTCGCTCGCGTTATCGAGGAGGCGCTCCACCGCGCTCAGCACGTCGCCTCGTTCGGCCATCCCGGTGCTCGCCCGCCCGTGTCCTCCGGTCGTGGCCATGAATCAAAGCTCCTTTGCGTCCATTCACGGGTCCGGTTGGTGGCTAGGAGGACACGCCATGCCCGATAAGTACCTCACTCCCAATGGTCGATCGTGTGAATTTGTGCGTCGCCCGTCCCGGCGCCGTCGCAGCGCAGCGCGGATGCCGCGTGTGACGCGCGTATCAATGGGGTGCCGCGCCGGCTCTATCGCCCTAGGTACTGGTTCGCGACAGAGGAGTCCTGCGATGGGTCATGGCAACGCCGACATCGGCGAGCTCACCCCCCGGTCGAGGTTCTACGAGCAGGGCAGGTTCGGGCGCCTGTTTCCGACGCTGCCCCCGTTCGCGGCGGACACCCCGTTGATCAGGGGCGCGCTCACCGAGCTCGGCGCGCCGGGGGGCCCGATGGACGCCGCTGACGACCTGTCCGACCCCATCACCCTGATCACCGACCCGGCGAAGAGCCTGCACAACCCGAACAACCCGACGATGACCGCGGGCTTCACCTTCCTCGGCCAGTTCCTCGACCACGACGTGACCTTCGACCCCACGTCGAGTCTGGCCCGGCGGCAGGATCCGGAGTCCATCCGCAACTTCCGGATCCCCGCATTCGACCTGGACAGCGTCTACGGTGGCGGACCCACCGCCTCCCCGCACCTGTACGACCAGAGCGTCGACGGCGGGCGCACCAGGCTGCTCACCGAGGAGATCCCCGGCTCGCCGGCGGTGTCTATCGATGGCACTGCACGGCACGATGTCCCGCGCAACAGCCAGAACGTGGCCCTGCTGGGCGATCCGCGCAACGACGAGAACCTCATCGTCAGCCAACTCCAGGTAGCGTTTCTGCGGTTCCACAACGTTGTGCTGGCCAATGTCGCTGCCGAGCTGGGAGGCGGCTTCACCGCTGATGAGATCTTCGCCGAGGCTCAACGGATCGTGCGATGGCACTACCAGTGGTTGATCGTGCACCAGTTCCTGCCGATCACCGCCGGCCGGGCGACGGTGGATGATGTGCTGACCCACGGTCGCAGGTTCTTCACCTGGCGCAACGACCCGTTCATCCCGGTGGAGTTCGCGGTGGCGGCCTACCGCTTCGGGCATTCGCAGGTAAGGCCCAGCTACCGGGCGAATTTCGGGACCAGCGGCACCGACTCGACGCGACAGTTCTTTGCGATGATCTTCGATCCGAATGCGCTGATTCCGGATCCCCATGACCCGAAAGATCTGCGCGGCGGATACCGTGCTGCGCGCCGGTTCATCGACTGGCAGACGTTCTTCGACTTCGGTGATGGTCGGGTCAAGCCCAACAAGAAGATCGACACTACCTTGTCGACGGCGCTGTTCCACCTGCTGGGTCAACCACCGGCCACGCCGACGTCGCTGGCCACCCGCAACCTGCTGCGGGGGCTGACCATGGGACTGCCCTCCGGCCAGCGGGTCGCCCGCGCGATGAGACTTCCGGAGCTGGCCAGTGCAGACCTTGCCGACCTCAAGGATCTGCAGTTGCATACCCGCACGCCGCTGTGGTTCTACGTTCTGCGGGAAGCGGCTGTGACGGCGAACGGCGAGCACCTGGGCCCAGTAGGCGCCCGGATCGTCACCGAGGTCATGATCGGGCTGATTGAGGGCGACAGCCAGTCCTACCTGCGTCAAAACCCCACGTGGAAACCCACCTACGGCTCGAACGGCACCTTCGCCATGGTCGATCTGCTGCGTGCGGCCGGCGTGGTCGCCACCATCGTGTGATCGCTTGACGGATGCTGCCCTCATGCTGTCGCCACGTGCCCAGGCACTGCGGCCAGTCGGACCAACCTCGCCGCCATCACTTGTGGTCCGAATACAGGTAGTTTTACGTTCCCTTAGGTGAGGCTCACTTTACCTGACGCGCGACGGGCGCTGCTGGCTGCGACCGCATTGCTGGTCACCGCGTGTACCGGCTCGGGAACTGGACCATCCAGTGGGCCGGCCAGCGCCGATCGGTTGCGGATCGCGGTTCCCCGCGACGTCGGCCCGCTCAACATCTTCGTCCCCAGCACCCCGGAACCGCTCGCCGAGCTGATCTACGACAAGCTCGTCGCGCCCTCGCCATACGTCGCGCAACCACAGCCATGGCTGGCCACCGCGGTTCGCCAGGTCGACCCGTCCACCTGGGATGTGGATCTGCGATCCGATGTCAAGTGGCACGACGGCATGCCCTTCACCGCAGACGACGTGATCTTCACATTCAGCTACATGAAGGCAGCGCCAACCGGGCGCTGGACGCACCATGTGAGCGACGTCCCGACGGTCGACACGGTGGCCGCGCTGGCCGCCAACACGGTGCGCCTGCACTGCGCCTACGCCTGCCCCGAACTCGGCACGGTGACTTTGGCCGACCTGCCGATCCTCCCCAAACACGTGTGGTCGGCCATACCACCGGAGGGGGCCAAGCAGGTCTCGACCCTCCCGGTCGGCACCGGCCCGTACCGGCTGGTGGACTACAGCCCGACGGCCGGCTACCGGTTCGAGGCCAACCCCGGCTACTTCGCCGGCGCGCCCCGCGTTCGCGAGCTGGTCATGCCGGTGATCGTGGACCCGTCGGCCACGTTCACCGCGCTGCGCTCCGGGGAGATCGATGCGACGACGCGGCCGTTGTCTCCGGAGCTCATCAGCCAGTTCAGCGGTTCGAATCAGGTCGGTGTGGTCAAGACCGCGCCGTTGCAGTTCCCTGAGCTGCGGCTCAACTTCGAGCACGCCCCGTTCGACCAGCCGGATTTCCGGCGGGCGTTGAGCCGCGCGCTGGACCGTCACCAACTGCTGAAGACCGTATTCCTGGGCCAGGGGCGGCCAGCGGACAAGGGCTACCCCCATCCGGACGCGCCGTTCGCCAACCGGTCGCTGGCCACGCCCTACGCGCCAGACGAGTCCCGCGCGCTGCTCGATGGCCTCGGTTACCTCGACCGCGATGGCGACGGGGTGCGCGAGGGCCCCAACGGTCCGCTGCGGTACCAGGTGCTGGTCACTGGCAGCCTGCCGACCGACGTGCGGGCCGGCGAGCTGGTCGCCGAAGATCTCGGCAAGATCGGGATCGAGGTGAAGGTCACCGGCATGGACGCCGCCGCGATCGCGGAGCTGTTCACCAACCGCAAGTTCGACCTGGCGATCAGCACCATCACCGCGCACGGCGTCGCCGACCCCGACCAGTTCATCATGTCGCACCGTTCCGGCTACCTGTGGCGCCACCCGACGCTGCCCTACCCGCAGTGGGACGTGCTGTTCGACCGCTGGAAGGCGGCCACCACCAACGCCGGTCGCAACGCGGTACTGCAGGACATGCAGGTGCTGTTCAACCAGCAGCCGACCTCGATCCCGCTCTACTACCCCGACGAGTACTGGGCCTACCGGCCCGGCGCCTTCCGCGGATGGCTCGAGTCGCCGGGCTTCGGCATCGTGCACAAATGGTCGCTGCTCCCGCCCGAGGTGGCCCGCAAGGCCAACGCCGTCGTCGAGTCCCGGTAACGGCGGGGCACCCACGATGGGCTGGCTTCGCCGCACGACGCCGCGGATCGGGCAGTACGCGCTGGTGTTGTGGGTCGCCGCCACGCTGAACTTCGCGCTGCCACACCTGGCGCCCGGCGACCCGGTCGGCTACCTCTACGTCGGCCCGCTCCAGGGTCTCGGGCCCGAGCAGCTGAGCAAGATCCGGGCAAGCTATGGGCTGGACCGGCCGATCCTCGAGCAGTACGCCGCATTCTGGGCCGGACTGGTGCGGGGCGATCTTGGTGTCTCGATCGAGCGCAACCGCCCGGTGACCGACCTGCTGCTCGAACGGCTGCCCTGGACACTGGCCCTGGTCGGGCTCGGGATCCTTGGCGCCACCGTGATCGGCACGACGCTCGGTGCGTTCGCCGCGTGGCGGCGGGCAGCCGGGCGGCGAGACACCGGTCTGGTCGTCGGCGTGCTCGCGGTGGACTCGATGCCCGGCTTCTGGATCGGCATGATGTTCATCGCGGTGTTCGCGGTGCAGCTTGGCTGGTTTCCCTCCTTCGGCGCCCTCGAGATCACCGCGACGGGGATGGCGGCGGTCGTCGAGGTGCTGGCCCGGCTGGTCCTGCCGGTGATGACGATCACCCTTGCGAGCCTGGGTGCGACTTTCTTGCTCTCCCGCGCGGCGATGGTGTCGGTGCTCGACGAGCCGTTCGTCCGGCTGGCCACGGCCAAGGGTCTGAGCGCGCCCCGGATCGCGATCCGGCACGCGCTGCGCAACGCGCTGCTGCCGGTGTACACGAACGTGACTCTGATGGTAGGCCACCTGCTGTCCGGCGCCGTGGTCGTCGAGACGGTGTTCGCGTACCCCGGACTCGGTCGGCTGATCTACGAGGCGGTCCTGACCCGCGACTACCCGCTGCTGCAGGGAGCGTTCCTGCTGGTCACCATCGGTGTCATCGTGGCCAACCTGCTCGCCGACCTGACCTACCCGCTGCTGGATCCGAGGGTCCGCCGGGCCCGACCCGCAGCCGGTGCGACGCCGTGAGCGCGATCCGCGCAGCCAGGGTCGGGATAGCCGTCCTCGCCCTGCTGATCACCACCGCGCTCGCGGCTCCGTTGCTGGCGCCCTATGACCCGAATGCGCGGCCGGGCATCCCGTTCGACCGGCCCAGTGCCGCCCACCTGCTGGGAACCAACGACGTCGGCCAGGACCTGCTGTCCGAGCTGATCTACGGCGCTCGCATCTCGCTGCTGGTCGGGATCGTGGCGGCGGTGGCCGCCACCGCCATCGGCCTGACGGTGGGGATCGTCGCGGGCTACGCGCGCGGCTGGGTGGACACCGTGCTCATGCGCGGGGTTGACGTGATCCTCGCGCTGCCGGTTGTGCCGCTGACCATCGTCGTGGGCGTATTCGCCGGCCCGGGCACGGTCACCCAGATCGTGGTGATCGCGGCGGTGATCTGGGCGGGGATCGCCCGTGAGTTACGGGCCCAGGTGCTGTCGGTCTGGGAGCGTGATCACGTGCAGGCCCTGCGGGCGATGGGTGCGCGGACGTGGTACGTGCTGCCGCGGCACATCGTGCCGGCGGTGGCACCGCTGGTGGTGCCGCAGCTCGCGCTGGCGACCAAGACCGCGATCCTGCTCGAGGCGTCGCTGGCGTTCCTCGGTCTGGGGGACCCGACCGCGAAGAGTTGGGGCACGATGCTGTCCCTGGCGCATGCCCGCAGTGCCTTCCTCACCGACGCGTGGCTGTGGTGGGTCATCCCGCCCGGGGTGGCGATCGCGCTGACCGTGCTCGCGTTCGCGCTACTCGGCTACGCCTTGGAGGAGCGGGCTCGCCCATCGCTGCGCGACCAGGTGCCGCGCCGTGGGTTGCCGCGCTGGGTCCGCGCCGTGGCGCCGTCTCGCCCGGCGCCGGCGGCCGGACCAACGGCTCTCGAGCCGCTGACGATCGAAGGGCTCACGGTGAGCTACGGCTCAGGGCCGGATCGGGTGCTCGCGGCGGACGCGGTGCATCTGTCGGTTGCGGCCGGTGAGCTGGTCGGGCTGGTCGGCGAGTCCGGCAGTGGTAAGTCGACGGTGGCCGCGGCGGCGTGCGGGCTGCTACCGGCCGCGGCGCGGGTCGTGGGGGGCCGGGTGCTGGTGTCCGGCCGTGATCTGGCGGCGCTGCGCCCCGGCGAGCTGCGGGCACTGCGCGGGGATCGGGTCGCGCTGATCCCGCAGGAGGCGATGAGTGCCCTGAACCCGGTGGTGAGCGTGGGCCATCAGGTCGCCGAGGCGGTCACCGCTCACCGGCCGGTGCCGGCGGCCGCCGCCCGGGACCGGGTGAACGAGCTGCTGGCGATGGTCGGCCTGGACCCGCGGCGGGCCCGTGACTACCCCCACCAGCTCTCCGGTGGCATGCGGCAACGCGTGGTCATCGCGATCGCGCTGGCCAACGACCCCGCTGTGGTCATCGCCGACGAGCCGACCAGCGGGCTGGACGTGTTGCTGCAGGCCGACGTGCTCGACCTGCTCGACGAGCTGCGCCACCGGTTGGGCATCGCGCTGCTGATCGTGTCCCACGATCTGCCGGTGATCGAGCGCATTGCCGATCGGATCGCGGTCATGCGCGCCGGCAGGCTGGTCGAGGTCGGGTCCCGGGATCAGATCGTCCAGGATCCCCAGCACCCGTACACCCGCCACCTGCTCGCCACCGCTCCCCGGCTGCGCCTGCCGGTCACCGAAGCGAGCGGGTCGTGACCCCGCTGCTGGACATCGACAACCTCACCGTCAGCTTCCGGCAGCGCGGCACCGCGCAGCGTCTGACCGCCTGCGCGGACGTCAGCTTCCAGGTCGCCGCGGGGGAGACGGTCGGGCTCGTTGGTGGCTCGGGCGCGGGCAAGTCCACCGTGGCGCGCGCCGTGGTCGACCTGGTGCGACCCGACCGCGGCCGGATCACTTTCGACGGTGTCGATCTCCGGGCCGATCCTCCAGCGGTGCGGCGCCAGGTCCACCTGGTGTTCCAGGACCCGTACGCGGCGCTACCCGCGACCCGCACCGTCGCGGCCACGGTGGCTGAACCGCTGGTGATCCACCGGATCGCGGACCGCTCGACGCGCCGCGAGCTCGTCGTCGACGCGTTGACCGCGGTGCACCTGACTCCCGTCGAGCGTTACCTGCCGCGATACCCGCATCAGCTCTCCGGCGGCGAGCGGCAGCGGGTGGCATTCGCCCGCGCGGTGGTCACCCGGCCACGGCTGATCCTGGCCGACGAACCGACCCAGATGCTGGACGCGTCGTTGCGGGCCGGGATGGCCGACCTGCTCGACGAGCTTCGCGCGAGGCGTGGCGTCGCGGTGCTGCACATCACCCACGACCTCGCGTTGGCCCAGCGCTCATGTGACCGCCTCGTTGTCCTGCACGCCGGCCGTATCGTCGAGCAGGGACCCACCGATGCCGTGCTCTCCCGGCCCGATCACCCCTACACCGTGGCGCTGCTCGATGCGGCCCGTCGGCTGCACGGCGCGGCGCCCAGCATATCGAGGAGGAGCCCATGACCACCGTCGCTGTGATCGACATGGATATCCGGTCCCCGGAGAGCAGCGAATGGCACGATCGCGTCGAGCGCGTCGACTGTTACGCGCTGGGCTCGACCGAGCTCGCCCGGTATGCGGTACTGATCATCACGCCGACCGCCGACCAGGAGCACCTGGCCCGGCATCGGGGCGTGATCCGCGGATTCCTCGACTGCGGCGGCGTGGTGATCTTCGGCGGGCACCTGTACCGGGAATGGCTGCCCGGTGCGTCACCGTTCGTGCCACTCGCCGAGCGCAAGCTGGCCACCTACCAGGTGATCGAGATCGCCGACCACCCCATCTTCCGCGGGGTGCAGCCCGAGGAGCTGACCTTCCGCCGCGGCGTCGCAGGCTTCTTCGCGCGCGGGCACCATCCGGTACCCGAGGGCGCGCAGGTGCTCACCCGGCTCGCCGGCGGTGAGCCCGCGACCTACCTGGACCAGGTGTCCACCGCTGGCACCATCCTCGTGCAGGCCACCAGCGATCTGCTGGGATATTGCGGCGGACCGCTCCTCGACTGGGCCATCGCCGAATCCGCGCGCCGGAAAGCGGAGGTCGATAGCCGCCACAGAGGCCTCGCTGCGGTTCACGGCGGCTCCTCGCAGCACCACCGGACGCTTACCGCGCCACAGTACGCACGGCACCTGACCGGCGGGCTCATTCACCTTCCCGATCTCGCAGACACCGATCTGACCGGGTTGGCCGGCCTGGTCATCCCGGAGCGGATGCATCGCGGCCTGCTGGACAAGGCCGCCGACCGGGTCCGTGCGCTGCTGGACGCCGGTGGCACCGTGATCGCGTTCAGCGGCGGGGAGCCGATCCCGGAGTTCCTGCCCGGCGTGCGCTGGGAGCATCGGCCGACCAACTACTGGTGGTGGCTCGAGCCTGGCGCGGAGCTGGGCCTGCGTGCACCCGACCCGGACCACGAACTATTCGACCGGCTGAGCTTGCGGGACTGCACCTGGCACTACCACGGCGTGCTTGACCCACCGAAGGGCGCCGAGGTCCTCGTGACGTTGGCCAGCGGTGAGGCGCTGCTCTACCTCGACCAGGTGAGCACACCCGGCACCCTGATCGTGGCCACCCTGGACCCGATCAGCCACTACGGGAGCTACTTCATGCCTGCCACTGAGCGATTCCTCGACGGGTTCCTACCGTGGGCCGCGCGGATCAGTTCGGCGACCGACCAGGCCTGGAACGGGCAGCCGGTGGCGGCGTGCGGTGGGTCGGCGTCGGCGGTCTCGGAGACCGAGCCCAGCCCCCACTCGGACAGATGGCCCATCAGACCGTCGAGCACGCCCTCGGCCACCACCCCGCTGCGCCGGCAGGCGTCGACGTAGGGACCGATCAGCCACGGCCAGACGGTGCCCTGGTGGTAGGCGCTGTCGCGCTCGCGCGGCCCCCCGCGGTGCCGGCCGCGGTAGCCAACCGAGCCGGGAGCCAGGCTGCGCAGCCCGACCGGGGTCAGCAGCGCCCCGGCAAGGGCACCAATGGCGCCGGGGTCGGTGAGCGGTGCGTGCGGCAGCGAGAGGGCGAGTAGCTGGTTAGGCCGCACAACACCGTCGTCACCGGCTGGGCTGTCCACGACGTCGTAGAGCCCACCGCCGGGAGCGGGGAAGCGGGTGGCGAACGACGACCGGGCCCGCTCGTCTAGCGCGGTGATCTCCGCCGGATCTGAGCCGAGGCGTTCGTGCAGCCCCCGCAGGGCCGCGAGAGCGTTGACCCACAGCGCGTTGATCTCCACCGCCTTGCCGATGCGCGGTGTCACGCCGATCCCATCGACCCGGGCATCCATCCAGGTCAGGGCGTAACCGGGTTGTCCTTGGGTCAGCAGCCCGTCGGCCGGGTCGACGCCGATGCCATACCGGGTGCCCTGCACGTGCGCCGTCACCACCCCGTCCAGCACCGGGACCAGCGCGGCGGCGAGGTCGAGGTCCCCGGTCGCCGCGATATGACGGTCGACGGCGTGGGCGAACCACAGCGTGGCGTCGGCGGTGTTGTATTCGGTTGCGCCGGTGTCGGCGGTGTTGGCCAGCATTCCCTCGGAGACGGTCGCGGCGTACGCCCGCAGCAGCGCTTGGCCTTCGGCGGCCCGGCCGGTGGCGAGGAACAGCCCCTCATACGAGGTCATGGTGTCGCGTGACCAGGCGCCGAACCACGGGTAACCCGCGACGACATCCGGCGCGGTGGTGATGAACGCGTCGGCAGCCAGCACCAGACGCGCCGCCGCTTCGCCGGCCGGATCCGCGGCCGCCACCAGGGTGCGGGCCCGCTCGCGTGCCGCCGCTACTACATCGACCGCTGGCGCGGGCTCGACCGTGAGGTTGCCGCCCCACGCCGACACCGGCAGTGTGTGTCACCAGGGTCGGACAGGTCGGTGGCGAACCGGCCGGCTAGCCACACGTCCTCGTCAGCATTGAGCCCGCGCTGTGCCTCCAGCCGTGCGTGTACCCCGCGGTACCAGTCCCCGGCCGGTGCCCAGCCGGGCCCACGCAGCCGGAACGACCCCTCGACCACCGCGCCGCCGTCGTGGTGGTCGACCGGCAGCGGCTCGCCGGCGAAGCGCTCGCCGTGCGCGTCACGCCAGGTCACCAGGGCGTCCAGCACCAGGCGCACCGGTCCGCCGGCGAGCAGCCGGTGCACCACGGCCAGCGACGCCGTGCCGTGGCGCATGGCCAATTCGCGCTCCAGCACGACGTCGCCGACTCGCCATCGCCAGCGCGGCAACCCATCGTCAAGGTCGAACGACTCGAGGAAGGTGTGTCCGGCAGGTGCCACCGCCCCGCCCGCCCACTCGTGCACGCCGAGCCGCACCGAGGCGCCCGAGGGCAGGACCAGCACCGGGTCCAGTGCCACCAGGCCGAGGTGGCGCGCCGACGGGCCACCGACCGCGGGCACCAGCAGGCCGTGGTAGCGCCTGGTACGGAGCCCGGAGACGGTGCCCATCGCGTAGCCACCGCAGCCGTCGGCCACCAGCCATTCTCGGTCACCGCCCTCAGCGAGCGAAGTACACACGGCGGGACCGAAGGTGATGCGCAGTGGAGTCGTCACAGTCATACAGTGTCCCGTCGACGGTGGAACATAACGCGCCGATCCCGCAGCCAGCCGCCTGATGGCACGGCGAAGCGGCCACCCTCCGCTCACTGCCGTCATGCCATCGCGGGGTGGGCGGAGGTGGGTAACGGCGATCCGCTGTACGAGTACCCACCGGGTGAGTTCAGCCGGCAGCAGATGCGAGCCAACGGGCAGCGCTTGGGCACAGAGTGGATGCGTCGGCCGGATCTGGCGCTGATGGCGGGTCACCCATGACGCCACGGCGTCTCGACCCGTCGGTTGTTCAGGCCAGGCTGTCGGTAATGCGAGGGCTACTTGACGACCTTGCCGAAGTCGATGCGACAAGCGAACCTCCGCTGGCAGCGAACCGGCTCTCCCGAGCGACTCAGAAATTCCCCGACAAATCGTCACGGTCAAACCGAGTCCCCTCGATGGCCGAACGTAACCCCCGAGCTGGACTGCTGTACTGATCGGCATGGCGCAGACGACATCAACCGAGCAGACGCGGCTTCAGCACGCGGATGAGGGCAGGGCGGCCTGGCGGGCCTGGGGTCCGTACCTGTCCGAGCGGGCCTGGGGCACGGTCCGGGAGGACTACAGCGCCTACGGCGAGGCCTGGGACTACTTCCCGCATGATCACGCCCGCTCAAGGGTGTACCGCTGGAACGAAGACGGTATGGCCGGTATCTGCGACGAGCGCCAGACGTTCTGCCTGGCGCTGGCGCTGTGGAACGGCGTCGATCCCATCCTCAAGGAGCGGATGTTCGGGCTGACCGGCCCGGAGGGAAACCACGGCGAGGACGTCAAGGACTATTGGTGGTACCTGGACTCCACACCCACCCATTCCTGGATGACCTGGCGCTACCATTATCCGCAGCGGCCATTCCCGTACGCCGATCTGGTCGAGCAGAACCGCCGCCGGGGTAAAGGCTCGCCGGAATATGAGCTGGTCGACACGGGGGTGTTCGCCGAGGATCGGTATTGGGCCGTGACCGTCGACTACGCCAAGGCCGGACCGACCGATCTGTGCCTGCGGATCACCGTGGACAACCGGGGCCCGGAGGCGGCGACGTTGCACGTGTTGCCGACGCTGTGGTTCCGCAACACCTGGGCCTGGGGCCTGCCCGAGCAGGAGGCCGTGCCGGAGATCCGCGCCGGGAATGGCGCGACCCTCGTAGCGCAGCACCCGCAGCTGGGTCCGCTCGTGCTGGCTGGTGACGGTGGGGCGGGGCGGCTGCTGTGCGACAACGAGACGAACACCCAGCGGCTCTACGGGGTGCCAGGCCGGTCGCCATTCCCCAAGGACGGGATCAACGATCATGTCGTCGCCGGCGCCGCAACCGTCAACCCGGAAGGCGTCGGCACCAAAGGCGCCCTGTGGTACCGGCTCGACGTGGCCGCCGGCGCCCGGGCGGTGATCCGGCTGCGGCTGACCACCGGGCAGCGCTCCGGTGCGTTGGGCTCCGGGTTCACCGAGGTGATGACGGGCCGCCGCGCTGAGGCGGACGAGTTCTACCGGGCGCTGACTCCCGCGGCGGCCTCTGAGGACGAGGCCCTGGTACTCCGGCAGGCGATGGCCGGGATGTTGTGGGGCAAGCAGTTCTTCCACTACAACGTGGCACGGTGGCTCGACGGCGACCCGGCCGGCCCGCCACCACCTCCGCAGCGCCGGCATGGGCGTAACTCCTCCTGGCGGCACCTCAATAACGCTGATGTCATATCGATGCCGGACCCGTGGGAGTACCCCTGGTACGCCGCCTGGGACCTCGCCTTCCACTGCGTGCCGCTCGGGCGCCTGGACCCGACCTTCGCCAAGAACCAGCTGCTGTTGCTGCTCCGCGAGTGGTACATGCACCCGGATGGGCAGCTGCCCGCCTACGAATGGGCCTTTGGAGACGTCAACCCGCCGGTGCACGCCTGGGCTGCGCTGCAGGTCTTCCACAACGACGGCTCGCGCGACTTCGATTTCCTGGCCCGGGTGTTCCACAAGCTGCTGCTGAACTTCACCTGGTGGGTGAATCGCAAGGACAGCGAGGGCAACAACGTCTTCGAGGGCGGATTCCTCGGCCTGGACAACATCGGGCCGATCGACCGGTCGGCGGCGCTGCCGCTGGCCGGGGTGCTGGAGCAGAGTGACGGCACCGCCTGGATGGCGATGTACGCCCTGAACCTGCTGGAGATGGCCCTGGTGCTCGCCGAGCACGACCGGGCTTACGAGGATCTGGCCACCAAGTTCTTCGAGCACTTCGCGCTGATCGCATCGGCGGCCCACGACGGGCTGTGGGATCCCACCGACGGCTTCTTCTATGATGTGCTCTCCGCCGCGGACGGTCGGCGGATCCCGCTACGGGTGCGGTCGCTGGTGGGCTTGTTGCCGCTGTGCGCGACCACGACGCTGGGCATAGCGACCCTGCAGCGGCTGCCGGACTTCGCTGGGCGGCTGCGCTGGTTCCTCAAGAACTTGCCGCAGCACGCCGGCGTGGTGGGCGAGACCCACGTCCGGGACGGTTTCGAGGGCCGGCTGCTGTCGATGGTCGGCCCGGAGCAGCTGCGCCGGATCCTCGTGCCAATGCTCTCCGAGCAGGAGTTCCTCTCCCCGCACGGTCTGCGGTCGGTCTCGCGCCACCACCGGGAAGCGCCGTTCGTGCTCGATTTGCCCGAGCTGCACGCATCGGTCGATTACGAGCCCGCCGAATCGACGAGCGGGCTGTTCGGCGGCAACTCCAACTGGCGAGGGCCGGTGTGGTTCCCGGTCAACTACCTGCTGGTCGAGGCGATCAGGCGGTACGCGCGGTTCTTCGGCGACGACTTCGTCATCGAGCACCCGACGGGCTCCGGAGTGAAGCGGACGCTGGCCGAGGTGGCCGCCGACCTGAACGACCGCCTGGTCAGCACCTTCCGGAATGGCTCCGATGGGCGCCGTCCGGTGTTCGGTCATTACGAGCTGTTCCAGACCGATCCGCACTGGCATGACCAGCTGTGGTTCCACGAGTACTTCCACGCGGACACCGGGGCGGGGCTGGGCGCATCGCACCAGACCGGCTGGACCGGTCTCGTCGCGGAGTGCCTGCTGCACCGGCCCGAGCCCGGCCCGTAGTGGGGTTTACCCCCACCAGGAAGCGGGGGTGCGCTCCGCTGGTCCGGGGGTTTGCTCGATCGTTTCCGCGCTGCTCGTCGCGCACTCTTAGGTCAGGCCACACGATCGGGACACCAACCGGAGCCCGGGGCCTCGACACCAGGGAGCACCCAATGTCCAGCTACCACGGCAGCCACCACAGCTCTCACCACGGCAGCCACCACAACGACTACCACCACGGCAGCCATCACAACGACTACCACCACGGCAACTACTACCACGACTACAGCTATGGCGATTACGACCGCAGCTACGACTACTGCGACTACGACCGGTACTACAACGATGACCACCACAAGCACTACAGCGAGCACAACCACGACAGCCACCACCACGGCCACCACATGTCCCACCACTGAATGTCCTGACGGGAGCGGATAACGTCGATCAAATGAGGGAGTAAGATCAATGTCCCCGCAGCAGGCGTCGAGTAATGGTGTCCGGGCAATGGAAATTGTCGATCTGACGATTGCTCAGGCTCACGAAGCCGAGCGAAACGATCTCGTCCAGCGGCTCTCGGATGCTCGCCGCCTGCTTGTGGACACTCCCAGCCCACTGCATGTGGTCGGCGAGCCCCGGCGAATTGCCGCCGACGTCGACCAGACCAGTCTCCGCGCGGTCACCAACCACGTCGTGTTCGCGCTGGACCAACTGACCGAGATGCTGCGGTTCCGGCGGTCCAGGCTGGTCCGGCCGGGTCGGTCGGCTCAGGCGCGAACGTCGGCGCGCGTGGCCGAGGAGCGTCTCGATGAGGTGCGGAGCAGCTCAGTGCGGTGGCAGAAGCTGCTCCATGACAGCTTCGCGACGATCACCTCGGACGTCGAGTTCGATCTGCGGCAACGTATGCAGGCGGTGCTCGCCGAAGCCGAAGAGACGATCGAGCACGGTGATCCTGGCCAGAACTGGGACGAGTTCACCGGCTGGTTGCGCCAACGGGCGACCTGCGAAGCACACGCGATTCACGACCTTGCCGTCACCTCCAGCAGGTCTGTCTCGCTGCAGGTCGCAAAGCACGTAGCGCCGGGAGAGATGCATATCATCGACCCTCCGCCGCCCACCATTTCGGCTGAGTTACCCACCGCGCTCACGTCGGATAAAGCTCTGGGAAGGTCACGCGTCAGTATCAGCTCGGGTATGAACATCGTCTTTCCGGCCTACGGGATCTTCATGATGTTCTTTGTGCTGACCAATGTGATCCATTTGTTGCCGCTATCGCCGGCGATCGGGCTGGTGCCTGCGGTACTCGTGGGTGGGCTTGTGATCATCGAAGAACGTAAACGTCAGCTTGACAAGCGCCGGGCGCAGGCCAACATGGCGGTGCGCAGTTTCCTCACCGACTTCAGCATGAGGGTCACCAAGGATTCCCGCGACCTGATGCGCCGCCTCGAGCAAGAACTTCGCGACGCCTACGGCGCCCGCAGCGAGCAGCTGCAGCGGTCGCTGACCGGTACCCTCAACGCTTTCCATCGCACGCTCACCGAACTCGAGCAGGCTCCCGCGCTGCTCGAGCAGATCGACGCTGATCTCGCGATGCTTGCCGATCTCCGTGGCCGGGCCACCGCGATCATCCCCGCCGAGCTATCGGCTACCAGCTAGGCCGGATCGGTTGGGCACTCGGTGCCAGCTTGACTCAGGAGTAACTCGCAGGTTTGTACCAGCACTTCGGCCGCGTCCCGGACGGCTCTCGTCGAGGCCGGATGGAACGCTCGACGGTGCCAGTGGGCGAGCTGTTGCCGGGCGACCCGGCGTACCTCCGTGGTATCGGCGTCGGCCCGCAGCCCGAGCCTGGTCCTTAGCTCGGCACCGGAGGCACCCAACAGCTCCTCGGCCACCTGGCGCTCGTCGGACCTCATCGGCAACCTGCCGGATCGCAGCTCCTCGAGCAGATCGATCTCGGTCAGTTCGTGGGTTTCCGAACGGATCTGCTCGAGCTGGTAGCGAAGTTTGGTTGCGCGATCGCTGTCCAGTGGGTTGGACCGGACCAGCGCATCAAGCGCCCGCAACGCCGCGCTGGCCCGGTGCGCTCCGGCCGGACCGCGAACCGTCGCCGGCAGCGGCTTGTCCAGCTGAGCTTGGAGTTCCCGTAACCGTTCGCTTACCGCGCCGCCGGCGTAAAGCTGCCGAGCCTCGCGGACGAGGTTGCGTACCTGGTCGAGCAGACCCTGCTGGCGGGGCAGCGGAGCAGCGCCTTCGATTGTCGTGCCGCCCTCGGGTACCGACCGGATCGCGAGGGTGCCCCCGACTGCGGTGATCCGTGCCTTGACGTTACGCAAGCCGCGCCCGCCAGCACCGGCGCCGCCCGACTCTGCCGCAAAACCTGGCCCGTCGTCCTGGACGGTGAAACGCAGGACGTCGTCCACCTCGCCCAGCCGCACCGCCACGTGGGCGCCCGGGGCATGCTTGCGGGCGTTGTTCACCGCCTCGAGGCAACAGAAGTAGACGGCCACCTCGATCTCTGGTGGGAAGCGGCGGCCGGAGAGGGCCTCCGGGGAGCTCAGGGCAATCGGTGGGTGCGTGCCGGAAAGATCGGTGCGCAGTGCCGCGATCAATCCCCGCTCGGCCAGCAGGACGGAGGAGACCCCGGTTGCGGTCTCCGCGAGGACCGCCTCAGCGCTTCCGATCTGGCTGACGAGCCGGTCCAGGCCATCCCGGGCCTGCTCGAGCTGCCCGCTCGCGAACCCGTGTTCGACCAGACCCAGCGTCATCCGCAGGGACACCAGATGGTGCTGCGCGCCGTCATGCAGGTTGCGCTCCATCCGTCGCCGCTCGTTGTCCATCTCTGCCACCGCCTGCCGCCGGGCGGTCGCGATCTCCTCGGCGTGCGCCAGCGCCACCCGGAGTTGCCTTTCAAGCTCAATCCCGAGCCGGTTCACCGCAACGATGGCGCCCAGACTGGTCCCGATGTCCGCCAACACCTCGGGCCGCCGCAGGCCCGCACCTGCTGCGCGATTGACTGCGATGGTGCCGATGCGTTCCGAACCTTGCCAGATCGGAAGTACGACGTCGTCATCAGCAGCAGCGGTGTCGCCGAGCGGCCATGCGTAACTGCGATCCCGCAGGCCGAGGTGGGCGACGGTCAGCCGGCAGGAGCGGGCACCCAACCGATGAGCCAGGGCCTCAGCGACGCCGGCGAGATTGGACGCATCGAACGACGTGGCACGCGACAACGTGGTGATGTCGGCCAACACATGGTGGGCGGTAGGCGGGTTGCCGGTCACGAACCGGTCGGCCACTCGATCGAGGCACGCCTGGAGCGGCACGAACAGCAGCGCGACTACCGCGGTGGCCAGCCCGGTGGCCAGCGCCGGCCGGCTCGGGATCAAGAGATCAGCGAGGGCCCGAAAGACCAGAAAACCGGCCCCGACGAGCGCGATCATGAGCGCGATCGCAAGACCGCGACTGATCCGGCTGGTCATGACCCTGCCCGGCGGGCGCGTCCGGAGATCGGGCCCTCGACCGAGGGCTCGATCTGATCGGGCAACCATGCGCGCAGCGCGATGCCGCCCGCACCGTACTCGGTGATCTCCACGTCACCGCCCAGCGCGGCCAGCCGGTCGACATCGCCGGTCAGCGCCGCGAGCACCGCACTGGCCGCCATCGCGGCGGCGGGGTCTTCGATGCGGACAGTCAACCGGCCCTCGGCGAGCTCCAGATGCACCCGAAGTGGCTGTTCGGCTGGCTGCCCGGCGAGCTGTTGCATCGCGGAGGCGGCTAGCCAGTAGATCCCTGATTCGACCTCCCAGCTCAACCGTCGGGAAAGCCGACCGGACAGGCGCACCGGTCGAGCCAGATCGGTCGCCAGTTCTTCGAGGGCGCCGGCGGGACCCTGCCCGCGCAGCACCGCCGGGTAGACCCCACGGGCAATCACCCGGAATCGGTCGAGCAGCTCGTCCAGCCCGGTTCGGGCCCGCATGAGCGCTTGCTGGGTATGTTCGTGTGCTGCCCCGCCACTGGACACAAGCTCCTGGAGCTCGGCGACGTCGCCGCGCAACGTGGCGAGTCGGGCAGTCGTCACCTGGGTAAGCTCGCCGACCAGGCGCTGGCGTTCGACCTCCCGTGCCCGGGTCAGCCGCTTCCGGGAGGCTTGCAGCTGGGCGGCGAGCTCATCGGCCTGCCGTACCCGTTCCTCCAGCTCGGACGCCAGCTGCGCACCACGCAGGAGCAGCCCCGCGCCCTGCGCGAGGTCCTGCATGACCCGTTGGTCGGCAGGCGTCACCGTATGCCCGGGTTTGCTCACGGTGAGCGCGGCGCGGAGCACGGATCCATCGAGCACCGGGACGGCGTGGTCTACGTCCGGCTGGGTCAGCAGTGCCGCCAGAGTTGCGGTGGTGCGAGGTTCGACGTCATCGACAGCGGGGTAGCACGCGGCACTGACCAGCTGCTCGGCAATCACCAGCCAGACAGTGGCGCGCTGAGCCCGGGTGTCCTCGCGCAGCGCCCGGGCCAGGCCGGTGAGGGCTTGTTCCTGCGAAGCCGCGTGGATACCAGCAGTAGCCGCCCCGAGCTCGGCGTTGGGGGTGGGCGCGCGGTGAGGTGTGCTGCGGTGCGCCACCCGGTCGATCCACGGTGATCTGACGGTGAGCACGGCCACGCTCAACCCTGCTGCCACGAACGGGAGCAGCCACCGCAGCGCCGTCGATGTGACGATCACCTCGATGCCGCCGACCACGACCGCGAACACGGCAGCCACCACACAAGCGCCGAGAAACAGCGGTAAGGGCTTCGCCGTGATTGTCGTGTTCATCGCCCACCACAGGTCAGGCCCGTTGCGAACGTAGGTACGTCAGGACGGCAAGCACTCGGCGGTGATGGGCAGCCGTGTCGATATGCAATCCCAGCTTGGTGAATATATTCGCTATGTGCTTTTCCACCGCTTTGGGCGTTATGTAGAGCTGGCCGGCTATCCCGTTGTTGGACCGCCCCTCCGCCATCAGCTTGAGTACCTCCTGCTCGCGATCCGACAGTGCTGCGACGACGTCTTTCCCCTCTCCCCGACTGCGATCGACGAGCCGCTTGGCCAGCACCGGCTCGATGACGATCTCTCCGTTGCCGATCCTGGTCAGTGTGTCGGTCAGAACTTCGACGCTCCCCACCTTCTCTTTGAGTCGGTATCCGATACTCTCGGTGCCGATCTCCAGGATCCGCATCAGATAATGAGATTCTGCATAGTGTGACAGGAATAGCAACCCCAATTCAGGGTGGGCTGCTCGGAGTCGCTCGGCGGTGATTAACCCGCCATCCGGTTCCGGCGGCATGCGGATGTCCAGGATCGCGACGTCCGTGGGTTGGTTAGCCGGCTGGCTAGACAGTAGCGCCACCAATTCGTCGCCGTCGGCCGCGCTGCACACAACCTCATGACCTGCCGCACGCAGCAGCATGAGCAGGCCTTCACGGAACAGGGCACCGTCCTCGGCGACGGCTACTCGCATGGGATCCTCGCTGTGATGGTGCTGGTGCCGCTCGGGGTCGCGGTGACCACCTCGACGGTCCCGCCCAGCGGCCAGGCATGGTCGTTCACGAGCTCGGCCTGGCTGGCCTCGATCCCGGAAACCGACAGCATCAGCTCATCCTGCTCCCGGCGGACGACCACCTTCATCGACGGTGCCCCGGCCGGTCGTGCCGCCAGGCACTGGGTCACGGCGAAGTAGGCCGCGCCCTCGGCCGCTGGACCGAACCTTTCTCCGGACGCCACTACCGCGACCGGTGCCGCAAGCTGATTGACCACTTCCCGGAGAGCGGGACCCAGGCCGGCTTCATCCAGCAGCGGTGGGTAAATTTTCGCTGCTACGTCGCGTAATTCCTCCAGCACCGCATGCAACTCATCCTGAAGCTCGCTGATGCAGTCCTGCACCGTTTGACCATCAGGCCCCGTTTGACCATCGGGAAGAGTGCGATTCCGGAGCAGGCCCAGACGCAACGCCAAGGCAGAGATCCGCAACGCTGCTCCGTCATGTAGCTGCCGCTCCAGGAGCCTGCGGCGCAGCCACTGCTCCTTTTCCTTCCGGCGGCAGACCTCAGCGACGGGCTTGCGCGAACCATCACCGTCGCGGTGCAGGAACCCGGGGACCATCACCGCATCCTCGACTGCCATCGAGGCCAAGGGAAGGGGATGCTCCCTACTCCAACGGGGGGTTTACCCCCTTGCTGTGCTCATCCGGTAACTCAGGGTCCGAGTTGGACCGATATGTATCAGGACGGCCATCTCTTGACTCTTTCCCTATTGCACTATTGATTGTCGGGAGTGACCATGAGTTAGTATTGGGCCTCATCCAGGGGAGGCGCGGTGGGCTATAGCCTCGGGGTTGACCTAGGCACGACGTTCGTCGCTGCCGCGATCGCGTCTACCAGCCGACTCGAAATGTTTACGCTGGGTGATCGGTCGGTGGTCACTCCCGCGGCGGTCTACGTCCGCGAGGACGGCACGCTGGTCACCGGGGAAGCGGCCAGTCTGCGCGCGGTGAGCAATCCGGATCGGGTCAGCCGTGAGTTCAAGCGCCGGCTGGGCAACCCAACGCCCGTGATGCTCGGTGGACAATCGTACACCGTCACCGCCTTGCTGGGCGCGCTGCTGCGGGACGTGATCGAGAAGGTGGTCGAGACCGAAGGTGAGCGCCCCGAGCGTGTCCTGCTGACCCACCCGGCAAACTGGGGGCCGTTCCGGCGGGCATTGTTCGAAGAGGTACCGCAGTGCGCGGGCCTGGACAACCCACCGATGGTGACTGAGCCAGAAGCTGCCGCAGCGCACTACGCCGCGTCTCGGCTGCTGGCCGATGGGCAGACGGTGGCGGTCTACGACCTGGGTGGGGGGACTTTCGATGCCACCATCCTGCGCAAACAACCCGGCGGCGTGGAGATCCTGGGCACCCCGGAGGGCATCGAGCGGCTCGGCGGAGTCGATTTCGATGAAGCGATCCTGTCCTACGTCGACTACGCCGCCGACGGGGCGCTCAGCGAGCTGGATATGGGAGACCCGCAGACGGGAGTCGCGCTAGCCAGGCTGCGGCAGGACTGCGTACTGGCCAAGGAAGCGCTCTCGGCGGACACCGAGACGGTGATCCCGGTATTTCTGCCCGGTCGGCATTTCGATGTGCGGATCACTCGCGCGGACTTCGAGGACATGGTCCGCGCGTTGATCGAGTCGACCATCGGAGCGCTCGCGCGGACCCTGCAGTCGGCCCAGGTCGAGGCCAAGGAACTCAGCGCGGTGCTGCTGGTCGGCGGATCCTCGCGGATCCCGCTGGTCGCGCGGATGCTCTCCGCCGAGCTGGGCCGCCCCACCGTGGTCGACACCCACCCCAAATACGCCGTTGCGCTCGGCGCCGCCACGCTCGCCGACGAGGCGGCCGCGAGTGCTGTGCGCCCCGCGACAGTGATCTCGACGAATAGTCTGACCGGAGGAATCCCGGCGCAGCGCAGCACGACACTGGAACCGGCGATACCTCCGATGTCCGGCTCGATAGGGGTTCCAGGCAAGGCTCCGGCCATAACTCCGGCGGCGGCGCAGCCGCAGCCGGCACCGCCACTTGCGCCGACCGGCTTCCCCCTGCCGAACAATGGTCATGCCGGATCGGCCCCGGATGCAGCGCCACCGCGCCCGCAAGGACCGCAGGCGACCGCCGCTGGCACCGAGATCTCGCCCCCCTCCCTTCCTGGCCCCGTCCTACCCGCCGCCGGTGGTACTGACCGCAGGCGCTGGCTGCTGGTCGGTGCGGGGGTGTTGACCGGGGTCTTGGCGATTGTTCTGGCATTCGCCGTCGGTTACGGCTGGCTGTCGTCGCCGCCCGGTCCCCCGGCAGTCACCGCCGGGCCGGTCGCCCCCGCAGCGCCGAGCGTCGGACCAGAGGTCGCGATACCCGCCCTTGGTTCCACCATCCCGGTCGGGAAGACTCCCAGCTTCGTCGCGGTCGCCCCGAACGGCCGGCACGCCTACATCGCCAACCGGGACACCCAGGCCGTCACGGTGGTGGACACCGCGGTCAACCAGGTGACCGCGACGATCCCGATCCCGGCCGGCCCGCCCCAGTTCCTCGCTTTCGCGCCGGATGGCCGCAAGCTCTACGTCACCATTTTCAACGATCAGCGGACGATTCACACCATCGACGTGATCGACACCGCGTCAAATACCGTGATCGCCACCATTGAGCAGGCCGCCCGCCCGTTCCTGCCGGCGGCCACCTCCGACGGGAAACGACTGTTCATCCCAAACCATGACATCGCCGCGGTCTCCGTGATCGACACCGCCAGCAACAAGGTCATCGCACAGGTCAAGGTGGCGCCCAACCCGCATTGGGTCGCGTTCTCTCCAGACGGCAGCCGGGCCTACACCGCCAACCACGAGTCCAATGTGGTCTCGGTGATCGACGTCGCCTCGCTCACGGTGGTGGCGACCGTCCCGGTCGGGAACAGCCCACACAGCATCGCCGTCCACCCCACCCTGCCGCTGGCCGCCAATGTGAACTACGACGCCAACACCGTGTCGGTCATCGACACGACAACGGACCAGGTCACTGCGACCATCCCGGTCGGGCGCAACCCCCAGGACATCATCTGGGCTCCGGACGGGCGGTTCGCCTATGTCGTCAACGAGGGCAGCAACAGCGTGTCCGTTATCGACGCCCAAACCAAGCAGGTCACCGCGACCATCCCCACCGGAACCGGCCCGACCAGCGTTGGGGTGCTGCCCAATGGCCGGCAGGCCTATGTGACCAACCTCGACAGCGGAACCCTGACCGTCCTGGAGCTCACCGGCTGATCACGGTGATCATGCTGGCGAGCGGTGCACGGACCGCCGCCACGCCGGTCGAAGGGCCGGGATGCCCCAGACGATCAGCAATACCAACGTCAGCAGGACATAGGAGTCACCCAGGAGTTGCTCGCCGGAGCTCCAGGCGAGCTCGCGCCCACCATCCTTCGGGAAGAAGTTGTGCACCCCGACGTAGAACGCAGTCATGGTGAGCCCACTGGCGAGGATCCAACCCGTCGAACGCGTGCGCACCGACTCGACCACCATTGCGAGCAGCGCCGGCACGATCCACACCCAATGGTGCGACCAGGAGGTCGGCGACAACAGCAATCCAGCCGCACCGGTGATCACCATCGCCAGCACGGTGTTGGAGCTGCCCAACGCCCGCCAGATGCCGACCACCGCCACGACCAGCACGATGGCCGCGATCAGCACCCATAGCCCGGTCTCGATCGGCTGCGACAGGCTCAACCGGGCCAAGGCCGCCTTGACCGTCTGATTGTTCGCGTAGGGCGAGCCGGAGACGCCGGCCGCGCCCGCGAAACCACCGAACCAGTAGCGCATCGATTCGCTGGGCAGTATCCCGAAGCCCACTGCGGTGGCGAGCGCGCCGGCGGCGATCGTGACCACCGCAGCCCGGAAGTCTCTTCGGAGCAGGAAGAACAGTAGGAACACCGCGGGTGTCAGCTTGATGGCGGCTGCCATGCCGATCAGCAGGCCACGCGGCCAGCGCGGCTGCTCGACCAGGCAATCGGCGGCGACGAGCATCATCAGGATGAGGTTGATCTGCCCGAATCCGATCGTCTCCCGGACCGGCTCGAGCCACAGCGCGAACGGCAGCGCGAACCCACTGACCACCAGCCACGTCCACGGATCGGCGGCCGGGCACAACCGCCTGATGCAGAGGTAGATCGTCACGCTGAGCGCGGCGATCGCCAGACCGAAGTTCAGCACCGTCGCGAGACCCCATGGGATCAGGGCGAGCGGGCTGAGCGCGATGGCGGCGAACGGCGGGTAGATGAACGGCAGCCTGGCTCCGTCCTTCGTTGGCGGCAGGGTGCCGTACATGTCACCGCCACCCAGCCACTGGCGCACACCGAGCCGGTACACGTCTAGGTCGAGGAATCCGTGGAAGCCGCTGAAGATCGTGACAATCCCGGCGACGGCCAGGAGCGCCATGGCAAGCAGCCACCAGCCACGGCTGGGTGACGCGGGCAACTCCAGGCGTGCAGGGATATCGGCCGGCGAAGACACGTCCTGACGACTCCCGGGTTAGTTTGCTGGAACAGCCGGCACCGCTGGTGAGTTGCCGACGCCGCGTTGGGCGCGGAGTTGGCAGGTCGAGCCAGCGTAGGACGGGACGATACCCCCGCCCGTGTGACCAACAACCAACACCGAAGGGAAATCCCGATGTGGTCCCCATCCACGGTGCCGCCGTTCGCGGTGATCTCCGGTGCCCAGGTCCAGCACGCGCTGCAGGGCCGGGAAAGCCAGATCATGAAGTTGGTCGAGGCCACCTACAAGCTGCACGGCGCCGGTGATTCGGTGAACCCACCGTCCTACTTCCTGCGTTTTCCCGACCGCCCGTCCTCCCGGATCATCGCGCTGCCCCCCGACAAAGGCGGGCCAGTCCCGGGGGGGTGCCCGAAATGGTTCTACAACATACCCCAGCACCTGGGCGC
>CAXUFG010000013.1:4540-44099 GCA_964250265.1 uncultured Pseudonocardiaceae bacterium | reverse complement strand
CCTGGACCCTGCCCCGCCGGTCGACCAGTGGGGCGAGCCGGGCCAGGCCCCACCCCGGCCCGGGGGCGCGGTCGGCGCGCAAGAGCGCCTGGTCGGCGCCGGCCGCTCGCAGCCGTTCGGGTGAGGAGTACAGGGACGCCAACAGTGTTTCCGGCGTCAGGATCGGCCAGAGTTCGTCGAGCGCGGCGGTGAACGTGTCGTCGGCGGCGAGCTCTTTGAGCAGGTCCGCCCGCAGCTGCTCCCATGCTTCGCGGTCTTTCCGGGTCAGCCAGCCCCGGCCGATCCGGGCTATCGCCCGTTCGGTGAGCACCCAGGTGAGGATCTCACTGAACACCGCGCGGGCCTCGTTGTGCGGCAGCCCGCTCGCCCGCGCCTCCTCCCTGGCCCAGTCCGCGGTCTCGGCGTCGATCCGCACCGTGACGTCGGCCAGTTCGATCGGCAGCGGATGCTCCGGCAGCCGCTGCCGGTCGGCGACCGCCGCCGCGAGCACGTCGAGGATCTCCCACGAGCCCTTGAGCCGCGCGGCAACGGGGGTGTCCTCGGCGGTGACGTGCAGGCCGGGCACGAGGTCGCCGGTGGTCATGAACACCACGTCGGACTCGCCCAGCGACGGCAGAACGCGGCCGATGTAGTTCAGGAACGCCGGGTTGGGCCCGACCACGAGCACACCATGACGTTCCATCCGCTCCCGCTGGGTGTAGAGCAGGTACGCGACACGGTGCAGCGCCACCACGGTCTTCCCGGTGCCCGGGCCGCCCTCGATCACCAGCACCCCCGGGTGATCGAGCCGAATGATCTCGTCCTGCTCGGCCTGGATCGTCGCCACGATGTCGCGCATCCCGTCGCCGCGCGGCGCGTTAATGGCCGCGAGCAGGGCTGAGTCTCCTCGGCCACCTCGCTCCGCACCGCCGGGGCGGCCGAGCACCTCGTCGGTGAAATCGACCACCTGGCGCCCGCGGGTGTGGAACTGGCGGCGCCGGCGCATGTTCTCCGGGGTCGCGGCGGTGGCGACGTAGAACGCGCGCGCCGCCGGTGCCCGCCAATCGAGCAACACCGGTTCGTACTCGTTCTCCTCGTCGAAAAGGCCGATCCGGCCGATGTACGAATGGTCGCCCGAAAGGGTGTCCAACCGACCGAAACACAGCCCGTTGTCCGCCACGGCCAACCGCTTCGCCACTTTGGCCGACGCGCGCACCTGGACGTCCCGTTCCATCGGTGTCCCGCCGGTTCCCCGCAACGCCGCGGTGTACGCCCTCTTCACTCGCGCGCGCTCGGCGTCGAGCCGCGCGTAGAGCCCTGCGACGTAGCTCCGCTCGGACCGCAATTCCTCTTCGTACCCCTGATTCGACATAGGCCCCTCATAGCGTTTGAACCGAAGTTTGTTTCGGCGGGTTTTCCTCTCGGCCACTCTTTCGGGTCACAACTGTGCGCTCAGCCGACGGGCGCGCCGAACCACTTCGGCAGCTTGCCGAGCAGATCCTGCTGATCTTCACCGACCCACGCCACGTGGCCGTCCGGCCGCAGCAGCGCTGCGGGCACGTCCAGTTCCTCGCTGACGTCGACGACGTGGTCGACCCGGTCTGCCCAGCCCGCCACCGAGAGCCGGCCGGTCTGGTCGAGCAGCAGTCCGCGGCCGCCGTGCATCAGCTCGTAGAGGCGACCCCGCTTCAGCCCCACGTCCCGCAGCCGGCGGCCGAGCAGTTCATGCCCCTCGCCGAAGTCGTAGCGGACCCCGATCGCAGTGATCTTCTCGATCAGGTACCGGTTCACCTCCTCGAAGTCCATCAGTTCCGACAGCAGCCGGCGCACTGCCTGGGGGTCCGGCTCGGGGGACATCAGCTCCATCTGCGCGCGGGTGTTGTTCAGCACGTCGGCGGCCACCGGGTGCCGTTCGGTGTGGTAGCTGTCCAGCAGCCCCTCCGGTGCCCAGCCGTTGACCTCGGCGGCCAGTTTCCAGCCCAGGTTGAACGAGTCCTGGATACCGAGGTTGAGCCCCTGCCCGCCGGTCGGCGGGTGGATGTGCGCCGCGTCGCCGGCCAGCAGCACCCGGCCGGTCCGGTAGCGCTCGGCCAGCCGGGTGGCGTCGCCGAAGCGGGACAGCCAGCGCGGTGAGTGCACGCCGAAGTCGGTGCCGGCCCACACCCGCAGCTGCTGCTTCACCTCCTCGAGGGTCGGCGGGACCGAGCGGTCCTGGGCCACCCCCTCGGCGGGCACGACGACCCGGTACACCCCGTCCCCGAAGGGCCCGGCGCCGAACCGAAGTTGGGTCTTGCGGACTTCGGCCACCACCGCGGCCAGCGTCTCCGGATCCTCGGTCACCTCCATCTCGCCCAGCAGCGTCTCAACCCGGGTGGGCTCACCGGGGAAGCCGACGCCGAGCAGCCTGCGCACCGTGCTGCGGCCGCCGTCACAGCCGACGAGGTAACGCGAGCGCAGCTGCGTGCCCTCGGCCAGCTCGACGGTCACCCCGTGGTCGTCCTGGCTGAGCCCGACCAGCTCGCAGCCGCGCCGGATCTCGACGCCGAGCTCGGTGGCGTGCTCGGTCAGCAGGCGCTCGGTGGTGGGCTGCGGGATGCCGAGGACGTAGGGATGTGCGGTGTCCAGCCGGTCGGGCGACGGCTTGGTGATGGCGGCGAAGAAACCGCCGACCGGGTATTGCTTGCCGAGCGCGAGGAACCGCTCCAGCAGACCGCGCTGGTCCATCACCTCCACGCTCCGCGCGTGCAGGCCCAGCGCGCGGACAACCCTGGTCGGCTCCGCCTCCTTCTCCAGCACGCGCGCGTGCACACCGTGCAGCCACAACTCACTGGCCAGCATCAAGCCGGTCGGTCCGCCGCCGACCACGAGCACGTCAATCATGAAAACCCCCATGTGTCAACGGTGAATTCAACGTCGTTGAGGATGCGCTGAACGGCATCAGAACTCCCAATAAATGATCTTGAAAGCCGGTGCTCGGGCTGACCGCGTCGAGCAGCAGCGTCGCGGCCACCGTTGCCCCGTCGGTGCGGATCGTGCCGGCCACGGCGGTCGCTCGGGCGCGGGTCTCGGGGGTCAGGGTGGTCCTGAGCGCGGCTGAGAAGGACTCGGTGGTCGGAGTCGGACCGTCGTGTGCCGTGCCGATGCGCAGCTCGCCCACCCGGCCGGCCCAGTATGGCTGGTCCACCATCTGGGGTACCACCACCTGAGGCGCGCCGGCCCGGGCGGCCGTCGTCGTGGTGCCCGCGCCGCCGTGGTGCACGACGGCGGCCACCCGGCCGAACAGTGCCTGCTGGTTGACCTCGTCGACGGCGAAGCAGTCGTCCCGGTCGTCGATCAGGGCCAGGTCGGCCCAGCCGCGGGAGACGAGTGCGCGGCGGCCCTGCGCGCGGATCGCCTCGATGGTCACCCGGGCGATGTCCGTCGAGGCGCGCATGGGCATGCTGCCGAAGCCCACGTACACCGGTGGTGTGCCGGCGTCCAGGAACGCCACCAGCTCGTCCGGAAGTGGGCGAACGTCGGGCAGGATCCACGCGCCGGTCTGCACGACGTCGAGGTCCGGCGTCTCCTGCCACGGGTCCAGGGTCGGGTCCGTCGCCAGCCACGGCTGGCCGCCGATGACGTAGTCGCGGACGTTGTCCACCGGTGGTAGGCCGATCGACGCCCGGTTCGTGTTGAGCGCCGCACCGAACAGCGCGTTGATGCTCTGGGCGTCCAGGTCCCACAGCACCCGGTTGTCGGTCACCTCCGGCGGGAACGGCCGGCCCGGGTACGCCAGCGGCGGGTGGTGCGGCGACGGCAGGGTGAGCTGCTGGAAGGTCGCGGACACGGACCGGATGCCCAGTTTCTCGGCCACCGATCGCGCGCCGGCCGCGGCCGGCATTATGCCGGTCGCCACCAGCGCGTCACATCCCTTGGCCGCCGCGGTGACCGCGTCGAACTGGCTGGCGATCAACTCGGCCGCGTGCCGGGGCAGGGATGACGGCGGCGGCGCCGCAGTCGTCAGCGCGCGCGCCGGCTGGCCGAAGGGCACCATCGGCACGCCGGCACCGGCCAGCAGCTCCGTGAACTCCTTGTCCGGCGGCGCGCACACCCGCACCTCCGCGCCGAGTGCCCGCAACTGCACCCCGAGTCCCACCATCGGTTCGACGTCCCCGCGCGACCCATACGTCGACAACAACACACGCACTTCGCGACTCCCATGTCCGCAGGTTCTGGCATTTCCGCAGGTTCTGGCCTCGGCCGGTGATTCTGCGGCACGACCCGGGTCTTGCCGCAAGCCCCCCGGTGCGCTATATGTTGAGAGTGGAAGGGAGTGGGTACTCTCCTTTCCCGGCGTCGCGGGCGACCACGGCCAGGCTTTCAGCCGTAGTGAGGAAGTCCAGTCGCCAGGCCGCCGCAAGTTAGGACTGGCGGCGCGCAAAAAGGACGGCTTGCGGGACGTTCTCGTCCGGGTTGAGCAGCATGTGGGCCTCGACCGTGAATCCGGCATCGCGCAGCCAGGCCGCCACTTGCCCAGGCTGACGGCGGTGGACATGGACCTTCATTGGGTGACCGCCATAGCCCTCTGTCTTCAACCGCGACTCGTTGCCGACGTGAAACACGAGCTGCAGCGGTCCGCCTGGACGCAATGCTCGGTGGAAGTGCCCAAACACAGTCGGCACCTCGTCGTCGGGGATGTGGATCAACGACTGCCAGGCGAGCAGGCCGGCAACCGATCCGTCGGCGAGGTCCAGGTCAGTCATCGAACCCACCTCGAACCGCAGGCCAGGGTGCTCCTGCCGAGCCACGTCGATCATTACAGGTGAAAGGTCGATACCGAACGCGTCGACACCGAGCTCGTTCAGGTGGGCGGTGACTTCTCCGGGGCCGCAGCCCATATCAACCACTAGCCCGCCGCCAGCGGCATGCACCATGTCGGCGAACAACGCCAGAACCGATCGCAGGTACGGGTGCTCGGCCAGAGCGTCTCGCACTTGGTCGGCATAGCTGACCGCGACCGTGTCGTAGGAGGCCCGAGTATCTTTCAGCCAGCCGTCCGCATTCATGTCCGGCACAGTAGGTCATGATCAGGATCAAGTTCAGAGAAGCAGGAGATCCAGCGGCCCCTCCATCAGCTGCCTTCGCAAGTCGGGTATGCACCAACCCTTCCAACCGCGGACGATCACTCATCCTTGATCAACGTGAGTTCGTGCAGTCAACTGATACAGAGGCTTCACGCACACGGCGCTGGCGCTCCGGGCCGGCATCTCGGGTGGACTGCCCCCGGATACGCGGGTCAGCCAACCGAATACGTAAACCGACCGATGCCCGGCAGGCTACGTAGCGCCCCGGCCGCCGCGGCCGGGGTGGTGTTCACTGCCGACCCGGGGACCGGGGCGTGGTCGTCATCGACGCCGCGCGCGGGCTCGGGGAGCCGTTGGTGTCCGGCGCCGTCACCCCGGAGCGCTGGGAGGTCCGCGCCGAGGACCGCGTCCGCCGAGTCCATCCTCGAGAAGGGTCCGCCGAGGTACAGGAATGAGCGGAGAGCACACTGCGTCCCGACGGTGGCGGCGAGGTGACCAGCGGAGTTGCAGCGGAGGCAGTGCGGCTATACCGCTTGATCAATATGACGGTCAGTGCCTTGTCGGTCGGGCCTCGCGCACCGCGGCCCGCAGAGGTACAAGTCGAAGTCGGACAAAGCGTATCTAACGCGTGCATCCGCGCCTCTTATACGGAGGCACGGACATCTGTCGAGCGCTCGGCCAGGGTCAGATGACGATGCCTGCCGGCGTTGGCAACAGGATCGACGAAGGGACCTTCAGCAACCACGGTGGGTAGGCGCCGTTGATCTCCGCGCACGCGGCTGACACCGATCACTGTGCACTTCCGAACCAAGACTCTGCTCAAACTTGCACTACCACGAGGGCGAATCCGATGACAAGCCGAAAAGGAAGCGATTCCAGAGAAGCCTTGAATACTGGCGATGACCATTCAATTGCACCACAACCTGATCACCCGGACCAAAATCCGGCAGTGATGATTTCGATCAACTCGCTGCTGTCTTCCGACTCACCTCGACTAACCGGAGAGAACAATGAACACGTCCGCGCACTCGCGGGGTCGGATGCGACGTTTCCCCCGATCATAGTACACCGCTCTACTATGCGTGTTATCGACGGAATGCACCGATTGCGTGCCGCCGTGCTCCGCGGCGAAAACAAGATCGAGGTACAGTTCTTCGATGGCGATGAATTCAGCGCCTTTGTGCTCGCTGTTGAGCAAAACGTAGTGCACGGCCTTCCTCTTTCGTTCGCCGACCGCACCTCAGCCGCCGCACGTATCATCAGGTCTCACCCGCAGTGGTCTGACCGTGCAATCGCATCAACGACGGGTCTTGCCGCCAAGACTATAGGTGCGATTCGTCGCTGTTCAACCGAGGATGATCCGCAGTTGAACAGCAGGATCGGCCGTGACGGCCGGATTCGCCCGCTCAGCACCACCGAAGGACGAAGAGTTGCTAGCCAATTGATGACGGACCAACCCGATACCCCCCTCCGTGAGATCGCCAGCGCGGCCGGAATCTCGCTCGGAACGGCGTACGACGTGCGTAAACGACTTCGCCGCGGCGAGCTCTCGACTTCATCGAAAGAGGATGATGCAGACCGTCGGAAGACTCAGCCGAAGCATGACAAAGCCGACCGGCGCACTAACAAGGCCATCACACGAACAACCGCACGGGACCGGGCCCTGCTCCTGGATAATTTGAAAAGAGATCCTTCGCTTCGGCTTACCGACGCGGGAGGTGTGCTGATACGCCTGCTGCACACACTCACCATCGAAACAAAGGAGTGGGATCAATTGATCAACAACGTGCCGACACACTGCATACCTATGGTCTCCGACGCGGCTCGCGCCTGCGCGGATGCCTGGCGAGAGCTCGCAGACCATCTCGAACAGCGCTGAGCCTTCCTAGGGCACACGCGCCTAGCCTCGTCGGCGACGTCACCGAAAGCGCCGCCGGCAATGCTCAACGCGGTGGGACACTAGTCGCGAACTGTTGGTGTTTCCGATCCCACCGAGTGGATAAAGACTACGGAGACCACCAAGCCGAGCACGGCGATGACGGCAGCGGTCCAAAACGCCGCCTGATAGCCGGGCAGCAACGCGTCACCGGATGAGTAGGCATCGATCCGGATGGCGGCAGCTACGCTCATGATCGCAAGGCCGAGCCCGCCCCCGATCTGCATGCCGGTGTTGAAGAGACCGCCGACCAAGCTTTGCTCATCAGGACCTGCATGGGCGAGCGCGACGACGTTCGAGGCTACGAACGTCACACTGTTGCCCGCGACCGCCAGCACGACGGCAGGGAAGACATGCAGCCAGTACCCGGAGCCCGCGTTGATGAGAGCCATGAGCACTATGCCGGCGACGTAGACGACGAGGCCGACGATGAGAAGCGGCTTGGGTCCGATCCGCGGTAGGAGCCGCCCGGCCAACGTCGCGCAGATCAGGCCGGTGATCGCGAGAGGAAGCAAGGCCATCGCCGTCTGAGTCGGGCTGTAGTCCAGCACCCGTTGCAGAGTGAGCGACAGGAAGAAGTTCGCCCCGACCCAGGCAGCGAAAAGGCAGAAGCCGATCACCATCACAGCGGCGACGTTGGGTCGGCGCCAGATGCTCAATGGCATCAGCGGCTCGCGCACGCGTGCCTGGACGAACAGGAACGCGCCCAGCAGGGCAGTCCCCCCGATCAGCGTGATGAGGGTAGCAGCGGAGTGCCAACCTGATCTGCTGGCGTTGGTGAGAGCGAACACGAGCCCGAGCAACCCGGTAGTCGCGGTTACCGCACCGATGACATCGACCCGGCCCGCAACGTGTCCGCTTCCCGCGTCGCGCGGCACGAAGAGGAATATCAGAGCGAGCAACCCGGCTGCAGGCGGGATCGTGAGGCCGAATACCCAACGCCAGCCCAATGGGTCCGTGACCACTCCCCCCAGGATCAGCCCCGAGGCGAACCCGACGGCTCCGGCGGCACCGAAGGCGGCTACCGCACGGCTGCGCTCGGCGGGTTCGGTGAAGGTGTTCGTGAGGATGCCCAGCGAGGCGGGAATCGCGGCCGCCGCGCCAATGCCCTGCACGGCCCGCGCCGCTATCAGCATTCCGCCATTGACGGCGAGGGCGTCCGCGAGCGTGCAGATCGCGAAGATCGCGAACCCGGTGCTGAGCACCTTTCTTCGACCGACGAGATCAGCCAGCCTGCCGCTGACCAGTAGGAAGCCTGCGAAGGTCAGCAGGTAAGCCGACACGACCCAGGGCAGCGTCGCCTCGCTGAAGCCGAGCTCGGCCGCGATATCAGGAAGTGCAATGTTGACCGAGCTGATGTTGGCGACATTGAGGAACTGCGTCGAGCACATCAACACGAGAAGTAACCTCGGCCAACGAACTCCGGTCCGCGTGTCAGATCCCGGTCGTGCTGTGCCGGCGATCTGCCTGGCCAACTCTCGGTTCACGCGGCGTCCTCCTCAGTGCGCTACACCCGCTTTGTAGCCACTACCCTCCGCGCGCGGGCAGCGATCGCTCAGCCCAGCGATGGCTGCCCGCGAAGGTCAGCCCGAGATCAGGATGGTGAACTTATTACGCCTGGGAGCTCCTGCCTGCCACGAATGCTCAGTTTGCCGTATGCGACCTGCAGGTGGTTGTCCACAGTACGCACCGACACTGTCAGGCGCGTGGCGATGGCCCGGCTCGACAGGCCCTGGGCCGCGAGCAGCGCGATCTCGCGTTCCCGGGGGGTAAGAGCCGGCATAGCCAGACCGAGGAGGGCGGGGCTGCGGACCTCCCCGCCACAGCTCTTGACGAGTGCGCGCGAGGTGGCTGCGGCGGCCCGTCCCAGCCTGCCGTTGCCATTCGCCCGGTGAACCATCGAGGCCTGCGCGGCTGCCTCGGCTGCCAGTAACTTGGCGCCGCGACGATCGAACTCCCCGGCAACGGTGTCCAGCGCCGCGCCGTCCGCGTTCGCGATGGCCTCAGCGTGCGCTCGATATACACCGACCTGCCCGCCGTCGGCCGAGCGGGCAAGGTACTGCAGGTGAGGGGCCGAGCCGCCGCCGCGCCCGAGTCGGACGACGGTGTGCCACGCGACCGCGCTGGCATGCAGATCACCGGCACGCAGCGCAGTGTCGGCGGTCACTGCGGCGAGATGCCTGGCCTCCGCCAAGTCGGCTCGGCTGGCGGCCAGCCACGAACGGGCAAGCATCAGATGCGTCCGGGCGAGTTCGGTCACCGCGGTGAGGTGCTCCTCGGCTCGCCCGACATGCTTAGCTGCCCGGTCGCTGTCGCCACGCAGTGCGGCGAGCTCGGCGAGCCAGGACTGGCAGTACACCTGGACGCCTGGCCACAGCGGTCCGCTGATCAACAAGCAGGCCTCACTCAGCCAGCGGTGGGCGGCGGGCAGCAGGCCGCGGTCGAGCGTAATACGGCCCAGCAGCGCGGCGAGGCAGGCCGCGGCATGCTCATCCCCGCAGGCAAGCGCTGCCCGGTATCTCAGCTCCGATTCCGCGGCCGCCTCGCAAAGCCAACCGACCGCGTACAGAGCCAGGCACCGGGCCGTCGACAGCTGCGTCACGGAGCTGCCGCTTTCCGTTTTTGTCCCCACGGCGCCAAGCGCATTCCAGCGCTCAGCCTCCGCCAAAGCTCGCGTGGGATGACCGGTGAGGGCAAGCCCCGCAATGGCTGTCGCCGCAGCACGCAGCCGTGTGGCCAAGGGATCCGCAGTGCTTTCCAGGACCGTCTGTGCGCCAATCAGCGCATCACCGAGCCTGCCGCAACTCAAGTCCATCTCCGCGCGCGCGGAGTACAGTACGTTCCGAGCCTCGCCCGGGCCTGTCGCTGCGGCGCCAGCAGCGAGCAGCGCTCGAGCGTCGCCGACACGTCCGAGTCCCCAGCCCAGCACCTCGGCTCGCAGGGCGGTGGTTCTGTTGCGTGCAGATGCGTCGGGTGTGCCGTCCACAAACAAGGCGTCCGCGGCTAGCCCTCCATCGAGATCCAGCGTATCCAGCACCTCGCTCGCTTCGCGGGATCTGCCGAGCCGATGTAGTGACTCGACCAGCAGCAAAGCTGAGTCATCCGCACCGTCAAGTTCATAGGCCATCCGCGCGCACCGCGCGGCGAACCCGTGGTCAAATTCCGCCCACGCGGTGTGAACCACTCGCGCAAGCACCGCGGGATCGTCGACGCCGTCGGAGTCCAGGAGTAGCCGAGTTCGCCGCAACACCAGCCCTGGTTCGTCTCCGACCACCGTTCCTGCGGCAGGCAGCGCGCCAGCTATCTTCCGGCGAACGGACCGGGCGTTGAGAAGCCGCGTACGGGCTCGGATCACCTGGGCCAACAGGGGAGGAAACAGGCGTAGCGATACCGTCCCGGACTCGGGTGTGCTTGCCAGCAGCCCGCGGGCCTCCACCGCACGCAAGCTATCGGCGGAGAACAACGTCTCCACGATCCGCACATCGAGCCGCTCACTGTGTGCGAGCACGTCGAGGATTTGCTGTTCGAGGGGCTCGACGACACCAATATGTGACTGGACGATGTCTTGCAGCCGGTCAGTGACAACGAGTGGTCCAGACCAGTTCCACAATCCGTCGGTCTGCCGGAGCGCCGAGCTCTCCAGCCCGGCCGCGATCAGCTCGCGGAGCAGCAGAACATTGCCGTCCGTCAGCTCCCAAAGCAGGTGGGCTGTCAGCGTCGAGGGCATTCCGTCGAGCACGGAGCAGACCAGTTCCTCAACCTCGATCTGGGTCAGCGGCGTCAAATCGAGTCGTTCGACGGACTCGTCCTTCCATAGCGCAGTCATCACATCCGGAGCAGGGTGCCCTGTTCGCATTGCAGCGAGCACGACAATCCTCGGTTGAGCCACCAGCTGCGAGAGGATCGCTGCCGACCCGTGGTCCATAAGGTGGGCATCGTCGATGGTGAGCACCACCCGCCTGCCCCCTGCCCGCACCGTCAACGCCCTGACGACGGCGGCGCGAGGATCGGATCGATCGCCCACCAGGTGCGCAAATGCGGCAAATGCTGGGCCGGCCGCGCCCCCCCCGGTGGGCAGCCTTTCAATAAGATACTCGCTGTCGGCCAGCCGGCTGAGCGCCTCGCGTATGAGCCTACTTCGTCCCATACCGGGGGACCCGACGAGTAGTACCCCGGCGCCGGGTCCACGCAGCGCTACGCGGATCGTCTCAAGCTCGGACGCGCGGCCGACCAACGGCCAGTCCCGTCCGGCACGTGTCTCGTATAGCGAGCCGCTGCTCGTTGACCGCGACCTGACTGCGGGTGCCGACCCGTCACGCCGAGCGGAGACCCGGTGCTGCCAGTCCTTACTGTTCAGCGGGCCAGCTCTGGAGACGGCACGTATGTTATTGACCATGTCAGCTCCGTCTGAGCGCCAGGTTCGTCGGCGCTTCGTCCACGCCCCCAGTTGGACCGGCACCGGTGCACGTGCATCCTGGGGCCGCGCCGTAAACCGTAAGCTGGGTAGGTATAGTTCAACAGTAAGTACATGGTAAATTTTAAGTAAAGCGGTGCCGTCGCAGGTAAGTTGATTGGCAAGCTCCATCGACCCGCATGGATTGCGGTCGTAGCTGGGCTCCGCGGCGTTGACACAACGAGGACGATCAGGTCATGTCGCCTGCTGCCCACCCACCTCGGCCCACCTTTCGTGCCCTGCGATCTTTAAGAGAGCAAGGCGAACGCCGCGCGAGCTGGCTGGAATTGTTTTTCGACCTCGTCTTCGTGGCGGGGGTGGCCGCGCTCGCGACGCAACTCCATGCCGACCACTCAATCATGGGCCTGGCCGTCTTCGCGGGTCTGTTCGTCCCCGTGTGGTGGGCGTGGATGGGCTACACGTGGTACGCCACCGCATTCGACGACGATGCGGTCGTATTCCGCCTAGGCATGTTGGCAGGAGCCCTCGCGACCGCGGCGCTGTCGGCCGGTATCGCCGGCGCCTCCAGCGGAGACTCCCAGACTTTCGTGATCGCCTATGCCTGCCTTTTCTACGTTCTGTCGGCGCTCTACGCGTGGGCTTGGCTGCAGGTGCCAGAGGCACGTGGCCTCTCGGCGCGGTTCACGGTCGGGAACGCCGCTGGAGCCACGCTGTGGCTCTCGTCGCTGGCCTTTGACGAGAGCGTCCGACCGTTCGTGTGGGCCGTAGCAATGCTCCTCCTCATCGCGACGTTCGTGTTCGGCGGCTGGGAAACGGTCGAGCCGTCCCTAGAGCCATTCGATCCCCAGCACGTCGCCGAGCGTTACGGCCTGTTCACGATCGTCGTCCTGGGCGAGTCGGTCGTCGTGACCGTCGCCGGCCTCCAAACGGGTGCACGCCCCGTCGCGGTGGTCGTGGCAGTGCTCGGCTTCAGCCTGGCCGCCGTGATCTGGTGGCTTTACTTCGAACTCTTCAACAGCATGCCCGTCGCCCGCGGATTCACCGGCCGTTTCGTTTGGGCACAGGGTCACTTTTTTGTGTTCGCGGGGATCGCCGCGGCGGCCGTCGGTGTCGAGTTCGCGGTTGAGGCAGCTGCCCATGATGCGGCCCTTAAACTGGCTGACCGGCTCCCACTCGCTGGCGGCCTCGCTGCATACCTGTTCGCGATGGCGGCGATTCGTGCCGCCAACCGCAGCACCGACTGGATCGTAGTAATGCGCGTGGCGACCGCGGGAACCATTCTTACCCTTGGGTTCGCAGGGTCGGTACAGGATCCGTTGATCTTCGTCGCTCTCCTCGCCGCGCTACTCGTCGGGGAGGCCGTGGTCGAGCTGAGGTGGCGACCCGCCACTTCTCCTGCGGGTGAGGGCCGGTCCACCTAAGCGGGGCGTGCAGCAGTTATCGCCACCCCGGCCACCGGCGACCCGCTGGACTGCTGCAATCGGACCTGACTGAACCCCCGCAATCAAAGACTGGCGCAACAGCCAGTTCCGGTGTGCACGTGTGCGGCTCAGACTGAGTTGGTCTGTCGCCGGTCGACGTTCACACAGCGAATGGGGATAACTCGATGGATTTCACCTTCTCCGACACCATCGCCGGGTACGTGATCGATTTTGATCCGCATGGTGGGTCCTTCGGGTTGCGCACTACGGACGGTCGAGTCTTTCGGGTCAAGGTCACAGCCACCACCTATGCAGAGATCATGCGCAATCTGGGCGAACCGTTCGCAGCGCCCGACGGGACGATCGAGGACTTGCTCGTGCAGGATCGGTATGTCTTCGTCCAGGGCATCTACTATCCTGACGGGGAGCAGCCCAGGTTCGAGGCTAAGCACCTCGTACTGATGGGACAGTCAGCGGGTGAATACCGGTTCGAGGAACCCGACTGGTGGATCAACCAGATCCGTCAACTCGGCGAGTTCTACCTGCGAGCCCAATTCTCGGATGGGGTCATAGATTACCGCCGCTACCGGACACAGCTTACAGTCGAGGGGCAGCTGACGGGGGGAACCCGGCAGGAGACCGACACTATTTCCCGCGTTGTCTATGGCTTCGCAACTGCCTATATGCTTACGGGTGACGATCGGTTCCTGGAGGCCGCCGAACGCGGCACCGAGTACCTGCGCGAGCACATGCGTGTGGTGGACGACGAGGACGGCGTTGCCTTCTGGTACCACGGGATCGACGTCAGCGGCGGTCGCGAGCGGAAAGTGCTCGCCTCTCAGTTCGGCGACGACTATGACGCTGTGCCTGCCTACGAGCAGATCTACGCACTTGCCGGCCCGGTGCAAACCTACCGGGTATGCGGCGATCCGCGGATCCTACACGATGCTGACCTCACCATCGGACTATTCGATCGGTTTTTTCTCGACCGCGACCGTGGAGGCTACTTCTCACACGTCGACCCAGTTAACTTTGACCCTCGGTCGGCGTCATTAGCGGGTGACCGAGCGCGAAAGAACTGGAACTCAATCGGGGACCATGCGCCCGCATATCTGATCAACCTATGGCTGGCCACTGGTGATGAACGCTACGCCGACTTCCTTTCTGAACTCGCAGATCTCATCACGACCCGGTTTCCCGACTTTGACCGCAGTCCGTTCGTACAGGAACGCTTCTACGAGGACTGGAGTGCCGACACCACATGGGGATGGCAGCGTAATCGTGCCGTGGTCGGGCACAACCTTAAAATCGCGTGGACCCTGATGCGGATCCATCACCTGCGCCCTGACGAGCGCTATGTCCAGCTTGCCACGAATATCGCAAAGATCATGCCAACGGTTGGCATGGACCTACAGAGGGGCGGCTGGTATGACGTCATGGAGCGCGGCCGGGCCGACGGCGAGGAGCGTCACCGACTGGTCTGGCACGACCGGAAGGCGTGGTGGCAGCAGGAGCAGGCGATCCTCGCCTACCTCATCCTGACCGGCTCGCTCGGAAACGAGGATCACCTGAGGCTGGCAAGGGAGTCCAGCTCCTTTTACAATGCCTGGTTTCCCGATCATGACTCCGGCGGGGTGTATTTCAACGTCCTGGCGAACGGGCTGCCCTACCTACTCGGCAATGAGCGGCTCAAGGGTAGCCACTCGATGTCGGGCTACCACTCCTTCGAGCTGTGCTACCTGGCGACGGTCTACGGCAACCTGCTGATCCGCAAACAGCCGATGGATCTGTTTTTCAAACCCGTACGCGGCGGCTTCCCAGACGACATTCTGCGGGTCCAGCCGGACCTGCTGCCGCCAGGCAGTGTGGTGCTGCAATCCGTGTGGATCAACGACGAGCGTTGGACCGACTTCGACTCCGAGGCGATGACGGTCCGGCTGCCAGACGAGCAGCCACGCGAGACCCTCGGGGCAGCGGGCGCCGGTAGGCCCCCCTGGATGGGGCCGTCAGGTGCCACAGCCGCGCGCACAGGCGAGGAGCTCAACGTCCGGGTGCGGATTGCGCCCGCAGGGCTCAGCTACGGGATGCGGCTCAACCTGAATGCAGACGTCGCCGAGTTGGTGCTCGATGGCGACATCGATGAGCAGGCCCAGGCACTGCTTCGCTCCCATCTTGCGCAGATCATCGGCGCTCTACCAGAGAGGTTGGTACTACGGATGGAGGATGTCCGATCGATGTCCAAGGTGAGCGCCCGCGGCCTGGTCTTCGCCTGCCAAACCGTAGATGTCGACACCGACATCTTTGTGGTGGGAGCGAGCAACGAGGTACTGGACACGTTGCAGGCCGTCGGCTTCCTAGAGCAAGCCACGGCGGTCCGCGAGCTCTCCGAGCTCGTCCCACCACCGGTGGCCGCAGCCGGTGGGTCACCGAAGACGACGTCAAGGAGCTGACGATGACCCAGTTACAACCGCGGATGCGGTATCAGCTCGGCCCGGGATGCGTGCACCCGCTGGGCGCGGTCCCTGACAACGGCGGAGTGAACTTCTCGATATTCGCGCAGGACGCGACACATGTCTCGCTACTGCTGTTTGACAACCCGGGCAGCCCGCAAGCCAATGACGTCATTTTGCTGGACCCGCAGGTGAACCGCTCGTTTCATTTCTGGCACATCTATGTCGAAGGCCTCGAAGCCGGCGCGCACTACGCCTATCGGGTTGACGGAGCCGCCGACCCATCCGGCAGCGGGCGCCGCTTCGATGCCGACAAGGTGCTGCTCGATCCCTACGCGCGCGGCGTGAGCCGGTGCGTGTGGGATCGGAGCGCGGCGTGCCAGCCTGGAGATAACGTCGCCAACTCGATGCGCGCCGCTGTCGTCGACATCTCGGGGTATGACTGGGAGGGCGACCGGCCGCTCAATCGCCCGATGCACGAGACGGTGATCTACGAGATGCACGTTGGTGGATTCAGCCGCTCCCCGAGCTCTGGAGTCCGCAATCCTGGGACATTCTCTGCGATCATCGAGAAGATTCCCTACCTGCTCTCGCTAGGAATTACCGCCGTCGAGCTACTTCCTGTTTTCATGTTCGATCCGCAGGAGCTGAATCAGCAGCTGCCAGACGGCACACGGCTCACGAACTACTGGGGATACAGCCCTTTGGCGCTATTTGCCCCGCACGACGGCTACTGCGTATCCGCCGACCCCGCGGACCATGTCCGGGAGTTCCGCGACATGGTCAAGGCCCTTCACCAGGCAGGGATCGAGGTCATTCTCGACGTCGTCTTCAATCACACCGGCGAGGGCAACCATCTCGGCCCGACGATCAGCTTCAAGGGTTTGGCCAACGAGGTGTACTACCACCTGTCACAGTCGGACCGGCAGTACTATGTGGACTACTCCGGCTGCGGCAACACGTTGAACTGTAACCACCCGGTGGTGGAGAAACTGATCGTGGAGTGCCTTGAGTACTGGGTCCGGGAGATGCACGTTGACGGTTTTCGCTTCGACGAGGGATCCATCTTGTCTCGCGGCCCGAATGGGGATCCCATGCCTTTCGCCCCCGTGCCGTGGAGCGTCGAGCTGACCGATGCCCTGGCCGACACAAAGATTATCTCAGAGGCCTGGGACGCGGCGGGTTTATATCAGGTGGGGTACTTCCCCGGATACCGATGGGCGCAGTGGAACGACCGGTTCCGTGACGACGTACGACGGTTTGTACGTGGCGAGCGCGGCGTCACCGCTGCCGTCGCCAGCCGTATCGCAGGCAGCTCCGATGTATACGAGTCCACCGGACACGCCCCCATCAACAGCATCAATTTCATTACCGCGCACGACGGCTTCACGCTCAACGATCTGGTGTCGTACGACCGTAAGCACAACGAGAGGAACGGCGAGGGCAACCGCGATGGCAACGACAACAACCTCAGCTGGAACTGCGGAGTCGAGGGCGAGCCCGCGCCACCCGAAGTACAGCGCCGCCGCGACCGGCAGATTCGCAACTTCGTCACCATCCTGATCCTGTCCCAGGGTGTGCCGATGATCCTCGAAGGCGACGATGTGCGGCGGACCCAAGGCGGCAACAACAACGCCTACTGTCACGACAATGAAATGACCTGGTTCGACTGGCACAAGGCCCGTGGCGAGAGCGAGCTGCATCGTTTCTTTGCCACTTTGATCCGGCATCGACGGGCCCATGCCGAGCTGCACCGTCAGCGCTACTTCACCGGTGTGCCCAACTCGCGCGGATTACCCGACATCGCCTGGCACGGCTGCCGGCTGTACAGCCCGGGCTTCAACGACCCAAATTCAGCAGTGCTGGCCTTCACTCTCGGTGGCCATGACGGCGGTACCGACCTGCACGCGATGCTCAACATGGAGGACCAGCCGTTGGAGTTCGATATCCCGAAGCTGGTGGGCCGCCGGTGGTTCCGCTGCGTAGACACTGCACTGCCGTCGCCCCGTGACGTCGCCGCCCCAGGGGAAGAAGTGGTCGTCTTCGGTGCCAATTACCACGTCGAGGCCGGCAGCGTGGTTGTGCTGATCTCCGCGCCCTGAGCGGCCCAGCACTTCCGACCAAGGTCTCGCGCACGACGCGCGACCGTGCGAGCGTTTCTCGATAGGAGAACAATAGTGATGGTCTACGACCACATCATCGTCGGTGCCGGTTCGTCCGGGGCGGTTCTTGCGTCCCGGTTGGCGCAGGACCCGGCGTGCTCAGTGCTGCTGCTGGAGGCAGGACCTGACTGGGCTGACCCTGCCGACATTCCCTCGGACCTGCGCAACGCACGGACCGTCTCCGTGACCGAGCACGACTGGGGCTACAGCGCTCAGGCCGTGCCCGGTCGCACCCTGACCTACGCCCGCGGCCGGGTCGCGGGCGGGTGCTCCGCGGTAAACGGGGCGATCGCGTTACGCGGCGTACCCGACGACTACGACGGCTGGGCCAAGCTGGGCAACGACGAGTGGTCCTGGGAGCAGGTGCTTCCTTATTTCCGAATGATCGAGGACGACCGCGACGTCGATGGGTCCTTTCACGGCTCCGGCGGCCCGACGCCGATCATCCGGTGGCGCCATGACGAGCTGGTGCCGCTGCAGAAGGCCTACCTCGACGCCTGCCTGTCCCAGGGTTTCGGCTATGTCGCCGACCACAACGACCCGAGTAGCTCCGGCGTGGGTCCGATCCCGATGAACCGCGAGGGCGACCTGCGCATCTCGTCCGCCATCGCGTACCTCGGCCGGTCACGCAGCCGGCTGAACCTGACGATCCGACCGAATGTTCTGGTAAACCGCGTGCTGTTCGACGACACCCGGGCGATCGGTGTGGAGCTGGAGGGCGGCGGGACGGTGCAGCGGGTGCTGGGGGATCAGATCACACTGTGCGCCGGGGCTCTCAATACGCCCGCGATCCTGCTCCGTTCGGGCGTAGGGCCCGCAGACGAGCTCGGGGCACTTGGTGTGGAGGTGATACTCCACCAGCCTGGCGTTGGCGCAAACCTTATCGAGCACCAACAGATCACGGTCGGGGTTATCCCGCGACCTGGGGTGACCGATCCCGACGACCCGGACGTGCAAGTGCTCACCCGCTACACGGCGCCGGGCACCGACGCTTTCAACAATATGCAGCTGTACTTCGTGAGCCGCTACGTGCCGGTGACCCACCGGCCGATCAGCGTGATGAGCGTCCTGCAGAAGCCCCGAAGCCGCGGCAGCGTGAGCATTACCAGCACCAATCCGGCCGCCGCACCGAAGATCGTTCTCAACTCCTACGGGGACCCTGAGGATCGCAGGATCGCCGTCGATGGCATCCGGCTGTGCTGGAGTGTCGCGAACTCGGACCCGGTCAAGGAGCTCACGGTGGGGATGGCTGACACACTCACCGAGGACGAGCTGGACGACGACGTCGCGCTGATGTCTTATGTCCGTCAACACTCGGCCACGCTGTGGCACCCCGTTGGCACGTGCCGGATGGGCGCTTCCGACGACTCCACTGCCGTCGTCGACCAGCACTTCCACGTGCACGGTCTGAGCGGCCTGAATGTCGTGGACGCCTCGGTGATGCCCGACCACGTGAGCGGGAATCCGAACTTGACCTGCTACGTGATCGGTGAGCGGGCCGCCGAGTGGCTGGCGCGGGGTGTGTGACCATGTCGGGAGAGGGTGCGCAGCTGGTCCGGCAATACTACGAGAAGTTCTTGACGGCACCGGGTCAGCTCGAGGTCGCCGACGAGATCATGTGCGACGACGTCACATTCCGGAATCCGATCTCGCCGCAAGCGATCCATGGGATTGATGAGTACAAGCAGTTCGCAAAGACTTGGTACCTTGGCTTCCCCGATCGGGTGTTCACCGTCGGGGACATCGTCGAGGAGGGCGACAAAGTCGCTGCAGCGTTCACCATAACGGGCACACACCACGGCGAGTTCATGGGCGCCGCGCCGACCGGTGCGTCGATCATCGTCTGTGGCATGAACCTGTTCCGCATCAAGAACAACCGAATCAAGGACGTACAGGCCTTCTTCGATTCTGGATCGCTCTACAAGCCGATTGGACTCGCGTGATGGATCCCGATATGCGAGATGCCGGGAGGGGGAAGATTGGCGTACTCATCGAGGACCACTTCGACCAGACGGAGTTTCGCCGGTTCAACGAGTACTTCCCGAGCCGCGGGTATGACTTGGAATACTTGACCCACCTGTGGGGTCAGCCGCAGCTGACATTCGGCGGCAATCCCGATAATGGGATCGTCGAAGAGCAGGTGACAGTCACGACCGAGGTCAAGGACGCCAATCCTGCAGATTACCGGGGCATCATTCTCATCGGCGCCTACGCGATGGACCGGCTACGCTACGAGGTAGCGGTCGGCAAGGGCCGCCGCAATGCCGCCCCCGCGGTGGAGTTCCTGCGCCGCGCGATGGGTATTCCCGGTGTAAAGATCGGCACAATCTGCCATTCTCTTTGGCTGCTCTGCGCCGATCCCGACCTCATCCGCGGGCGACATATCACCTGCGCGCACAACATTGTGTGCGACGTCGAGAACGCTGGCGGTGACGTCGTCTACGACGGAGCAGCGACGGCAGAGATCGTGGTCGACGGCGACCTTATCACGGCGAAGCACCCGGACGTCACTGACAACTTCATGGCTCGATTCGTATGGGAAATCGAGGACACCGCCTCGGGTGTGGACGACAATGTGCAGGCCGATCATCAATGGAACCCATCCAGACAGGAGCAGGCTATGCCCACTAGCGAGCAGATCCGCGGAGCAGTGCAGTCCTATGTCGAGAGTTTCAATCGGCGGGACAGGACGATGTTTCTCGATACACTCACCGATGGAGTGACCCAGGTAGACCCGGTTGGTTCGCTGCCGCGCGTCGGCAAGGAAGCGTTAGCCGCGTTCTGGGATGGGCTCTACACCCAGATCGATAAGATTGACTTCGAGATCCGTGATCTAGTCATCTCCGGAAACCAGGGTGCCCTCGTCTTTCGGATCACCCAGCACAGCGCCGAGCGCTCGGTCTGCATCGACGGCATCGACGTCTTCACCATATCGGCCGACGGCCGGATTATCCTGATCAAGGGCTACTCCGACGCCGACCACGTACGACGTGACGCGGGCTGAGGGAGGGACCCGGTGGCGGTGCACCAAGCTGCTGCACCGTCGCGACGGGCCTCCGCGCCTGCGCAACGTCGCGGGCGCACCCCCGGAAGCCAGGCACGCCTCAGCACTTGAACTCTTCTTCGACGTGGTGTTCGTCGTGGCCGTCACCGAGCTCGCGGCGGTGCTCGTGGACGACCCAACTCCGGCCGGCCTCCGCTACGTGGCGCTGTTCGTCCCGGTCTGGTGGGCATGGGTTGGATACACCTTCTATGCGGACCGGTTCGACGGCGATGATGCGACCCACCGGCTCACCGTGATAGCGGCGATGCTGGCCGTGGTTGGGCTGGCCGCGGCGGTCCCTGACGCATTCTCGGAGCACGGGTCGGTCTTGTTTGTCCTGAGCTACGTCGCGGTGCGGGGCTTGTTGATCCTGCTTTATGCTCGAGCGCACTGGCATGTGCCCGAGGCGCGTCCGTTGACTCGCCGGTATCTTGCCGCGTTCACGTGCGGCGCTGGAGTGTGGCTCGGCTCACTGCTCGCCGAACCACCAGGCCGGTTCTGGATATGGGGCGTCGGCATGGTCATCGAGCTGTTGCCCCCGCTCGTCTTCACCCGGGTGATTGCTTCACTACCTTTTCACCTTTCGCACATCCCCGAACGGTTCGGCCTATTCACGATCATCGTGCTCGGCGAATCTATTGCGCTCGGCGCGCTCGGGATCGTGGGGAGCGAACCGACGCTACGGGCGGGAATGATCTGGGCCTGCGGACTCCTCATCGCCGCTGCGCAGTGGTGGCTGTACTTCGACTGTTTCGACCACCGTCCCCTACGCCAGTGGCGGCTCACCGGCCAGGCCTACCTCTACGGTCACCTGCTCATCTTCGCGGGGATCACGGCGAGCGGAGGGGCGACGCTGCTCGCCCTGAGATCCAGTCTCGGGCACGGCTCTCTTAACGCCGGGGCAATGTGGACCCTCTGCGGCGGCGTGGCGGCCTTCCTGCTGGGTGCAGGATTCATCCACTACATGGCTACCGCACCACGCGGCGACCGGCGGGCGTGGTCGCGCCTTGGCCTCGGCACGGCGGTACTGGCCTTTGCTGCGGTGCCCCACGGGCTCCCCGCGATCGCGGTGCAGACGTTGCTGCTAGCCGTGCTGGCCGCACAGGTCGCCTTCGAGATCACGCTAATCCGCAGCTACGTGACCTACGACGACTGAATCCACTGCCGGTTACAGTTGCTCAGCCCTGCAGTCCACCGAAGGTTCCAGTCTGCACCCAGCGCTCGATACCGGGCCGGTGCAACGCGTTGACGTACTCGATACGAATACCCAGGACATCAGACCGGGTGATGATCCAGTCAGGGACTGCACCGGCCTGCGACCGCGCGATGGCGTCGAGGCCGATCCCTTGTGCGGCAAGTGTCCGCATCCGACAATCCATATCCGGTTCCCACAGGCCGAGGTGGTGGATCCTGCCCTCTTCGCCTGCCGCGAAGATTCCGTCGCCATAGGCCTCGATCAGCTCATAGTACGGCGGACCGTCCATAGAGTACGTCACGTGCACGTCTTCGGGGTGCGGGTCGGGGTCCGCTAGCCACGGCACGCGGTTGCGGCCCGGGTCGGCAAACGTCAGGCCGAGGACCCTCGCGAACTCGGCCATCGCGCTGGCGAGGTCCGGCACGACGACACCAATGTGGAAATAGATCTCAGTGGGCATAACCGCCTCCTTCCTGATAATCGGAGGTTTCAGCCGACCGGTTCAAAAGAGTCGAGCTGCGGCGGTAGCGTCAAGTAGGGGAGCAACTCGAGCACCGCCTGTTGCAAGTAGTCAGTCTGCGAGTGCGCGATAAGCGCAGCCTGGTCGGGATATAGCTCAATGACGAGATAGGTTAGCGGCGTGGCCCGTGACCGGACGAGCTGAAAATCCGTCGTCCCCGGCTCATTGAAACGAACCTTCTCACCCAAGGCCATGAGCAGCCGTTCAAAAGCCTCCCGGTGCCGCTCGGCAACGTGCAGAACTGTCGTGCAGGTGATCACGGTCCCCCCTGGCGAGGTCGTAGCACGCAACAGACCCGGGCCAGCTCGTCTAAACGAGGAATCCGACCCGGACTGCCCGATATCGGAACTTGAGTCAGGAGGCAAGCGGCGGCAGCAAGGTGTCTGCCGTGGCGTCCTGCAGAGCGGCCTCGGCTTCGGGATAGAAGTAATACTCGTGGCCCTTGAGGTTGAACAGCTCGTTACCGACCGCACCGAGCGTGTCGAACCACATCGACATCTCGCGCCCCACGTCCTCGCCGAACAGATAAGCCACCATCGCGACCGTGCCAGCATTGATCGAGCTCGCCCCGGCGGTCGTCCACATCCTGTTGTCGGGTGAGCCGAGCCACATCGTCCGCGGCTCGATCACGTTTGCACCCTCCTCCTTGAGCCGCCTGGAGATAGGCGGGCTGCAGGTGACGGGCGTCTTGCCGAGCACACCGGCACGCTGGAGGATCCCAACCCCGACACAGTTCGCGGCGATGAAACGCTCGTTGTCGAAGTGGTTCTTGATCACATCCAGAACACGCTGGTTCTTCGTGGCGACACCGGACCCGTTACCGCCGGGGACGTAGAGCATGTCGTAGAGGTCACCGTCACGGAGCACGGCCTGCGGCTCCACGCGCGCACCCATCTGCATCTCCACCGGACCCTGCTCGAGTGCGACAAGCTTCACCTCAAGTTTCCGGCCGTACTGCGCGTCTAGATGCAAGGCGACCCCGGTGAGGATTTCCCACGGAATGATCGTGTCCGACTCGCTGCACCGATGGTACGCCAGCACTCCGATCGTTGTAATGTCAGGCATTGAATTTCCCGCCCTCTCGTCGTCGTCGAATGTGAAGCACGTTGTACCGCTACGGTAGGCCCGGCTGCACCATCCCACGTGAGTAGCAGGTGTGCATTTACGATGTCTCTGAAGCGACCGCTACCTAGATACTACGACATTCGGCGGAGGTACTGCCGTTCTGACCTCAGGATCGATTTCGCAAGCCGATGCCTAATACACGCCTATAGATGGCTGTAGGTGCCGCTCAGTGGTCAGAAGGTTACTAATCCCATATCAGCCGGCGCGGCCAGTCGGGCGCACGACGATAGTGTTGACGTCTACCCCGGCGGCCCTATCGAACACCCAGGCGATTGCGTCGGCGATATGCTCGGGGGTGAGAATCGGACCGCCCGGTATCCCACCGTCGCGCCCAGCATAAAATGGTGTATTTACCGGTCCGGGCGCGATCATGGTGACGCCGATACCCTCCGGGGTCACCAGCAGCCGGGTATTCTCGGCGAACGCAGTGACTGCCCACTTGGTCACCGAGTACATGTTACCCGGCCGATTCACGACTCCAGCTTCGCTACCGATAAGCACGATGCGGCCATGGCTGTCCCGCAGCGCTGGCAGGGCGGCCTTCACGAGCAACGCCGGCCCCAGCACGTTGGTGAGCAACATGTCCCGCCAGTGATCGGCATTCCCGTCAACTAGCGAGTCGAAAGTGTTGAACCCGGCGTTGGCCACCACCATGTCCAGACGCCCGTAGCGGTCGAGCACCGCGGTAACGGCCCTGTCCACCGCGGTCTCGTCGGCGGCATCACCGGGCAGCGTCAACAACATCTCGCCCGCGCCCATCTCCTCAGTAAACCGGTCGAGTCGACTCTTGTCGCGACCGGTCACGGCCACCCGATGCCTGTTGGCGAGCAATCTGCGCGCGGTCGCAGCACCGAGCCCGCTCGCGCCACCGGTGATGAGCGTGACCGGGCTCTGCGGGGCTGTCATGAATCCGTCGACGTAGGTGTGGACACGTCGTCGGGCCACGAGATCCGTAGTGCACTCAGCACGGCCTGGGCAGTGCTGGTGGCAGAAGCCGGATTCTGCCCGGTGATCAGACGGCCATCGACGACGACGTGCGGGGTGAAATTCTCCGAGCCGCTATGCCGGGCGCCGCGGCGCTCCAGCGCAGTCTGCAGCGCGAAGGGAACAATGTCGGACAGGCCAGCCGCGGCCTCCTCGGCATTGGTGAACGCTGCGACCGCCCGGTCGGCGACCAGTGCACTGCCGTCGGGCAGCATGATATTCACCAGCGCGGCGGGGCCGTGACAGAGCGCGGCGATAATACCCCCGCGTTCGTAGACTCCGATGGCGAGCCGGGCTAATTCTGCGTTGTCCGGAAAATCCCACATTGTGCCGTGGCCGCCCGCGAACAAAATCGCGTCGTAGAGCGCGGGGTCGAGCCGGTCCGGTGTGGGCGTGTGGTCAAGTTTTGCACGCATCTCGGGGTCGTGCAGGAACTCCTGCTGTACCGGGTCCGATAAGTCCTCACCGTCCATCGGTGGGCGCCCGCCCCTGGGTGAGGTCAAGTCAATGCGGTAACCCGCCTTCCGGAAGAGCCTCCACGGATGAGCTGCCTCGGCAAGGTAGAAGCCTGTCGGCTTCCCGGTGTCACCCAGCGCGCCGTGACTGGTGAGCACGATCAGGATTGCGAAGGTTGGTGTCACAGTCACTCCGTACTGACAGTAGGGGTTCAGAAAGGCACGAGAAGATCGGCGAGTGTGAACCGGTCCGAGATACGCCCGGGAAGAGTTGGCTTCCAGGACGGGTCAACGGTGCGATAAGACCGCGGGTCGGCATCGATGATGTGGATAAGGGTCTCGCCCACGATGAACGCGCCTACTGGGCCGAGTCGCTCGCCGTCCTCGCGCACCTCGGCTTCCTTAAGCACGTAGAACCACAGCGGCGTCTCGCCGGTCCACCCCTGCGCGATGAGACCCAGTTCGTCGCGCCCGAGAGGGCTCTCGTCCAGCTCCCGGGCCACAGCCTCACCAGAGGGGAGCGCGGTAGCGGTGCCACGCAGCAGGTCGCGCGAGGCGAGTGAGGCGTGGCCGGACTCGACGAGGTTGCCAGTCAGTGCGGTTGGCAACCGGATCAGCGAGGCTGGCAAGGTGCCGTCGATCCGGCTGGACCGCTGCACGAGCAACTCGTCGCCGCAGGGCAGCAGCAACCGCCAATCCACCATCCGGTCTGAGGGCACGGGGCGGAAGCCGAGTAGGTCCGGGAACAGGAGCAGTTGGGGTCCGCCGACGCGGACCTGGTAATGCTCGCGGATCTGGCTGTGCCCATACCGGTAGGCCGCATCGGCGAACTCTAGGGGTACACAAACCGGCTCAGTGCCGTCCGCTGCCCAGGTCACCCGTGAGCCCGTCGTCAAGAGGCGGTTGGTGCGGCCGACACCGATGGTGACGGGCAGGAAATCATGGACCACCACCCACTGGTAATGCCAGGTCAGGGATTGACGGGCAGCCTCATAGAGTTCGACCTCCGGCACACCGTCGGCCCGGAGCCTGTCCACGACCCGGTTGTGTGCTCGGATCATCCCGAGATGCATTTGTGAGATAAGGACGTGCACGTCTTGGCGGGCATCGGCGCACAACGCCACGCCCTCGTGGTTGCGGGGTAGATCATCAGCGCCTTCGAGCAGCTTCGCCGGGTCGCTCCTGCTGAATAGGTATGGGCAAGCGGCCGGGCCCTCGCCGTAGAGGCACTCCAGATCCAGCCGCGCGCTCCGCACATTACGAAGCATTTCCTCGTCGTCGTGGTGGGTGACCGGGGAGCGGTCGGCCGTGATGTCATGGGCGAGGTACTGACCAAATACCGGCCACCCGGCCGCGACACTCCGGGACTCGCCGCGCGAACATGCCGATCCATCGCAGGCCCCGCCGACCCGGCCTAACGCGAGCAGCAGCCCTTCGTCGATAACGAGGGGCGCTAAACCCGGGAACATGCGCCCGTAGCGACCCATGCCAAGGGGGGCGTCGATGGTTCTGGATAGTGCCAGGCAATGGTCTCGGGCGGGGCGGGGAGCGGCACTGGTGACCACATCAGAACCTGTTCCGTGGACGGATTCCCGGCGTACGCATGTGCTCTTAATGTTGAGCCAGTCTAGCACCGCCTGACTCAACGCACGGGCCGGAAGTGCATCCGAGTAATAGCGAAGGCTACTCAGACTGGGCACCGGCGGGGACTGCTCAGAACGAATCCCGATATCGTCAGTAAGAATATTGTCGTGGTTTTTGAGGGCACGGATCAGGCGGCCCAGGCCCCGCGTCGCGAACAGACCGAGGATCCCCGACGGTGGCTAGTGCTCGGTGTAGTGCTGACCGGCCCTTCCTTGTCATCGGGGGAGTCTCGATCGTCAACCTGGCGGTGCCGTCGATGCGCCGGTCGTTGGACGCGGACGCGGGCGAGATCGGCATCGTGATCGCCTCCTACGCTCTCGTCTACGCTGCCTTACTCATCACCGGCGGTCGCCTCGGAGACATGCTCGGACGCAAGAAGGTGATGATGGCTGGTCTCGGGCTGTTCACCGGTGCCGTGTTCGCCGGGGGGCTTGCGCCGACCGTTGGGGTATTGATAGGGGCTCGCGTCCTGCAGGGAGCCGGCGCGGCCTTGATCTATCCCCAGATCCTCTCGACCATCGAGGACACCTTCGACGGCCGCGAAAGAGGAGCCGCACTCGGCGCCTTCGGCGCCACCGTGGGCGGTGCGCTGGTGTTCGGCCAACTGCTCGGCGGCGCTCTCATCGAGCTGGACATCGCCGGTCTTGGCTGGCGCCCTGCCATGCTCGTACTCGCAGTGCTTGGGCTGATCGCACTGGTCGCGTGCGGGCTGTTCATGAGTGCCGTGCCCTCCTCGTCAAGCGGCACTCTGGACTACCGCGGAACGATGGTGCTCGCCGCCGCCCTCACGATGCTGGTCTATCCACTGGTCAGCGGCCGCGACGCCGGCTGGCCTACCTGGCTGGTTGTGATGCTCGTGCTGTCCGGCCCGGCGCTCGCCCTGTTCGTATGGTTGGAGCGGCGGGCTGCCGCCAGGACAGATGTGCCACTCCTCAACCTGGCATTGTTTGCCCAGCGCGCCTTCACTGTCGGTACGGTGATAGGCGTTGTCTTTTTCATCGCGGCACTGGGCATCGCACTCTATACGTCGGTGACGCTACAGTCCGGCCTCGGTTTCAGCCCGATGGAGGCCGGTGTGGCTTTCACGCCGCTCGGCGTGACCTTTTTCCTCGCATCACTGCTGGTCCCACGGCTTGTCGAACGGATGGGCAGGTCCGTTCTCGCGCTCGGCTATGCACTGCTTGGCGCTGGGATGCTCGGTCTGGCATGGACCGTGGAGGTAGCAGGCGACTCGATCGGTGTGTGGACGCTCGCACCGGCGCTCATGCTGGTCGGAGCCGGTCAAGGGCTCGGGATGTCACCACTAATCGGATCGGTGCTTGCCGGGATCCGGCACGAGGACGCGGGCTCGGCTGCTGGCGTTCTCACGACCGCGTTCCAACTGGGCCAGACACTGGGCATCGCCCTGGTGGGGATGGTGTTCTTCGGCAGCCTCGGTACCGAACCTGCCGACACCGGGCACTATCTTGCGGCCTACACGACCGTCGCACTCGTCCTCGCGGCGCTTGCAGCCCTCCTGCTGTGCCTAGTCTTCGCCCTCCCTGTGGCGCGCATCGGAGCACGCCACGACGTGTTCCTGCACCACGTGCCGGATCGGCTTGCCGGCCTGGTGCACTCGGCCTCCCTCATGACAGGCGGCCACTGCGGGGACCGGACGCTGCACAAGATCTTGCTCCACCACCATCGGGTGGATCCGAGGCAATGAGTGACCCAGGTGGCGGCCGAACCTTCTCGGTCGCGCTCGCGGCCTCGGCCCATCTCCCGGCTTAGCCCCGAGCTGCAGTGGCTGCAGTGGTGTTACGAAACCGCGGACCGTAAAACACCGGCTGGTCCAGAGCGGTGTAGAGCGCGAGGTGCGCGTAGTCGGCCGGGTAAATGCCGGGAAGTTCGGCAACCAAAGGCTCCGGCACCTGCGTCCTCATGATCGTGAAGCAGCTCAGCACCCGAAGCTCGACCATCGCCTTTACCGCCTCGCCAAACGTCGGCCACTGGGTGTCCTGCGACCCGTTCCACATCGCGTCAAGGGCACTGAGCATGCCCGTGTAGACCGTGTCAAAGGTGTCCATGTCAGCACGGACGGCGGCACCGCCGGGATCCTGGTCGAGCAAGGCATCGTAGCCATCGCGTGGCACCGCGAGCGTGTTGACGACGACTGGCCATGGAATCTCGACTCCAGTGAAGAAGCGTGGCTCAGTTGTGCGGCTCAACACCAGCGGTGGATCGGGTTCCTGGTAGAGCCGGCCGTAGTGCAGCTCGGCGAACTTCCCGTAGTGCGACTCCTCATTCTGGTATCGGGAGCCGGTTCGGATCGTGTTGGCGGTCGAGCCTTCCCCCTGCTCCAGTACCTCGTCGATTCCCTGGCAGAGCTGCTGAATCGGATCTATGTTCGATGAGCGGTCGATTGTGGTGAACCCGATGTTGTCGCCAACCTGGATGGCCGGCCCACCCGCCTCCACGGCCGACCGGACCTCGTCGGCGTTGTCGATGATCGCCGTGCGGATGGCCTGGTACAGCCGACCGATGGTTGGGTACTCCGCGTGGTTGCACTCCGGAGAAAGCAGGTCCACTGGTGACTCCATGCGCATGAAGTTCGCCAGCTGGGCGCGCGACAGCTTGGCGAGCCCAACCCGTAGGTCCGGCTCTGCTCCACCGGGCAGGCCGTGGCACGGATAGCCAGGATCGAGTGTCTGTATTCTCGGCGTACCACCGAGCGCCGCGAGCATATTGGCGGCAATGGCCATGTGCACCATCTCCTCCATCAAAACGCTTCGGATGGCGTTGTACGTCGGGTAGTTTTGAACCTCAAGCGACAGCATGGCCGCGGTATACAGCGGCAGGGTTGCGTGCTCCACTTCGATCGCGGATTGCAACGATGAGCGAAGCCAGTCAAGATCGCGCCGATGTGGCGCAGTGGATATCTGGTCGGAGACGACAGACATATGAGCTCCTCTTCCCCAAGAAGTTGTATGGGGATTGATATCTACACTTGAAGGCAGGAACACCAGAGCTACTCGCCAGATTATCGCCCTTTTCGTGCCCAGCCCTGAGTAGTTTCGGGCTGCGTCAACCGGATTTCAGTCGACAGCTACTCAGATCGCCGTCAACCACTACCGATGAACTGTCGCCAGAGGTTCTTCACGATCGTTTCAGCGTGTTCGAAAAAATGGTATTTGTGGCCCGGGTCGACGTTGATGTACATCACAGAGTTTCCGGCAAGTCTCAGGAACGGGTGATAGAGTGGCGACCAAGTAATTAGAAGGGATTTGGAGAGGGGCCCGACATGTGGCACGGCGTTCTGGATGTCGGTACCCCGACGCAACGAGATATCAGCGCTGCGGTGGCGCGCGACCGGAATGCGGCGACGGGCCCACCAACGGTGCTCATCGTGGGCGGCTGGCCGGGTGTGGCCTCCGGGACGGCTGAGCCGTACCGGGTGACCGTGCGCTGTGAGCCACGACTGCGTGCCTGCCAGCTTGCCATGTCCGGGTATCGGCCCGATTGGCTGGTGCTGGGCGAGGGGCTCGACGATACAACCAAGGACGCCCTGATGCATGCGGCCCGGATGATCTCACCGAGCATTTTCGTCGCGGTCCTTGCCGGTGCCGGTGATCCGCCCGACGTCGACAGGTGGCTGCGGCGCGGGTGCCGCGCCTACCTGCCGTCGAGGATGGCCGAAGCGCGGATGCTAGAGGTGCTACAGCACGCCCGAGACCATGACGTTGCCGTCGTCGACATGTCGTTCCACGACACGTCCTGCGGCGGGCACCAGGCGCCGATTGTCGAGCTGACCCGTCGGGAGCGAGAGGTGCTGCGGTGGGTTGGGCTGGGACTGCGCAATCGCGAGATAGCCGCGGAGCTGACCGTGTCGGGTAGCACAGTGGACTTCCACGTTCGCAACCTGCTTCTGAAGCTAGGTGCACGCAATCGGGTCGACGCAGTCACACGTGCCCGGACGATGGGACTGTAGCTGAACGTCGAACGCAGCTAGCTCTTCTAACTCTCCTAGCCGCTCTCCGTCCTGGTCTGGCTGCTGCAGGCCCACAGTATCCCGAGGTGCTCGTCGAAACCCGCCGATCTTGATCCTCCACGTCCCGCGGCCGGGCAGACCCTTGAGCCGCTGCCAGGTCCCGAGCAGTTGCGACTGAGCGAGGTCGGCCACCACCGTCCGCTCGCCGCGTATGCCCCCGTCTGTTCCAGCACCAACACCGGTTCACCTGCAGTCTGGATCACCCAGACGGAGCAGGTACTGGCCGCTTCCGAGGCCGGGGTCGTGTCAGGCCGAGCTCGAGGTCCCGGCTCACCGACGGTAGCGCTGCGGCGAATGGTGCTGTGAGGCATTTCTCATTCTTGGTTTCCTGCGCCGGCTGATCCCAGCGTTAACCTTGTAGTCATCCGTTAGACGTCCCACCGCCCTTGCTCGCCCACGGGCGGACCTTGGCGTTCCCGCAGCTAGGAGGCCAGTTGTGACGGTAGCGACGATCCCGGGTCTCGACGATGCTCCGACCAGCCATTCACGACTGCGCGACTGGGTGCGCGAGACCGCAGAGCTCACCACGCCCGACCGCATCCAGTGGTGCGATGGATCCCAGCAGGAGTGGGAGCGGCTCACCGCGCAGCTGGTCGAGGGCGGCACGTTCGCCCGGCTGGACCGCAAGCCCAACTCTTTCTGGGCCACCTCGGATCCCTCCGATGTGGCCCGAGTGGAGGAACGCACCTTCATCTGCTCACAGGCCGAACAGGACTGCGGCCCCACCAACAACTGGATGCAGCCCGACCAGATGAAGTCGATCATGACCGGGTTGTACCGGGGCTGTATGCGTGGCCGGACGATGTACGTGGTGCCCTTCTGCATGGGCCCGCTGGAGGACCCGAATCCCAAGCTGGGCGTGGAGATCACCGACTCCGCCTACGTGGTGTGCTCGATGAGGATCATGACGCGGATGGGTGCTGCTGCGCTGTGCAAGTTCAGCGCGCCCGACGGCAGCGACGTGGCCTTCGTGCCCTGCCTGCACTCGGTGGGCCACCCGCTGGAACCCGGCGAGCGCGATGTGCCCTGGCCGTGCAATGACACCAAGTACATCAGCCACTTCCCCGAGGAACGGCTGATCTGGAGCTACGGCTCGGGCTACGGCGGCAACGCGCTGCTCGGCAAGAAGTGCTACGCGCTGCGGATCGCCTCGGTGATGGCCCGCGACGAGGGCTGGCTCGCCGAGCACATGCTGATCCTCAAACTGACCAGCCCGGAGCGGGCCGTCCACTATGTCGCGGCGGCGTTCCCGTCGGCCTGCGGCAAGACCAACCTGGCGATGCTCGAGCCGACCATCCCCGGCTGGAAGGCTGAGACTCTCGGTGATGACATCGCGTGGTTGCGCTTCGGTGCCGATGGCCGGCTCTACGCGGTGAACCCCGAGAACGGGTTCTTTGGGGTGGCGCCGGGCACCAGCTGGCGGACCAACCCCAACGCCATGCGCACGCTGTGCTCGGGAAACTCGATTTTCACCAACGTGGCGCTCACCGATGACGGTGACATCTGGTGGGAGGGCATGGGCGGCAGCCCGCCGCACCTCATCTCGTGGCGGCTGGAGGACTGGACACCTGCCGACGGTGCCGCCGGCCGCCGCGGTGCACACCCGAACTCCCGGTACTGCACCCCGATGGCGCAGTGCCCGGTGCTCGCCGACGAGTGGGACGATCCGGCCGGCGTGCCGATCTCGGCGATCCTGTTCGGCGGCCGGCGGGCCGACACGATACCGCTGGTCAACGAGGCCTTCAACTGGCAGCACGGGGTGTTCCTGGGTGCCACGCTCTCCAGCGAGAAGACCGCGGCGGCAGCCGGCACGGTTGGCCAGGTGCGCCGCGACCCGATGGCGATGCTGCCGTTCATCGGCTACCACGCCGGCGCCTACTTCCAGCACTGGATCAACGTCGGCAAGCAGGCCGACGCCAGCAAGCTGCCGAAGATCTTCTACGTGAACTGGTTCCGTCGCGGATCCGACGGCCGCTACCTGTGGCCCGGGTTCGGGGAGAACAGCCGGGTGCTGAAGTGGATCATCGAGCGGATCGAGGGCCGGGCCGCGGCGGCCGACACCGCGATCGGCCGGGTACCCACCCCGGACCAGCTCGACCTCTCCGGGCTGAATGCCGAGATCGCCGACGTCGGCGCGGCCCTCGCGGTCAACGTCGAGGAGTGGCAAGCAGAGCTCCCGCACATCGAGCAGTGGTTCACCAAGATCGGCGACGCCCTACCCAGCACGATGCACGACGAGCTAGCCGCGCTCAAACAGCGCCTGGAGGCATGAGCTTCGGCGCATTCAGCAGGCTCAGCGGGGTTATGTAGCCGCGTTTTACCCCGCTGAGCCTGCTGAATGCGCATAATGTCGGGATGTCCTCCCGACCTTCGGCGCCGCGCTGGAGCAGCTGGAACCTCTTGCTTCTGGTGCCGCTGCTGGTGCTGGTTACGCCGCTGTACAACCGTGACGAGCCGCGACTGCTCGGGTTTCCGGTGTTCTATTGGCTGCAGTTCCTGTTCATCGCGGTCGGGGTGGCGTGCGTGGCGGTGGTGTACGTGCAGACCCGGGAGCGGCGATGACGGTGCGCTGGACCGAGCTGGTCATCTTCATACTGCTCTTCGCGCTGGTCACCGGGCTGGGTTTTTACGCCGCCCGGTGGAAGGCTGGGAACAACCTCGATCATCTGGATGAGTGGGGGCTGGGCGGTCGCCGGTTCGGCTCGTGGGTCACCTGGTTCCTCATCGGTGGTGATCTCTATACTGCCTACACGTTCGTCGCGGTGCCCGCACTGATGTTCGGTGCCGGGGCAATGGGGTTCTTCGCGCTGCCCTACACCGTGCTCGTCTACCCGCTGGTGTTCCTGCCGCTGGTCCGGTTGTGGTCGGTGTCCCGGGTGCACGGTTACGTGACCCCGGCGGACTTCGTTGCCGGTCGCTACGGGTCAGCCACCTTGGCGCTGCTGGTCGCGGTCACCGGGATCGTCGCGACGATGCCCTACATCGCCCTGCAACTGGCCGGGCTGGAGGCGGTCCTGCGCACGATGGGCCTCAACGGATCCGGGTTGGCCGGGCATGCCCCGCTGTTCGTCGCGTTCGTGATCCTCGCGATCTACACCTACCAGTCCGGCCTGCGGGCCCCGGCGCTGATCGCGTTCGTCAAGGACACCCTGATCTACCTGGTCATCATCGCCGCGGTGGTTATCCTGCCGGCCAAGCTCGGTGGCTGGGGTTCTATTTTCGACGCCGCGGACGCGAAATTCGCCGCCACGAAATCGACCGCCGATGGGATCGTGCTGGGCGCGAACAACCAGCTGCAGTACGTCACCCTGGCGCTGGGATCGGCGCTGGCGCTGTTCCTCTACCCGCATGCGGTCACCGGCGCGTTAGCCTCCCGCAGCCGCAATGTGATCAAACGCAACATGGTGGCGCTGCCGGCGTACTCGCTGCTACTGGGATTACTCGCCTTGCTGGGTTATGCCGCGATCGCGGCCGGCACGAAGCCGATCGTCAATGCGGCCACCGGTCGGCCCGATTCCAACACCGTGGTGCCGATGCTGTTCGAGGGTCAGTTCTCGTCCTGGTTCGCCGGTATCGCCTTTGCGGCCATCGGCATCGGCGCGCTGGTGCCCGCGGCGATCATGTCAATCGCCGCGGCCAATCTGTGGACCCGCAATATCTACAAGGTGTACATGAATCGCGACGCTACCGACGAGCAGGAATGCAAGCAGGCCAAGATCGCCTCACTGGTGGTGAAATTGGGCGCGGTGGTGTTCATCGTGTTCATCGACCCGCAGTACGCCATCGATCTGCAACTGATCGGTGGCGTGATCATCCTGCAGACATTGCCCATGGTCGCGATCGCGCTCTACACCCGCTGGTTCCACATCTGGGGACTGGTCACCGGCTGGGTGGTCGGCATGGGATGGGGCCTGGTGATGCTCTACGGCGTGCCCAATCCGGCCAGCGGAAAGCAGCACTTCGGTGGGTCGGCGCTGGCGCTGGACAAGTTGTCGATCCTGGGCTGGCATCCATTCGCCGGTTCGCCGATTCAGATCTACGTCGGTTTCGTTGCGCTCGTCGGTAATCTCGTGGCCGCGGTGCTGGTGACGATCGTGTTGCGCCAGATGCGCGTGTTCAACGGCACCGATGAGACCAACCCGTCCGACTACCACGAAGACGAGGGCTCCCCCCGGCTGCGCCCCGTCGCCGGCATGCTGCGCTAGATCCCGCATTCCGCGCTCTGCTCTCTGTCACCGCCTGGGGTGGTCGGATGAGTCGTCGCTGAGCGCGACAAGCTGGTCTGACACGGTGGCCGCCTCCGCCCGGAGCGCGACGGCGCGTTCGGTGTTGCCGAGTTCTTCTTCGGTCCGAGCGAGATCGGTGAGGCCCGCGCGCAGGCCTTGCAAGGCAGGCGCAGTACTGAGCTGCTCGGCGAATCGCCGGTCGATGTCGAGGGCTTGCTGGTGGTAGGTGCGCGCGGTGGCCAGGTCGCCGAGGTCGCGGGTGACCTCACCGAGCTGCGCAAGGCTCCGGGCGAGTTCTCTTTGGGTTTGGTGGGTGTTGCGTTGCTCCGCGAGGCGCTGGCGGATGTCGAGGGCCTGCTGGTGGTAGGTGCGCGCGGTGGCCAGGTCGCCGAGGTCGTGCGTAACCGCACCGAGCCGTCCGAGGCTCCACGCGAGGTCACTGAAAGCCTGCGGGGTCTGCAGTTGATCGGCCAGTCGCTGGGCTATCTCCTGGGCCTCCCGGTAATAGGTGGCGGCGGTGGCCGGGTCATCGAGTTCACGGGTGACGTCGCCGAGCCGTCCGAGGCTCCAGACAACGCTCCGGGGGGCCTGGGAACTGTGGAGTTGGTCGGACAGCCGCCGGGCGATGTTGAGGGCTTCCTGGTAGTAGTTGGCTGCGATGGCCGGCTCACCGAGCTGCTGGGTGACATCACCGAGCCGGTCGAGGGTGTAGGACAGATTGCGGAGCGCCCGAGGGGTATGGAGCCGCTCGGCAAGGCGCTGGTGGATGTCGAGGGCCTGTTGGTGGTAGGTGCGGGCGGTGGCGAGGTCGCCGAGGGCGCGGGCGAGGTCACCGAGGTTGTTATAACTGTTCGCGAGGTTGCGAAGCACTTCGGGAGTGTCAAACCGGTCGGCCAGCCGTTGGCGGATGTCGAGGGCCCGCTGGTGGTGGGTCCGGGCGGTGGCGAGGTCACCCAAATCGCGGGCGGCCGAGCCGAGCCTGTCGAGGCTGTATGCCAGGTCGCGGAGGGCCCGAAGGGTATCGAGCCGGTCGGCCAATCGCTGGTAGATGTCGAATTCCGCCTGGTAGTGACTGCGCGCGTTGTCGGGTTCAGCGAGGGCGCGGTGGGCGTCACCAAGCGCGCCGAGGCTGTGGGCCAAGTCGCGCAGGGCCCGGGTACTGGCGAGCCGCTCGGCCAGGCCGTGGTGGATTTCGAGGGCCTGCTGGTAGTGATCGCGGGCGGTGGTGGGATCGCCGAGATCACCGGCGAGGTCACCGAGCATGCTGAGGCTGTGGGCAAGGTCGCGGAGGGCCCGGGGAGTGCCGAGGTCTGCGGCCGCACTTCGTGCCAGGTCGCGGGCCCGCTGATAGTGGATGGCCGCGAGCGTGGGATCCAGGCTACGGACGACATCCCCCAGCCGGTTGAGGCTGACCAGGTGGTCATGGAGGGCGTCCGGGTCGTCCGGTTCGACCCGTCGCTCAGTGAGTGCCACCCACTCGAGCGCGTACTGCCGGGCTTGCTCCAGCTCGGAGTTGGTGAGGGCCAGCTCCACGCCGGAGCCCACCAAGCGCTCCCGGGTCCGGGGCTCGACGCCCTCCAAGGTGAGGCCCTCCTGCACGAGGTGCAGGCCACCAGCAGGATCCCCCGCCGTGCGGTACCCATCGGACTGGGCCAGCAGCAGCACGGCGGCCAGCTGATTCTCGCCGCGCCCCGCGGCGCGGTGCACGGCCCGGGAAACCCGCTCGCGGGCTGGGCCGGCGAGCTCGGCGACCGGCATGGCGAGCAGCACCTGAGCCTCCGCCACCAGCTCCGGATCGCTCGACTCGTAGGTCAGACCCTGGGAGTGGACCCGCTGGCGCGGACCGTCGTGATCGCTCGGTTCGGTGAAACCGGGAACGACCACAGGTCGGGCGGCCAGCTCGATGAGCAGGTCCCGGACCGACCACAGATCCGGGCTCTCGCGCTGGGCCACCACCTTCACCGCCGGTGGAGCCACGATCACCAGGCCACCCAGCCGGGCCCGCAGGACGTCGCGCCGGTGGTTCAGCGCGAGCAGAAAAGCCCGCCAGGCAGCCAGCCACTCGTCGTCGGCCAGTTGAGACGCCGCCACCCAGGTGCATCCCGGTGGCGCGGCACCGCGCGTCTCCAGCTCGTCGAGCAAGTCCGTCAGTTCATCGGGTGTGCTCGGCTGCAGGATCAGCAGCGGCTGGGCGCGGAGCCGGCGGTTGGTGCGCACCCGCTCGCGCAGCACGCGTTGGGCCGTCAGGTCGTCGGTGAGGATGAAGGCGAGCCAGAAGGCATTCGCCCGGTCCAGATGGCGGCGCAACCAGGTCCAGGCCCGTTCCCCCTCGGGGCTGAGGAACTCCGGGTCAGTGCTCTGGTGCACTGGCTAGCTCATCGTGCAACAGTGGGTGCACGTCATACCAGGTCTCCCCGTTCTGGTAGCCGAGGACGAAGTGCTGGTCGAGCAGCGAGGCGACCACGTCCCAGTCCTGCTGGGTGGCCAGTGGGAGTTCGTGGGTGTCCGCGACCCGGCGCAGCATCGCCCGCTGGTCATCGGCGAGCGGCAACATGCCGTTGCGTACCTGTTCAAGCGCCGAGGTGACCGTGGCGTCGTCCACCGGCAGCGACTCCGCCTGCGTCACCACCTCCATCGCCAGCCCGAGCAGGATGCGCAGGTGACCGCCGGAGGCCAGGACGAGCCGCTCGATGGCCGCATCGTCGAGCAGCCGATCGAGTCCGCCATTCGGGGCCCGCTGCCGGAGCACCCGCCGGGCGGCGCCCACCCCGTCGGCGTTCGGCTTGCGTTCCCGGTCGGTGACCCGCAGATTGGTGATCCGGCGCGGCGCCTTGGCAGCGATCGGCACGTACATCGGCAGCGTGAAGACGGTCCGGCAATGTGCTAGGCGGAGATTGCTGTAGTCCTTGTCGAGTAGGTTCACCAATGCCCGGCGCACCTGCTGGAACTTCTCGCTGTCCACCGCCCGGTTGTGATCCAGCGAATCGACGATGACGACCAGGCCTTTCCACTCACCGTCGGTCCAGCGGCTGCGCATCTCGGCGACCATGTCACCGACGATGCGGTTTGCCTGCTCGACCAGTTCGCTGAGCCGGCCTCGGAGGAAATCGCGCAACTGTGCGACGAAGGCGGTGTCCCGGCGCAGTTCCGCCTTCAACGTTGCGGTGGTCGTGAGCAGCGTGGCTTTCATTTCGGCACCCGTCACGTCCACCCGGCTTGGCAGGTCCGACAACCACTGGCGCAATCTCGACCAACCACGGGATGTTGCCGAGTCCCCCTTGTCGATGAGGTCGTTCTCGACAGCCTGATCCGAGATGGCACCCACCAGGAAGAACAGCACGTCGACCACATCGAGTGGCTCGTGCATGTTCAGGTAATCCTCGGCGCTGAACATGACCACGGCGAACCCGCGTCGGCGTAGATCCTGCTTCAGTCGCAGCAACTGCACCGTCTTGCCGGAGCCGCGCAGTCCGGTGAGGAAGAAGCTCTCCCCGGGCGTCGTCATCGTGATGGTGCGGCACAGCAGCTTCACCGCATCGGGCCCCATCACCTGACCAGGCATCTCCTCGAGCGGGACGTACTGGGGTGATGTGGGTGGCACGGCCTGCTTGTTGAGGTTGCGATACAGGTCGGTGAGGAACTCCTCGTCCTCGGGTGTCATAGCGGTCAGCTTAGGAGAGTTCTCCTCGGAGTTGTTCGCCCTCCTCTGCGGTGGCCTGATTTTGTCGGTGTCTGGTTGTAGCGTGATCGCATGTCCATTGCTCACGGCCCGCTATCGGCAACTCAATCACGATCGGGCCCAGTGATGGCAGCGATGGTCGAGGTCGGGGTGTGTGGTTCAGTTCCGGATGACGACCTGACCCGAATGCCCACACCCGACGAATTCTCCGCCGATGAGGTCCGTGCCGCGCTGGTGCTGACCCGCCGTGCTGCTGACGCCCAGTTCGACCTGGCCTACGACCTGATTCGGTTTGTGCTGTGTCCCGGGTGGTCGCGGTGCCGTGGTCGGCGCATATCCGGCATCCCCAGATCACGGTGTTCACCGACGCCAGGGAGTCGATGCTGATCACTTCAGTGGTGGGGAGACTGACGGTGACGGTCATGGGGGCTCCTTCCCTGAGCGTCGGCGACGTCGGCACGCAGGACAGACCACTAGGCCCCCATCGCACCGTCAAGGGGCGGTGGCGACGAAGTCCGCGATGACGATCAGGCGGCATTCCTCGCACGGTGGCCCGGGGGGTGGCTGGTCGTACCGTTGGGTGCCGGCGGGTAGGTGATGCCCACAGCGCGCTCTGAGACCGCCCGGCTGGTCACCGTCGTGCATCAGGTGCACTGCACCGTCGTGCGGCGAGGTAGCCCACCAGCGGGTCACCGGGCAGCCTGGGCGGCCAGTGTGAGCAGTCGGGCCCGCAGCTCGCGGTCGGGCAGCTGGGGCGCATCATCGGCCAGGGTGATGATCTGCCGCAGTGTCCAGTGCAATCGCCCGATCTCGTCAGCCGTTGCAGTCAGGTCGCTCAGATAGATGGTGCGTAGGTGTGGGTTGACCACCGAGATCGCCCAGTCAGTGTCGCAGTGGTCGCAGGCCCACGCGGCGACCGTAGGCGGGGCCGGCATGGCCCGCACACCGTGGGTGGTGCCGCAGGAGGGGCACGGCTCCGTGGCGCGGTTGGGTGTCGCGTCTGGTGCTCACCACTGTTCACCTCGCAGTGCACGCCGCACTGCCGCATAGCCCTGGGCTTGCTCGGCGATCAGCGCGATGTGACCGGGGTACACCGCGCCGCTGCGAGTCAGCTCCACCACGTCGGCGAGCAGTGCGGCGAGCGCCGCGATCTCCTCGATGGGATCGGGAGGTGGAACCGGGGGGGGGCCCCGGGGGCGGGGGGGGGGGGGGCGGCCACCCGGGGGCCCCCGGGGG
>CAXUFG010000013.1:0-4530 GCA_964250265.1 uncultured Pseudonocardiaceae bacterium | reverse complement strand
CAGCGCTCAACCGGTGACCAGCCGGGGCCCTGCGGGTGATCACCGGAATCTCTGCGCCGGTATCGGGGCGCATAACCGGCAGTGCCGCGCCTCCCGGGCGACCAGCGCAGCGGGCAGCACGTCACCGCCGCAGATCGTGGTGTACCGGCCCCGGGATAGCCCGTCAGTCGCCGCCTCCAGGGTCACTAGGTGCGCGGTGCCGGTGGTATCCACTACCTGGACCGTCGCGACCGTGCTGCGTTGCTGCGGTGTTGTGTGACGTCCCTTGCTGTGCCTGCCCATGGCGGCTCTCCCCTAGGTCTGGCGCCGCCCGGCCCAAGAGGCGCGAGCCGGGCGACTTACGCCAGCCTGCACTGACGTCTCATGGAGACTAATAGATGGCACGTCACAATGTCACGTGTCGATAAGGTGACGTACCATCGCTACGTCGTTATGCTGCGTGACCATGGCCGGCCCCACGATCCGGAAACGCCAGCTCGGCGCGGCACTACGGCAGCTCCGCACCGACGCAGGCGAGACCCGCGAGCAAACAGCGGCCATCATCGGGTGCTCACCGACCAAGGTCACTTACCTGGAATCGGGCCGCAACGTCATCGGGAAAACGGAGCTGATCGTGCTGCTCCAGCACTACGGCGCCCGCGCCGCGGGGAAGCTGGAGGCCCTGGAAGAGCTGCGGACCGAAGCCGGTAAACGCGGCTGGTGGTCCACCGCCCGGCTACCGGAGTGGCTCGCCAACTACGTCGGCCTAGAAACAGAAGCCAGCTCGGTGCGGTCCTTCGAGCTGGAGTTGCTCCCGGGACTGCTCCAAACCGAGGAGTACGCCCGGGAAATCCACGCGCTCCGCGGGCAGAAACCGGACGACCTGGAACGGCGGGTCAAGGCCCGGTTACGGCGTCAGGAGCGTCTCACCGCGAGCGACCCGCTGCGACTGTCCGCGCTGATCTCCGAGGCAGCACTGGCGCGCTGTGCCCGCCAACCGAACGTGGCCGCTGACCAGTTCCAGCAGTTGCTCGGCTGGGCACAGCGCCCCAACGTCGAAATCCAGGTGCTCCCGTTCGACGCCGGTTTGCACAGCGGCATGTCCGGGGCGTTCACCGTGCTCGGCTTCCCGGAGGGTCTGCTACCCGACGTCGGTTGGCAGGAGTACGCGCTGGGTGGCCACATCATCGACGACCCGTCGGACGTGGCATCTCTGACTACGCTTTATGGGGAACTCCGCAGTCAGGCCCTCGGTTGCGACGAGAGCCTGACCCTGCTCGCGGAGTTCGCCGAAAACACACACTGACCAGCAGAAAGAGGCATCACCGATGGATGACCTAGTCCGTGTCCAGTGGCGCAAGTCTACCCGCAGCAGTGGTAACGCTGCCTGTGTCGAGGTCGCTGACCTCGCCGGCGGCCGTGCAGTCCGGGACTCCAAGAACCCGACCGGGCCGGCCCTGACGTTCACCAGGACGCAGTGGTCCGCGTTCACCGCCGGTGTCCGCGCCGGCGAATTCGACTAACCCGACCAGCGAACGGCCCCACCCGGTTCCGCTGGGTGGGGCCGTTGCCTTCCCGGCGACAAGTTTGAGATTGTTGAGATCATTTCGTTTGGAGTAATTAGCGTTCCGATCCGGTACCCGGCGTGCACAAACGGAATAATCCCGTTCCGATGTCTCCGTCGCCTTCCGGTGCTTCCCTGCGGATCGCGCGCGCTAGCAGGTGGGTGCCTCTCGGCTGTTTCTGTAGTTATGACCCAAGTTTAATCCGCAGGACCGCCATCACAACCCTCGCAGCCGAGCGGCCCCAACGACCACCCGCCCCCGGTCTGACGTTCCGGCGCGTGTGGGTGTGCTCGCGTGTTTGTCGTCGTCGGCTGTGTCGCTACGCGCACCGCGGGCCGAGCACTGGCATGCTGAGCTGGATATGAGTATCCGGTCCGGTGTTGCCATCGTCAGCTTGGCGGCGCTTGCGGTCGCGTGCTCGGCGGCACCTGGGTCAAGTGAACCCGGCGCTACCCAACCCGGCGCTACCCAACCCGGCCCTACCCAACCCAGTTCGACGTCGAGTCCGGCCATCGAAACCCCGGCGCCGCCGGCGTCAGCGCCTGGGGTGAGCTGGTTGCGGCTGTCGCCCCAGGAGGGCTTGCGGAACGCCACCGTATCCCTCGATGTGGCGTGCCTGGACAATCTGGGCGCGGTGCGCTCGCCGGTGCTCCAGGTCGGTGAGCTGAAGAGCGATCCCGACGGTCACCAACCGTGGCACCTGACCGGTACCGCCACCGTTCGCTCCGACGCGGCACCGGGTCGTTACCCGGTTTCGGCGACATGCGGAACCGAGGAGCTCTCCGCGGCCTTCACCGTCGTGCCGCACCCCTGACCATCGACCGGATGGCGGCCAGTGCGGTGATCACCACAGTCACACCCGCGATTACCGCGTGGTTGACGTCCACCGCCGGCTTCCAGCAGACGTTGCCCTCCCCCAGCACGTAAACCCCCACCGGCCGGCTGGTGAACCGGATCCCGCCGCCGAAACCCTGGCCACCGTCGCCGCGTCGGTGCTGCCGCCCCCGCCCCCGCTGCCACTGACGCGGAACACCGGGATGATCGTCAAGCCGCCGCGCTCGATCGGTTCGCCGAACACCTTGCTGCCCGCGATCGCTTCACCGAGGCGTGAGGTGATGTCTTGAATATTCGCTGCCATATCACGTCCTTACCGTTGAAGAGCACAACCATCTCAGAGAGCGGATAATCGACCTCGATGGATGGAGGCAGCGCGGTGTTCGTTGATCGCGTCGACGCGGGCCGGCAGCTGGGGCAGCGGTTGGCGCATCTTCGGAGTCCCGAGGTTGCGCGGGCTGTGCATGGTGGCGTGGTGGTCCTTGGTCTGCCTCGCGGCGGAGTCCGGGTGGCGGCGGAGGTGGCGGCTGGTCTCGGGGCTCCGCTGGACGTGATCGTGGTGCGCAAACTCGGCGTACCGTCGCAACCCGAGCTGGCCATGGGTGCCATCGGCGAAGGCGGAGTGCGCCTTCTCCAGCCGGAGACTATTCGCCGCTCGGTGGTCACCCGAGACGCGTTGGCCGGTGTGGTCCGCCGGGAAGGAGCCGAGCTGAAACGGCGCGCCGAGCTGTTCCGCGGTGATCGGACCCGGGTCCCGCTGACCGGGCGGATCGCACTGATCGTCGACGACGGCATCGCAACCGGATCGAGCGCGCGGGCAGCCTGCCTGGTGGCCCGCGCTCAGGGCGCGGCGCGGGTCGTCCTCGCGGTTCCCGTGGCACCGTTCGGTTGGGCCCGCGGGCTGCACGATGTCGCCGACGAGCTGATCGCGCTGGTCACTCCCCGGGAATTGCAGGCGATCGGCATGTGGTATTCCGATTTCTCCCAAAGCTCCGACGAGGAGGTCATCGCCTGCCTGCGCAGCGCCGTGGGGAGATGAGACCGTCAAGGAATAAGCACGGCAGCACCGTGCACCCGCCCGGCCGCAAGATCCGTCAGCGCCGCATCCGCCCGGTCCAGTGGGTACGGGGTGGTCACCACCCGCAGGTTGTGGTCGGCGGCGAAGCGCAGGAACTCGTGACCGTCCTGGCGGGTGTTGGCCGTGACGCTGCGGATCTGCCGTTCCTGGAAAAGGTGCTGCTGGTAGCGCAGTACAGGGATGTCGGTCAGGTGGATGCCGGCCAGCGCCAGGGTGCCGCCCCGGTCGAGCGCGGCCAGTGCGGAGGGCACCAGCTCTCCGGCGGGGGCGAACAGGATCGCGGAGTCGACCGGCTCCGGGGGCGCGCCGCCAGCCTCCCCTACTGAGCTGGCACCCAGCGCCAGGGCGAGCTCCTGAGCCCGCGGGCTGCGGGTCTGCACATGCACCCTCGCGCCCTGCGCGAGGGCGATCTGGGCGGTGAGATGCGCGCTTGCCCCGAACCCGTAGAGGGCCAGCCGGCCGCGCGGCGGCAGGTTCGCCCGGACCAGCGCCCGCCACCCGATGATGCCCGCGCACAGCAGCGGCGCGAGTTCGATGTCGGGGTAGCCCTCGGGCAGCGGGTAGGCGTAGTTGGTGGGCACCGTGGCGTACTCGGCGTACCCGCCGTCGGCGTCCCAGCCGGTGTAGACCGAGCGCGGGCACAGGTTCTCCGACCCAGTGGTGCAGTAACGGCAGCGTCCGCAGGTACGGCGCAGCCAGGCGATGCCGACCCGCTGGCCCACCTTCCATTCCTTACTGGGTGTTTCGACGACCTCACCGACCACCTCATGACCAGGTACGACACCCGGTCGGTGCACCGGGATGTCGCCTTCAGCGACGTGCAGGTCAGTGCGGCACACCCCGCAGGCCCGCACCCGCACCAGCAGCTCATCCGCAGCCGGGCGGGGCGGCGATTCGCGGGTCGGGCGCAGTGGGCCAGTACTCATCGGCCCCTGCGTGTGCACCCGCCATGCCAGCACCCACCCATCATCGCGCACCCTTCTGTTCGCCCTGGTCCTCCCGAACTCAACAGCAGCGCGCTCAGCGCGTGATCGAACAGCTCTGCTGTTGGGCTCGGGAGCACGAGCGCAACCA